>JAZRUK010000016.1:0-15985 GCA_045652525.1 Candidatus Gastranaerophilaceae bacterium | reverse complement strand
TTAAAATTTATTGAAGCTGGCGAAAGTTTAAAAAAATCTTGCGAAACAATTATGAACTCACTACCTGTTTGTCAAGTTAGAAAAATCAGCTATTCTACTTTCTCTGCACTCGATTGCGATGAAGACGGTAACGCTAAAATTGTAGAAGAGGGTAACCCTCAATTTTTATGGATAAGAAATGGCGAAGTTCTTGAACCAGAATATAAAGTTCTAACTTCAAAAGAATTTCCAAGTCGCCACATGCATATTTATAATATTAAATTACAAGCAAATGACAGACTCTTATTCTGTTCTGACGGGCTTACTCAGTCCGCACTAGGCTCAAAAGAATATAGATTAGGACTTCGAAGAGAGGGATTAATCGAAATTGTAAAACGAGAGTTACAAAACAATCCCGAAATTTCAAGCTATCAACTAGCATCGCGTGTTGTAAAACAAGCAATATTAAAAGAACCCGACAAACAACCAAAAGACGATGTTTCAGCAGTTTGCGTATACTACAGAGAACCTCGAAACTCAGTTATTTTCACAGGTCCTCCATATCACCAGGACAAAGACAGTTTTTATGCAAAAGCCCTAATTGATTTTAACGGCAAAAAAGCTATCGCTGGCGGTACAACTGCGAACTTAATATCAAGAGAATTGAATATCCCAATCAAAACTAACCCTTGCATGAATGTTGGAAAACTTCCAGCGATTTCAGAAATGAACGGTATTGATTTAGTTACAGAGGGAATTTTAACATTAACTAGAACGTATGAATATCTTGAAAGTGGTGAAATGAAAAAAGACGCAGCAGGAGAATTAATGAAATTCATGCTAGATACGGATTGCATTACATTCATGGTTGGTGCAAAATTAAATCAGGCGCATTATGATCCAAGTCTTCCAGTTGAAATAGAAATCAGGAAGAACATAATTAAAAAAATGTCTGATGTGCTTCAAAGGAAGTATTTCAAAAAAGTCAATATACAGTATATGTAAGGAAGGTAGAAAAATGGACAAAAAAGTTAGTGTAAAAGTATGTTTAGGTACAACATGTTTTGTTATGGGTTCTGCAAATTTACAGGAATTGATTGAATTAGTTCCTAAAAAATATGGTGAAAGAGTAGATGTATCAGGTGTTCCATGCCTTGGTTTATGCTCAATTGACTGGGAATTTTCAAAAGCACCATATGTAAAAGTTGACGATGAAATTGTAAAAGAAGCAACTGTTGAAAAAGTTTTAGCAACAATTGAAGAACACTTAAAATAATATAAAGGAAAAAGAAAAAATGAGTATGAATGCTACCCCAAGACAAACTTCACACTTAAAGCGTGAAATTTTAGTCAGATTAATAAGAGCGTATTTGAGCGAAAATTTTGCAGAAAACACTCGCTTAATTCCGTTTGCAATGAGACCAAAAGGCAGCGAAGTTCCTTATAGATGCTGTATTCACAAAGAAAGAGCTATTCTAAGAGACAGAACTGTTGCTGGTTTAGGTATGTCAATCGAAGATGCTGATGATAGCGTATTATTGTCAACATTAGCAGAAAAGGCGTTAGAAAGAGAAGTTCCAGAAACCGACCCTTTAACAGTACTTACATCTGCTTGTAAAGGTTGTGTACCTTCAAGAATTTATGTAACTGATCTTTGCCAAGGTTGTGTTGCAAGACCTTGCGTAAACACTTGTAAATTTGGTGCAATAAGCGTACAAAATGGTAAATCAGTTATCGATCCTGCTAAATGTAAAAATTGTGGTATGTGTGCACAAGTTTGTCCATACCAAGCAATTACAAAAATAATTGTACCTTGCGAAAATGCATGTCCTGTAGGTGCTATTACTAAAAACGAAGAAGGTTATGCACAAATTGATTTTGACAAATGTATTTCATGCGGCAAATGCGTTTCAGCATGTCCTTTCGGCGCTGTTCACGAAAAAAGCCAAATTTTAGACATTTTGAAAAATATCAAAGCAGGGAAAAAAGTTATAGCAATGGTTGCACCTGCAATTATGGGTCAATTACCTTGCTCTCCAAAACAATTAAAAGAAGCAATTCTAAATTTAGGATTTGCAGAAGTTTATGAAGTAGCACAAGGTGCTGATATTACAACAAGAACAGAGGCAGCAGAATTCGAAGAACGCATGGAAAAAGGTGAAGAATTTATGACAACTTCTTGCTGTGCTGGATATAATGAATTGGTTGATAAACATATTCCTGAGATGAAACCTTTCAGATCAGATACAAAAACTCCGCTTTATTATACAGCTGAAATTGTTAAGCGCGAACATCCAGATGCGATTACAGTATTCTTCAGCCCATGTAATGCTAAACGTAAAGAAGCTATGAAAAACCCTAATGTAGACTTTGTATTAAACTACGAAGAATTAGGTGCTTGGTTTGTAGCTTTAGGTGTTCAAGTTTCTGAATGCGGAGAAATCGAATTTAGCTACGATGCTTCTGCTGAATCAAGAAATTACGCTGTAACTGGTGGTGTTGCACAAGCAGTTCAAAAAATGCTTCCAGAACACTTACCAACTTATCCTGTTGTAATTAATGGTTTAGACAAACAATCAATCAGAGATTTGAAAAAATATGCTAAAAATGGCGTTTGCGAACTTGGTAACTTAATTGAAGTTATGGCTTGCCAAGGCGGTTGCTTAGGTGGTAATGGAACAGTTAACGCATATAAACAAGCGTTAAAACAACTAACCAACTATGTAAATGATAGCAAATCAATGGCGCCATCAGAAGAATCAGTTTAAAAAGGAGCCGAAAGGCTCCTTTCTTTTTGTTTGATTTATAATTAGATTATGAAGAGAAAAATTAGCATAATTGGTTCAACAGGTTCTATCGGAAGACAAGCTCTTGAAGTTATTGAAAAACTTCAGGATAAATTTGAAATTATAGCTCTTGCTGGTGGATCCAATGCAGAACTTTTAAAGCAACAAGCTAAAATTTTCAATCCTAAATATACGGTTTTAGGAGAAGATGGTTTGGAAAAAATTTGCTCTGACAAAGAAAACGACATCATCCTTGTCGCTTGTTCAGGCAAAATTGGCTTAAAGCCTACTCTAACAGCAATTAGAAACGGCATAGATATCGCTCTTGCAAACAAGGAAACTCTTGTTATGGCAGGCGATATTGTTATGGCAGAAGCTAAAAAATATGGCGTTAATATTATTCCTGTTGATAGCGAGCACTGCGCAATTCACCAATGTATAAAAAACATTTCTCAAGTTGAAAAATTAATTATCACAGCCTCAGGTGGCCCATTTTTAAATAAATCTATTGAAGAAATGAAAAATGCCACAGTCACAGAAGCTTTAGCTCACCCTAAATGGAATATGGGCAAAAAAATTACAGTTGACAGTGCAACTTTGATGAATAAGGGCTTGGAAATTATAGAAGCTCACCATTTATTTGGCTTTGATTACGATAATATCGAAGTTGTTGTTCACCCTCAAAGCATTATTCACTCAGCAATAGAATACAAAGACGGAAGTGTTGTTGCACAAATAGGTTTACCGAGTATGCATATTCCAATTCAATATGCAATTTCATATCCTGAAAGATTTGAAGGTATAAAATCAAAAAGTTTTAGCTTCACAGAAATTGCAAGATTGGATTTCCAAGAACCAGATTTTGAAAAATTCCCTTGCTTAAAATTGGCTTATAAAGCTGGTAGAATCGGCGGAACAATGACAACTTGCTTAAACGCAGCAAATGAAGAAGCTGTATTTGCATTTTTGGATGGCAAAATCAAACTCCATAACATCTATGAAATAGTAGAAAAAATGATGTCTGAACACAAAACAATTCAAACCCCGACAATTGATGAAATTTTTGCAGTTGATAACGAAATCCGCCAAAAAACAAAAGAATTAATAGCTACTTTTCAATAAATTCTAACTTATAATCAAGCAAATTAGCAATAATATATGCTTCATCCAAAGAAAGTGATCCCCTTTGTAATTTACCCGTAAGACTTTTAAAGGTATAAGGCTTGCCTGTTTTTTCTTTCATCATTTCAGCAAGCTTAGTAATTGTAAGACATCTTAAAGCTATAAGAGATTTTATCTTGTTTCTAGCATTCATATTCAGATTATAATTCACTTGACAAATTGTGGTAAACAAGATTATACTATTACTTGTATATGAGCAATTCTATTGTTATTTAGGTCATTATATTTAGATAATGGCAAATCGGAGGTTATATGAAAAAAAGATTTAAAAAATTATGTCATCCTGAACTAGTTTCAGGATCTATCAATGCTTATGATTCAGCCCTTACGGGTAAAATGGATAGATTCCGAAACAAGTTCGGAATGACAGCGCGTAGAGGGTTCACCCTTGCAGAGGTTTTGATAACATTAGGTATCATTGGTATAGTTGCTGCGATGACTATTCCTACGCTTGTTGCGAATTATCAAGCTAAAAGTTGGAGCACCTCGGCTTCTGTTTTTGAAAGAAAATTAGAAGAAGCTCTTAAAGTTATGAATACTCAACAAACTTTAGCTGGGTATACCACTACTGAAGATTTTGTTAATGAATTAAAAAAACATATTAAGATTATCAAAACTTGTAATAACGATAAATTAGATAGTTGTTTCCCTAAAATATTTACTTACGGTTTCCCTGAAACTGAAACTATGGATATAACTACATTTACTGATTCTTCTAAATTAAGAAAAGAACCTTTTGGTACTAATACTGTTGGGGTTCAATTTGCTAACGGTGTGGCTGGGGTTTTAGCTTATGATCCTAGTTGTAGACAAGATCCTTATTCTAATACTGTTACTGGTATGGGGTGTATCTCCATGATTTATGATACGTCTGGGAATAAAAGTCCAAATGAAAGTACAAAAGATTTAAGAATGCTTAACGTTAACAAATTACATGCGTTCAAAATTGAAGGAACAAAATTCGGTACACCATTTACACCTGAACCACATAAATGGAATGCTTGTCAAAGTGATGGAACCTCTACCGATGCAGATGATCAAAAATTTATGTCCGATTATGGAATACGTGAGTGTTGTGGTGATTCAGATTGCCAAACAAATGGTGATTATTGGGCAGGGGCAGTTGCGTTATGTGGAGGTAAAAGCAATATGCCTACAGAACAACAATTAGCAGATATTGCAACATATATATACGGAATGACCGTGCCATATCGAGGATATACAAAGTGTCAAGATGCTGAAGGAAATGGTGGGGAATATGGAGAATATGGGGTCGAAGTAGAATGTAGAGATGACTCTAAAGCACTTTCCCTTGGATTTAAGATTTCTCCTTACTTCGTTGTGTGGACAAATGGTGCATACTCTGCAGATAATGCATACTACCGAAGTTTTGGCTCTACAAGTACTGGTTTAGGTGGCGGTGGTCGCTACGATGGAGACAATCAGGCAGTTTGTGTCATCGATTAATTACGCCACAAAACAATCTTGAAGCCTATGTTAGAGATAACATACGCTCTCCTATATAGTCAGGGAGTAGTCACCCTGACTTTTTTTATAAAATATCCAACGGATCCACGTCAATTGTGAGTTTGATGTCTTTTGGCATTGTGATTTTATTCAAAAAACTTGTGATAAACATATGACCCTTTTCTGCCATTTTGTTTTTTATTAATATTTGAAAACGATATTGACCATTTATTCTTTCAATTACACAATTTGTCGGACCTAAAACTTCCAAACGCTCAGAAATCCCATATTTCTCTATCATTGTACAAAGTCTTAGAGCAATTTCTTGAGCAGATTTTTCGACTCTAAAATTGTTTTCACCAGACAAGACAAGTCTGATTATTTGGCTAAACGGTGGATAATCAAACTCTTCACGAGCAATAATTTCTTTGTCATAAAAATCACTGTAATTTTGAGATTTAGCACTTTCTAATGCATAATATTCTGGGTTATAAGTTTGGAAAAATACACGACCTGCAAAATCCCCACGACCTGCACGACCTGCGACCTGAGTTAAAAGCTGAAATCCTCTTTCAGATGCTCTAAAATCGGGCAGGTTAAAACTTGCATCGGCAGAAATTACACCTACAAGAGTGACATTTGGATTGTCTAGACCTTTTGCAATCATTTGCGTTCCCACTAAAATATCAATATCGCCATTTTGAAAACGTTCCAAAAGTCTGATATGTTCACCTTTTCTAACCAAAATATCGCTATCAATTCGCTCAATATTTTTCTCAGGATAAAGTTCTTTTATAAATTGTTCAATTTTTTGTGTGCCTGTTCCACTATTTTTTAAAGCATCAGAACCACATTCAGGACAAAAATCAGGAAAAGCCTGTACGTGATTACAATAATGACACTTGAGTTTTTGATCTTTTGTGTGCCAAATCATAGGAATTGCACAGTTTGGGCATTCAACAACATGACCACACGCCTGACACTGTGTAAAGGTCGAAAACCCTCGACGATTAATCAATAAAATTGCTTGTTGACCTTTTTCCAGCGTTTCATTTATTGCTGTTTGCAACGGTTTCGAAATAACATTACGATAAGCTGCCCGACCGTGTTCCTGCATATTTATAACAGTTACAGGCGGAACTTTCGCATCATTAAATCTTTTTTTAAGTTCAAATAAATTGTTTGTATTTTTTGCCCTGTAATAAACTGAAATATCAGGTGTTGCAGAACCTAAAAGTAAAGAACAGTTATGTAATTCTGCAAGTTTTTGTGCAACGACTTTAGCGTCATAACGTGGCGCAGGACTTGTTTGTTTATAAGCGCCTTCGTGTTCTTCGTCAATGATAATTAGACCAATATTTTGCAACGGTGCAAAAACAGCAGAACGAGCCCCAGCCAAAATTTTGATTTCGTTTTTATAAAGCTTTTGCCAAACGTCATATCGTTCACCGTCAGAAATACTACTATGCCAAATAGCAACATCTTCAGTACCAAATTTTTTTGCCAAACGCTTTGTAAGTTGTGAAGCAAGGGCAATTTCAGGAGCCAAGAAGAGAACATTTTTGCCTGATTTTATTGTGTCATCAATTAATTTAAAATAAACTTCTGTTTTTCCACTTGCAGTAACACCATGCAAAAGAATTGTTTTTGAAGCTTGATTTCCACCCCTCTCCGAAATCAAAGATTTCGACTCTCCCGCAAGGGGAGAGTGATAAGTCTCATTAAATACTTTTTCGAGTACACTTTCTGTATTTTGCAGAACATCATTATCCCAAAATCTAAGGATCCTAAAACCTTGCTTATTTAAGTACACTTCTCGTTTTTTATCCTTTTCGGCGATTTGTAATTCGTTATGCTGACCACCATCGAGTTCAATTATTAACTTTCTTTCGTAACAAACAAAATCAACAATATAATTATCAATGGCTTCTTGCCTTCTGAATTTTAGCCCATTCATTTGTCTGTTTCTTAAAAAATACCATAAAAGATGTTCGGCATCAGTCATGTTTTGCCTTAACTCTTTTGAGTATTTTAGGCTCATTTCGGTGTAAAAATGTCGAGCAGCTTCCCTCGCCCCTTGCGGGAGAGGGTCAGGGTGAGGGGTAATTAATTGACGTATTCCCTCGTAAACTTTTTGTTGGTCAGCAGACAATTCAAACAATGGTTCTTTTTCGGTAATTCTTAAAATATCCAAAGGATTTCTATAAAGTTCTTCCGCAACTAATTTTACACAGCCTAATTCTTCAAGTTTTTTGATTGTTGTACGTGTTGTTTTTGCTTGTTTTTCAAATGCGATTAATGGCATTTTACCAAGATCTTTTAGCAACTCTAAAATTTGCAATTGTCTTTTTGTAGCACCGTCAAACGTAACAAATTCTATTGACTGTTCCGTTTTTGAAGCTTTTTCAATTAGCTTTAATGGAATTGCAGCATTTAATACTGTCACTAAATCACAACAATAATAATTGGCAACCCATTCTAAAAGTTTTAAATAATCAATTGAAAAAAGTGGCGTTTCATCAAGGATTTTATTAATCTTTTTAACCTTAAAATCCCCTGGTAAATAATCCGAAAAACCCACACAAAACGCATTTATAAGCCCTTGCCTTCCAAAAGGGACCAAAATAGCCTGACCAATTTGAAGCTTATCCTTCATTTCGTCAGGAATCAGATAACTGAAAGTTTTTACTCCCAGCCCTTTTATGTTTACAAGAGCAAGAGCATATTTCATTATTCTTCTGCCATAAATTCTTTACGAGCTTCTTGAATTGCTTCTTCTAAAACATCAAGTTGCTCAGGCGCAAAAGTAACTCCTTTTTTTGTTGGAAGCCAGGTTTGACCACCATCAGTTGTATAATGGATTCTTAAATTGAAATAGCTTCTTCCTTTGTATTCACTAACAGAGATTTGTAATTGTTCTGTTTCAGTTCTTTCAATTGTTGCCAAAATTTTTGCTTCTGCCATAATTTTTCTCCCCTAATACTAAACGCAATTTCATAATACCACAAATTTTTTGTTTCTGATAGAATTAAAAAACAAATAAGGAGAAAATTATGATAAAAGTTGCGGTATGTGGAGCTTTGGGCAAAATGGGCAAAGAAGTTGTTAACGCAGTTACAGAATGCCCTGAAACCGAACTGGTTGCACAAATAGATATAGCAGGTGATTTATTTAAAACTATTGAAGACGCTAAAAAATCTTGTGATATTGATGTTGTAATTGACTTTACACAACCAAAGTCAATTTTTGAGAATGCCAAATACTGTTTAACCAACGGAATAAAAATTGTTATCGGCACAACAGGTTTAACTGACGATCAAATTGCAGAACTTGAAAAACTTTCAAAAGAAAACAATGCTGGATGTTTTATCGCTCCTAATTTTTCAACAGGTGCTGTTTTGATGATGATGTTTGCAGAACAAGCGGCCAAATATTTTGAGAATGCTGAAATTATTGAACTTCACCACAATCAAAAGAAAGACGCACCATCAGGAACTGCCGTAAAAACAGCTCTAATGATGTCAAAAGCAAGAGAAAGCTTTGCAACAGGCAATTGTGCCGAAGTTGAAACCATTCAAGGGTCAAGAGGTGGCAATTCTTATTCTGATATCCATATCCATTCAGTAAGAATGCCTGGATATATGGCATCTCAAGAAGTACTTTTCGGCTCAAACGGTCAAGTGCTTAAAATCAGACACGATTCAACAGATAGAAAATGTTACATGCCAGGGGTAATTTTAGCCACAAAACATGTAGCAGAACACAATAACTTTGTATACGGATTAGAAAATATTTTATAAGAGGGAATTATGAGAAAACCAAATATCGCAATTTTAGGTGCTACAGGTGTTGTAGGCAGAGAAATCACAAAAATTCTTGATGAATTAAATGTTGAGTATAACGAAATTAAATTTTTATCTAGCCCTAAAAGTGCAGGTACTGAAATCGAATTTCAAGGCAAAAAATACATTGTTGAAGAAGCAAAACCAGAATCTTTTGATAATGTAAATATAGTAATTGCATCTGCTGGCGGCTCAACATCTCAGAAATTTGCTCCAGAAATTGTTAAACGTGGTGGCGTTTTAATCGATAATTCATCAGCATTTAGAATGGAAAAAGATGTCCCTCTTGTTATCGCTTACGTTAACGACGAAGACTTGAAACAACACAAAGGTATCATTGCAAATCCTAATTGTTCAACTTCACAATTGATGTTAGTTTTAAAACCACTTCACGAAAGAGCAAAAATCAAAAGACTTGTTGTTTCGACTTATCAAGCAGTTTCAGGTGCAGGTTTAGCAGCAATAAATGAATTAAAAGCTGATACGGAAGCAAATTTAAAAGGAGAGGATTTTGAAAACGTATGTTTCAAAAAACCTATTTCATTTAACGTAATTCCACAAATCGACGTATTCTGTGAAAACGGTTACACAAAAGAAGAAATGAAAGTTGTAAACGAAACTAAAAAAATTCTTCACTTGGCTGAAGATACACCAATTTCATGTACAGCTGCAAGAGTTCCTGTATTTAATGGTCACTCCGAAGCCGTTGATATTGAATTTGAAGATAATATAACCCCAGATGAAGTTCGTGAAATCTTAAAGAACACTTTCGGTGTTGAAGTTATAGACAATCCTGAAAACTTTGAATATCCAACAACTCGTAATGCATCAGGAGTTGATCCAGTATTTGTAGGCCGTATCCGCAAGAACTTAGCTTTCAAAAACGGGATTTCCTTATGGTGTGTTGCAGATAACTTAAGAATCGGAGCAGCATTAAACACTGTTAGAATTTGTAAAAAAATTACAGAAATGCAATTATTTTAAAAAACTATAGCAAATTTTATTTTTACTTGTTTTATACTTCACAAAGGAGAAGTTTATTATGATGAAAATAAATGCTCGAAGAAGAAACCTGCAGAAACAAATGCAACAAATAATTAACCCAGAAGTGAAACCTAAAAAAATCACTTTTGATTTAAAAAATTCTTTCAAAGTAAATGAAGCTAATAGCGAATCTGCAGATGTTTTTTCACGTAGAATGATTGATAGTTTGGATTTACCAGAATTCAGAGAATATGCACCTTGGAATCCTGTATACAACAAACCTTCAACTACAATTGTCTTATCAAAAATCAAATAATTTAATGTTTTTTATAGTTTTAAGTTAATAAATAAAACAGCATTTTATCCTATGCTGTTTTATTACTTTTTGTTAATACAATACACCTTTTGACCATTTTTCTGCTAAAATTAAGGAATGGGACAAGTGTTAAGAAGAGAAAATATCGCAGAATTTGTTCGTAATCTGCAAAAAAGCGGGAAAACAGTTGTAGCAACTAACGGCTGCTTTGATATTTTGCACGTTGGTCACGTCCGCTACCTTCAAAAAACTAAATCCTTTGCTGATTATATGGTTGTCCTTTTGAACTCAGATAAATCAGTAAAATCTATAAAAGGTGAAGGTCGTCCTATTAATAACGAAAATGATCGTGCTGAGATCTTATGTGCATTAACTTGCGTAGATTATGTAGTAATGTTTGACGAAGACAGTCCAAGAGATTTGTTAGATGAAATCAAACCAGATGTTTATACAAAAGGCGCTGATTATACAATGGAAACCTTGCCAGAAGCAGATATTATGATTAAAAATGGCACAAAAGTTGAATTCATAGAATTTGTACAAGGCAAATCAACAACAAATACAATAAATAAAATTAGTAATAAGGAGTAATGTATGAGAACTTTTTCAGTAGAAGAAATTACAGAAATTGTCGGTGGTATGCTAACAAAAGCACAAGATGCTAAAATTTCACAAATTGCACCCCCTTTATTATCAGACGAAAACACTCTTGCTCTTGCACTAGGAGAAGATGAAATTGCAAACTTGGCGAAATCAAAAGCAAAAGCAGCTTTGGTACCATTAGGTGTTCAAATTGACGGTTTAACAACTATTGAAGTTGAAAGACCTAGATTAGCAATGATGAAATTATTGAATTTATTCTACGTTCCACCAGTTGTAAATAAAGATATTCACCCAACAGCAGTAGTTGATCCTAGCGCAAAATTAGGTCAAGGTGTTTGCATCGGACCTAACGTTGTAGTTTCTCCAAATGCTGAAATTGGCGATAATACAAAAATTCTTGCAAATTCATACATCGGAAGCAACGTAAAAATCGGAACAAACTGTTTCTTCCACCCTGGCGTTAATGTTGGTGACAGAGTAAGAGTTGGTAACAATGTAATTCTTCATCACGGAGTTTCATTAGGTGCTGACGGTTTCAGCTTTGTTACAGAAAATCCTGATAACATCGAACAAGCAAGAAAAGATGGTGTAATAAAAGAAACTGAACAAAAACACGTTATCTACAAAATACCTTCAATCGGCGCAGTTGTAATCGGCAATAATGTTGAAATCGGTGCAAATGCAGCAATCGACAGAGGTACTATCGAAGATACAGTTATCGGTGATGATACAAAAATCGATGACTTAGTAATGATTGGTCACAACTGTAAAATCGGTAAAGGTTGTTTAATTATTTCTCAAGTAGGTATTGCTGGTAGCTGTGTAATCGGAGACAGAGTTGTTATTGCTGGTCAAGCAGGTTTGGCTGATCACCTAGAAATCGGTTCTGATACAATTATTGCAGCAAAAGCAGGTGTTTCAAAATCATTCCCAGAACGTTCAATCGTTGTAGGTATCCCAGCTATGCCAAGAAAAGATTTTATTAAGCAATTAAAAACAATGAAAGATGCTCAAGAGCTTATCGGTAAATTCAAAAAATATGAACCGATGCTTAATGCATTTGAAGAGGCTCACGCAGAATAATGACAACAATCAAAAAAGAAATTTCCATAACAGGTAATGGCTTAATGAAAAATAAACCTTGTACGGTAACTTTTTTCCCTTCAAGCGAAGGTAAAATTAGATACTTTGTAAAAGGTCAAGAAACTTTTACGGCCGATGTGGATAATGTTCTTTCAACTGATCACTGCGTAACTTTAGGCAACAAAAAGGCAAAAGCAATGCTAGAGGAACACATCTCAGCAGCACTTGCCTTTTGTGGGATTGATTCTATCGATATTTGCATGGATGAATTTGAAATCCCTGCACTTGATGGAAGTGCAAAACAATGGGTTGAATTATTCAAACAAGCAGGTATAGAAAAGGCAAAACCAAAATATTATACAGTTTCAGAACCTGTATACTATTTAAATGGAAAAACAAGTCTTGTAATTTTACCTAGCGATGAATTGTTTATCTCGTATGCAGTAAATTACGATCACCCAGACTTGACAAGACGTTGGGTAAATTATAACCCTAAAAATCCTGATGAAATTATCGAGGCAAGAACCTTTGGTTTTTATAAGGATTTAAAAAAATATCAAATGTTTGGATTTGCCCAAGGCGTAACTATTGAAAATACAGTTGGCCTAAAAGAGGATGGTTACACAACCAAATTACGTTCCGAAAATGAACCAATAAAACACAAAATATTAGATTTAATTGGTGATTTGTATTTGACAGGTGTAAATCCGTTAAATCTTAAAGCGCAAATTTTAGTGAAAGAAGCTGGACACGCTGTTCACGTAAAAGTTGCAAAAATCTTAAAAGATAAATTAGTAGAACTATAAGGAGAGAAACATGACAGAAGAAGTTTTAAGTTTTGATATTATGGAAATCATGGAAATGCTTCCACACAGATATCCTTTTTTATTAGTAGACAGAATAACAGAATGCGTTCCTGGTAAATACTGCAAAGGCTACAAAAACCTATCAATGAACGAAGCATTTTTCCAAGGACACTTCCCTAACAACCCAATTATGCCTGGTGTTTTACAATTAGAAGCTATGGCTCAATGTGCAGCTCCAATTCTTTTAAAATTGCCTGAATTCAACGGTAAATTGGCATTATATGCAGGTGTTGATGCAGCTCGTTTTAAAAGTATCGTAAGACCTGGTGATAAATTTGAAATGGAAGTTGAACTTCAAAAAGTAAAAGGCCCTATCTGCAAAGCTCACGGTATTGGTAGAGTTGATGGCAAAGTTGTTGTTGAAGCAGATATGACATTCGCAATTAAATAACTTAAAAAGTCCCGATAGTATATCGGGACTTTTTTTAGAATTTTTCTAATTTCAATAAACCTATTTTTATAGCTTTAAAAACTACATGAGCCAATGTAAAGGCTTCGAATTTTCTAAGCAAACGTTTGACCACAGCATTATATGAATCATTCGTAGAATGTAATTTTATAGCATTTTGCATTTCATCGAAACTTCTACCTTCTGCTATACCTTGCAATATTTCAAATTCTAAATCGGTCAAATTAGGGTCAGGTAGGCTATATCGTTTTCTTTCAATTTCTGTTATATTTTTTGATACTTTCTCCATACAAGTGAACTGCTTTATATCCTCTTGTATAATTCCTCTATTCATAACGCAATCTCCTTTAACAAAATTCTTATTTTTTGTTGATGTAGGTTTTTTACAGCACCCCGATTTATATTAATAAATATGATGTAAATATGCAACAGCAAGACGACAAAAATTTACAATTTAAAAATGCAACTGGGAAAGTCTTTAGAAAAATTCGAGAAGAAAATGTCCACAGTTCTATAAACAAATTCGCTCTGGAATATGATATCGACAGAGGAAATCTTAGTAAAATAGAAAGAGGTCTTATTAATTGTAGTTTAATCACAGCTTGGAAAATTGCTGAGGCATCTGGCATAAAGTTTTCTCATTTTGCAAAATTGTTAGAAGAAGAACTTGGTGAAAATTTTAAATTAATTGAGGAATAAACGTACTCTAATTCCCTTAAAATGCTACACTATTATTATTTTTGTTATACAATATTAGTGTATAGTGTACACAAAAAAAGAGGGAAGAAATTTATGAAAACACTTTCACCATTACAAATCGAAAGATTAAAATACCAACCAAAACTTCCAAAAAGCCTTTCTGAAGGTATCAATTCTTTGGAATTGGTTGAAGGTTCTGCAACTCAATCAGTTAGAGATCAAGAACAAATTCAAGAATTATTCAAAAACACATACGGCAAACCTGTTGTAACTTTTGAAACATCAAATTCTTCAAAAGTTTCTGAAACAAGAAACGTTGGTGTAATTCTTTCAGGCGGTCAAGCTCCTGGTGGACACAATGTAATTGCAGGTTTATATGATGCATTAAAACAAGCTAACTCAGCTAACAAATTATATGGTTTCTTAGGTGGCCCATCAGGTATTATTGATGGCAAATATATCGAATTCACAGATGAATTTATGGATCAATACAGAAATACAGGTGGTTTTGATATCATCGGTTCTGGTAGAACAAAACTTGAAACAGAAGAACAATTCAAAAAATCTTTAGAAGTTTGCAAAAAATTAGAACTTTCTGCAGTTGTTATCATCGGTGGCGATGATTCAAACACTAACGCTGCATTGTTAGCAGAATGGTTCGTTGCAAACAACACTGGTATTCAAGTTATTGGTTGCCCTAAAACAATTGATGGCGACTTGAAAAATGATCAAATCGAAATTTCTTTCGGCTTTGATACCGCAACAAAAACTTATGCTGAGCTTATCGGTAATATTCAACGTGATGCTAACTCAGCTAAAAAATACTGGCACTTCATTAAAATTATGGGAAGATCTGCTTCTCACGTTGCTTTAGAAGCTGCTTTACAAACTCAACCAAACATCACTTTAATTTCTGAAGAAGTTGAAGAAAAGAAAATGTCTTTAGAATCAATTGTTAATTATATGGTTGATATTATTGTTAAACGTTCAAATGCAGGTAAAAATTTCGGTATCGCAGTTGTTCCTGAAGGTTTAATCGAATTTATTCCTGAATTAAAAACAATGATTGCAAACTTGAACGATATTATGCCTACTCTTGAAAAAGATTCAAGCTACTCAAGTGGTTCTGATGCTGAAAAAATCGCTATTATCGAAAACACACTTTCTAGCGTAAACTCTTCAGTATTCAAATCATCTTTAGAAGTTTGTAAAAAACTCAACCTATCAGCAGTTGTAATCATAGGTGGTGACGATTCTAATACTAACGCAGCTTTATTAGCGGAATGGTTTGTTGCTAACAATGCAGGTATTCAAGTAATTGGATGTCCTAAAACAATTGACGGAGATTTGAAAAACGAACAAATCGAAATTTCATTCGGTTTTGATACAGCTACTAAGACTTATGGTGAATTAATCGGTAATATTTTAAGAGATGCTAATTCTGCTAAGAAATATTGGCATTTTGTAAAAATTATGGGTAGATCTGCTTCTCACGTAGCATTAGAAGCTGCTCTTCAAACACAGCCAAACATTACATTGATTTCTGAAGAAGTTGAGCAAAAGAAAATGTCTTTAGCCTCAATTATTGACTACATGGTTGATATTATTGTTAGACGTTCAGAAGCTGGCAGAAACTTCGGTATTGCAGTTATTCCTGAAGGTTTAATCGAATTTGTTCCCGAATTAAAATCAATGATTGCTAATCTAAACGACATTATGCCATCATTAGAAAAAGATTTATCTTATTCTAATGGCTCTGATGCTGAAAA
>JAZRUK010000015.1:0-7480 GCA_045652525.1 Candidatus Gastranaerophilaceae bacterium | reverse complement strand
CCTGAACAATTCCAAAAATCACTTGCAGTGTGCGAAAAATTAAACATTTCAGCAGTTGTAATCATTGGCGGCGATGACTCAAACACAAACGCTGCTTTACTTGCAGAATGGTTTGTTAAAAATAACACAGGTATTCAAGTTATCGGTTGTCCGAAAACTATTGACGGCGACTTGAAAAACGAACAAATCGAAATTTCTTTCGGTTTTGATACCGCTACAAAAACTTACGCTGAATTAATCGGAAACATTCAGCGTGATGCAAATTCTGCTAAAAAATACTGGCATTTTATAAAAATTATGGGAAGAAGTGCATCCCACGTTGCATTGGAAGCAGCTTTACAAACTCAACCGAACATCACTTTGATTTCGGAAGAAGTTGAAGAAAAGAAAATGTCATTGTCATCAATCGTAAATTATATGACAGACATTATCGTAAAACGTGCAAATGTCGGTAAAAACTTTGGTATCGCAATCGTTCCCGAAGGTTTGATTGAATTTATTCCTGAAATGAAATCAATGATTTCAAACTTGAATGATATTATGGCAACTTTAGAAACTGATGCATCATTTGTTAATGCAACAACTATCAGAGAAAAATTTGATATCGTTGAAAACAGATTAGATGCAGCAAATGCTAAAGTTTACAACTCACTTCCTGGTTTGATTAAAGAACAATTATTAGCTGATCGTGACCCTCACGGTAACGTTCAAGTTTCTAAAATCGAAACAGAAAAATTGTTAATCGAAATGATTTCAACAAAACTTGATGAATTAAAATCACAAGGTGAGTTTATTGGTAAATTCTCAGCTCAATCACACTTCTTCGGTTATGAAGGAAGATGTGCATTCCCTTCTAATTTTGATGCTGATTACTGCTATTCATTAGGTTATAACGCATTTGCTTTAATTAATTTTGGTTTGACAGGTTATTTATCATCTGTTAGAAATTTAACAGAACCTGCTGACAAATGGATCGCTGGCGGTATTCCTCTAACTATGATGATGAATATGGAAAAACGTCACGGCGAATTCAAACCAGTTATCCAAAAAGCATTAGTTAAACTTGACGGTCCTGTATTCAAACAACTTGAACAACACAGAGAAGATTGGGCATTAAATGATAGATACTTATTCCCAGGTGCTGTTCAATACTTTGGACCATCTTGTGTATGCGATGTAACTACTTGCACACTTCAACTTGAAAGAGCAAAAACTTTAGTTAACGCATAGACAAAAATATATAATATTTTTGACAGGGTTGATGATTATTTCAACCCTGTTTTTAATGCTTAACAAAAATTTACAATTATTTTTTTAACAATAGCGCAAATTTTGAAATTTACGATACTTGTACAACTAGAAAAAATTTAACCAACATGATATAATGTACTCGAAGGTTTAGATAACTTTTTAAGAAAAAGGAGAAGGATCTATGACATCACTCGTAACACAAACGAAAGAAAAGAAAGTCAAATCCAAATTCAATGATGAGTTCGAAGATTATCTTAAGGCTCAGTGTTTGAAAACTACCTTTAACGGGGCAGAATTGGAAACATTTTCTTGGTACAAGAAAGTCTTAGGACTTGTTTAGAACAAAACATACAAAAACTTTTTAAAAAATCGGCTGTCATCGAAAGCCGATTTTTTACATTTAAGATAATTTTCTAATCATTTCGTGCGCTTCTTCGCAATCTGGGAAAATTTCAACGGCTTTTTCTAACTGTTGCAAAGCTGAGTTTATGTCATCCAATTTTTCAAAACATTTTGCACTATTTAAAATCAAATTAATATTCATTGGGCTTTTTTCGAGTAAATTTATGAAAATATTGTTAGCCTGTCCAAAATTACCCAATTCAAAATAGCATAATCCTAATAAATTTTGACAATCGATTGTCGGATCGCCTTCATAAGATTTTATCAAATAAGTTTTGGCATCTTCGTATTCTTTTAATAAATATCTTATTCTGCCTGCAATAAACAATAAAAATGATTGATCTTTACCAAATTTAAGCGCTAAATCTATTTGTTCTTTTGCTTTTTCAAGATCAGAAGTGTGAATTTTGTTTAAAGCTGAAAATGCCAATGCGTTTGGATTTTCAGGTTGCGCTTCTAGGGCTTTTTGATAAAACTCATCTGCTTTTACAAAATCTGCTGTTGCATGCAAATAATTTGCATATTCAAACAAAATTGAAAAACTTTTTGAATCCAATTCAATAGCTTTTTCGAATTCATCTTTTGCATAATCAAACAAACGTCGTGTCAGGTATATAACACCCAAATCTTTATGAGCTGGTGCATATTCAGGATTAAGTTCGCATACTTTTTTAAGTATTT
This sequence comes from Candidatus Gastranaerophilaceae bacterium, assembly GCA_045652525.1. Classification (GTDB taxonomy): domain Bacteria; phylum Cyanobacteriota; class Vampirovibrionia; order Gastranaerophilales; family Gastranaerophilaceae; genus SIG32. The sequence goes on along the minus strand of JAZRUK010000015.1, from coordinate 5,146 downwards.
TTTCAGCTTTATCCATATCATTTGTAATAATACAAACATTAGCAAATTCATAATACAATTCAAAAGAAACATTACCTTTTAAAAGAATTCTTTCATAAATCTCTTTTGCATGAAGCGGTTGATTAATTTTTAAATATAAATTCGCTAATTTTTGCGCCATAGTTGTAGATTTTGGATTAAGCATTACCAGATGCTGCAAAATATTAACTGCCATCTGATATTCACCAACCATTTCATAACAACAAACCAAATTATATTGGAAATTATGTTTTTCTGGATGTTGAACTATTAATTGTTTATAGTGATTTATAGCTGAATGCACTTCCCCAGCTTTCACTTCTGACAGTGCAAGTGCCACCAAATAACTTTCTAATGGTTCCATATCAAATGCTTTTTGAAAATATTCACAAGCTTCTTTGTGTTTGTTTTGGATTTGCAAAACAGATGCAATATTGAAATATGTTATCGAATTTTCGGGTTCATATTCAGAGGCTTTAACATAATTTTCATAAGCCTTATCTAAATTCCCAATAGTAACATAACAAGTCCCAAGATTATTATACAATTGCGAATGAGTGGGGTTAAGCTCAAGCGCTTTTTCTAAATAATAAACACTCTCTTCAAATTTTTTAGTTGACATGCAAGCTGTACCAATAATGTAATAAACAGAATAATCATCTTGAATAAATTCCAAAGCCTGTTTGCCAAGTTCAATTGCCTTTTCAGCTTCTTTAGTTTTTACATAAACAACACAAAGATTTTTATATGCTTCAACGTATTCTTTACGTAATTTAAGCACTTCTAAATACGCTGTTTTTGCGTGTAAGAAGTCTTCTAAATTATCATAGCAGTTTGCCAAATAAAACCAACTTGAAGCATCTTCTGGAAGGTATTTTACTACCGTTTCAAAAATATTTTTACCTTCATTGTATTCGTCCAAATTCAAATAACAAAGGCCCAAAAGTTTTAAAGCCTCAAAATTTTTACTATCAGCCTCACAAATTTTTAATAAATTTTCTTTTGCTTGAGCAAATTCTTTATCCGTAATAAGTTTATTAATCTCTTCCATAATTTCATTATACATAAAAAAGTAATATTTACAAAAAAGGCCACAATATGGTATAATATAATAGCCAATTAATATTGCCCTTGTTGTTTCAAAGAAAGGAAACAACAAAATGGGAAAAAACTCAAAAAAACAACCTTCTTATTCTTCAGGCGCCGTTACGATCAACGGGCAAACCATTGCTACCAACACTAAAAAAGGCAACACGGTAACATCAAATTATAATATGCCTGAAATGGAAAAGAATATTTATGATTATGCCCAAAATGCATTATTAACATCTCTGCCTCAAATTAATGTATTTTCTCAAGACACAAAAAATGACATTAATTCTCAAGTTGAAGCTTTCAAAAACAAAGGAATGCAAAGCATTTATGACACCTATAATCCTTTATTAGAAAACCTAAAAACTGATATTGCATCTCGTTTTGGGAATCTAAACAACTCTGTCTTTTTTGATAACTTAAATTCTATCGAAAAAAATAGAGCTAATGCAATGAGCGATTTGGCACAAGATGTTGAAACTCAACGTAACGAACTTTATAATAATGAATTAAGTGACAGATATAAATACCTTAATTTTATGAATACATTACAAAGTCTTATAAATAGTAATATTGCAAACTACATTAACATGGCACAAAGCAATTCTTCGTCTGGTAACTCACATAACCAAAATAATGCGAATTTAAGCCAACAACAGCAAGCACAAAATGTTGAGAACATTGGAAAAATGCTACAACTTATGACAATGTTTTTATAGTTTAAAACTATAAGGCGGGTTTATTCCCGCCTTTTTTATAGTATAATTAAAGCTATGAACATAATGCAAGAATTTGATACAATAGCCGCAATCGCAACACCTATCGGAACAGGTGGCGTTGGTGTTATAAGAATCTCAGGAGATAAAAGTTTTGAAATCATTCAAAAAATATTCTCTGGTAAAGAGCCTCGTGCCGGAAGAATTTCTCACGGCTGGATTGAGGATAACGGTATAAAAATTGATGAAGTTATCGTTCTTGCATTTAAAAATCCTAACAGTTATACAGGAGAAGACGTAATAGAAATTCAATGTCACGGTGGTATAAATGTTGTAAGAAACATACTTGATTTAGTTTTAAAAAACGGAGCAAGGACTGCCGAACGTGGCGAATTTACAAAACGCGCATTTTTAAATAAAAAGCTTGATCTATCTCAAGCTGAAGCTGTAGCTGATTTAATCCATGCCAGAACCCAAAATTTTGCCGTTCAATCTGCAAAAAATTTATCAGGAGTTTTAGCAGATAAAATTAATGAAATTAAAGGCAGAATTTTTGAAGTTTTATCCAGAATAGTTGCTGGAATTGATTTCCCTGATGACGTAAAAGAACCCGAGTACGACTATTTGGTCCAAGAATTTGAATCTGCATTATCTGAAATTGATAAAATTCTTTCTTGTGCTAAATCATCTGATATTCTACGTCAGGGTGTTAAAGTTGCTATTGTCGGCAGACCAAATGTCGGCAAATCTTCATTATTCAATAAATTATTAAACGTTGAACGTGCGATTGTAACTGATATTGCTGGAACAACTCGTGATGTTTTAAAAGAAACTCTTGATATGGATGTTGCTGTAACTTTAATTGATACAGCAGGCATTCGTGACACTGAAGAAGTTGGAAAAGTCGAAGAAATCGGTATTGAATACTCCAAACAATCTGCTGATGAAGCTGATTTGGTGCTATTTTTGTACAACGCACAAACAGGAATGGAAAAAGAAGACAAAGAAATTTATGAGCTTGTTAAAAATAAAACTCACCTCATCGTCGCTAACAAATGTGATTTACCTCACAACCAAACAGATGCAATTGAAATTTCAACTTTAACAGGTCAAGGGCTCGAAGAATTAAGAGAAAAAATTAAAAACATAGTTTGCAATTTCTCACTTGAAGATACTGAATTTATCACAAATAAACGTCAACAAGATTGTTTATCTAAATGCCGTGAAAGCTTGATACAAGCACTTAATGCAGCAAAAATAGAAGAACTTCAAGACTTAATTTCAATCGATGTAAAATCCGCATTATTATTCTTAGACGAAATTACAGGCGAAGTTATCACAGATGACATCTTAAACAATATATTTGATCATTTCTGTATCGGTAAATAAATTAAATCTTCTTTTGAGAATCGGGATTATATAATAATTTTTCGTATATACCAAAAAATCTTGGATCGTTTGTATCTGGTCCCATATATGGAAAAACAATAGAGGTTAAACAATCATTTCCCATATAAAAAGCTAACGGATTGTCAGTTAAGTGTTTCCCCATATCACGTGTATATTCAGGTAATATTTTCACCATTATAAAATCATCTGACATATTTTCTGGTTTGTTTTTTTCAAATACTGCATCAAATTCACGCTTAGCCATATATGTAGAATACATTGGAGTAATAATTATTTTCATATTTTTATTACTGTTTTCTTTTATTTTGGGAGTGCTGACATAATAAAATGGTCCGTTTAATAAAGAAGAACCTGTCGCTGATACATCATCTAAAACAACAACAGCAAATTTTTCTGGGAATGACGCCATTTCTTCATCTATTTGTGATTTTTTAATTTTAAAATCATGATTAATAAATTTGTCATCAGATACATTATTAATATTTTGGTAAATATAATTAGCGATGCTAAAACTTTTACCCAAATCTGGAATTGTATAATAAACATTTTCTATATCGTTATTTTGCAATATTTTATTTATTTTTTGATGCAAAATTTTCATATTTTCGCAATATTGCCTTGGAGAAACAAAAACACCAACTGTATTTAAAATATCTACTTTTTTTTCAATATTATCGCCTGTGTGCTTTTCCAATTCAGCCGAAAATTCTTCTATCGAAATCATTGGTGGATTTAAATTTTCTGCAATATCAACTGGGTGATTATTTATATCATTTTTTATAATAATTGGTTTGATTCCTAATTTTTCAATCCTAGATAAATTTTCATCATTCAACAAACTTGACAACTCAGACTTTACATCACCTTCATTACAGTTTTTTAAAACATTAAACGTAAAATCTTCAAAACTTTCACCTTGATTTAAAAAGTTATAACCACTCTCAAAATTTTCAATATAAATAGGGATGATATCACTTTGGGCCAAATCATTAACCATTTTAGGATTTTTTTCCATAAGTGACAATAATTTGCTATCAAGAATTATGGCATTATTTACACGTTCTGGTTTAGGTAAAAATTTTGAACAATTTTTGTCAGACAAATACGATATAACATCTGTTAAACAAACAGGAACACCTTTTGTCACATTTTTTTCAACTATAGGATTCATATAAATCCCACTGACACCTATCTCATCAAATTTGTTTTCAAAAAACTCCCAACTTTTATAACTTGAATATTGTGAAAGAACCCCCATTGTATACAAAATATCTTCCTTAGGTATAGATGGTAATTTTCTACTGAGACGCTCCGCCATCATCAACACATCTTTACCATTAACTATTCCTAATTGAGTTTCAATTTTTTTATAAGAACTTTCTATAGATTGTTCTAAAGACAATTCGGTTTCTCTCGAACGCGTAAAAATATCTTGAGAACGCTGAAATAATGCCCGATTAATTTTATTTTCTCTTTCAGGCAAAGTAACAGGTCTTATCCCTAATATTCCGTGTGTTTTATCTATATGCATACGGGTATTTAAAAACTACTAAAAATATTTTTTGCTAGTGTTTTTTATGTTGCCAAGATTTAGAAAAAATGGTACTATAGGAAAGTAAATAAATAGTTAAATATATAGGAGAATTTTACCATGCTTAAAAACATTGCTACACAAGGCTTTAAGCCATTAGGGGGGGGGTAGAAACGCTCTCCTAGCAAGACTTTCGGCGTTTACTTTAGCTGAGGTCTTAATCACACTCGGTATCATCGGTGTAGTTGCTGCGATGACTATTCCAACGTTAGTTGCTAATTATCAAGAAAAATCGTGGAATACTGCTGCAACTGTTTTTGAAAGAAAATTACAAGAAGCGTTGAAAGTTATGAATACTCAACAAACTCTTGCTGGACAT
>JAZRUK010000014.1:0-1632 GCA_045652525.1 Candidatus Gastranaerophilaceae bacterium | reverse complement strand
GTGTTTTTTAAAGTCAAAGTTTACTTAACATATACTAAATATCTATTTTTTAATATTTTATGTTAATTTTTATTAATTTTTAATAATATTCATTAATGTAAACAAATATCAAAAAAATATAATAATAGCATACATAATTTACAACTCTATATTGTATTGATTTATTGTATTTTACATTTCATATGTGTTTATTATTGTAATACGTGATTACATTTGTAATTACTATGTTTAAAATGTGAATTTTGATTTTACGGCACTTTCTCCACCTTTTACTAGGTTTACTTTATGTAAAAAAACAAGTCTCTTAAATCGCCTAAAAAACGCCAAATTAACACTCCCCTAACAAAACTTTATTACCTGCCAAATGTTTATTTCAAAAACTAAAAACAAGTGTAAAAATGAAAACTCTATTTAAAATCCCAGCTCTTGTTACAGTATTATTTTTTATGGTATGCTGTACAAACACCCCAAATAAACAAACCATTCTCCTTACAGAAAATGTAACTATCAGCATTGATACAATAAGCCCCACTCCTAACAATTCAAATAACGACACCTGCAATATAGTGTGGAACTTTATAACTATAAACAATGAAGACATCAATAACTACATTTTCGAAAATACACCTTTCTTGATTTTTTCATTAGACTCAACTTTCGCCTTAATAAATACTGGATGTAATTTTTACATAGGAGAATGCTCCTTCGATTACAATAACATTAAATTTGGAAAAATCAGAATTAAAGATGAAATCTGCCCTATTGACGCATTAGAAAGAGAAATTGTCTATATGTTAGAATCTTGTAATTCCTATTCTATTATTGACAACAATATGATTCTATTCAAAAACGACTATCCTATTGGATTATTAACAATTGATACAATAAATTCCGAAATTATGCCTTTCTGAATTACAATGAATGAAATGATGTTTAATTCTATATCAGATTAGATTTTACACAGAATCGCATATACATTATAAAATAATGGATTTAGAATAGACAGAGAATTTAAAGATTAGAAAAGATACAATATTGCAGTTTCCGATCCGAACTCCAAGACACCAAGACGTCGTTTATATCTTTATAGACGACGTTTTTTTTGTCAACGGACCACAGTCTTTGAAAATTTAAAACTGAAAACTGAAAATTTAGAACTGAAAGTTAACTGTCAACTGCAGATTCTCTCTGCGCCATTGCGAGAGATTCTCTTTTTGAACTATTAACTATTAACTATTAACTATTAACTATTAACTATTAACTATTAACTATTAACTGACCATACACTCTACACTCTACACTCTCAACTCTACACTCTCTTTGGGCGTTCCGCTTCGCGTCGGGCTTTCCGCTATATCTTTGCTCGCCATGTTTCCGTCTCGCTCCAAAAGTCAAAATAAGACTTCGGCACTTCGACAAGCTCAGTGACCTCGTCCCCGTCCCCGACTCGCTCGCAAAGGATGCCGCTCCAATCCCTAACGCTTTGGAGGCTCCTGAACTAAGGCTGTTGGCTTTTGAACTTTTTTTTTGCTGACCGAGAAAGGATCCGCACAGCTGCGCTATTATATGCACGTCTCCGACCATAACAGCTTAGACGATGCCGAATGGGCGATGCTCGTGAAGGAATTGGAA
>JAZRUK010000013.1:0-21781 GCA_045652525.1 Candidatus Gastranaerophilaceae bacterium | reverse complement strand
CAGCAAAACAACCACTACCTAATTTTGCAATATTTATACCTCTTAAATCTTTAGAAGATTTATTAGGCGATTTAAACCCATTAGTATCATAAAGAATAGCAAGAGCAGTAGTACCTAAAGAAACAGAACCTTTTTTACCATCAGACCCACCTGAGATATTAACAATTTGATTAGAATAAGGATCTTGCTTAGCATCTTTGTTATATGCAATTAACGCAGAAACACCATTAGCGAATTGAACACCGATTACATTAGAATCTTGCCAATCTTTTTGACCAAAGTTTTTAGCTTTAGTAACTGTAGTCATGTCAACAGCTTCAGCATTATCACCCCAGAAAACTTCATTTTCAAAACAATCCATTAATTTATCATTAGCACAAGTCTTAGTAATTTTAATATGTTTCTTTAACTCATCAACAAAACTTTCAGTAGAAGAATGTCCTGCTAAAGTCATCTGACTATTCATAACTTTTAAAGCTTCACCAAGTTTTCTTTCAAAAGTAGTAGCAGCAGTATTGTAACTTCTTTCTTGATAATCAGCCACAAGTGTTGGAATAGTCATAGCAGCAACTACACCGATGATACCTAGTGTAATTAATACCTCTGCAAGTGTGAAACCCTTTAATTTTTTCATTTAAAAACTCCTATAACATAATTGTTTACCATTTTATTATACACTTTTTTTAGGTTTTGTCTATATGCAAAAAATTTGTACATAACTGACTCTAAGTAGATGCTAAAATATAAAAGAAAAGCCGCCTAAATCAGGCGGCTTTATTTATCTTAGTTGTAGTTATTATTCGTTGATATAATCTCTTACAACACCTTCATAAGCATCAACGTAGATTTTTCTAATATCTTCCATTAATGGATATGCAGGGTTAGCACCTGTACATTGATCGTCAAATGCTAATTCAACCATTTCATCTAATTTAGCGTAGAAGTCTTTTTCTGATACGCCAAATTCTTTAATAGATTTTGGTAAGTTGATAGCATTTTTCAATCTTGTAATTTCAGCTAACAATAATTCAACTTTTTCGTCATCGTTTTTGCCGCCCAAACCAAGTTCATCAGCAATTTGACCATATTTAGCTTTTGCGTTAGGGAACTTGTATTGAGGGAAAATACATTGTTTTTTAGGACAATCAGTTGCGTTGTATTTGATTACTTGATTGATTAACAATGCGTTAGCAACACCGTGAGGTACGTTAAACATAGCACCTAATTTGTGAGCCATTGAGTGGCAAATTCCTAAGAATGAGTTTGCAAATGCCATACCAGCGATTGTAGCTGCGTAGTGCATTTTTTCTCTAGCGATTGGATCGTTAGCACCTTCATTCCAAGAACGTTCTAGGTATCTAAAGATTAATTTTGTTGCTTCTAAAGCATTTGAGTTAGTGAAGTTTGTAGCTAAAGCAGATACATAAGCTTCAATTGAGTGAACTAAAGCGTCAATACCTGATGCAGCTGTCAAGCCTTTTGGCATACCGTCAACAAAGTTAGGGTCGATGATTGCCATATTTGGTGTTAATGCGTAATCAGCAATTGCGTATTTTACGTGAGTTTCGTCATCAGTAATAATAGCAAATGGAGTTACTTCTGAACCTGTACCTGAAGTTGTAGGGATTGCAACCATTGTTGCTTTTTTACCTAATTCAGGGATGTTAACGATTCTTTTTCTGATATCCATAAATCTCATAGAGATATCTTCGAAGTTTGTATCTGGTTGTTCATACATTAACCACATAATTTTAGCTGCGTCCATTGGAGAACCACCACCTAATGAAATGATAACATCAGGTTCGTATGGTCTAATGATGTCCATAGCTTGGTTGATTGTTGATAAAGTTGGATCTGGTTTAACATCGAAGAAGATTTGGTGATCGATGCCAATTTCATCCAATATGTTAACGATTTGATCTACTGCACCTGAGTTGAATAAGAATCTGTCAGTTACAATAAATGCACGTTTTTTGCCTTCAAGTTCACGAAGAGCTAAATCAATAGCACCTCTTTTGAAGTAAACTTTTGGCGGAACCTTAAACCATAACATGTTTTCTCTCCTTTCAGCAACTGTCTTGTAGTTTAGTAAGTGTTCAACACCTACGTTGCCGCTGACAGCGTTGCCGCCCCAAGAACCGCAACCAAGTGTTAATGATGGTTCTAATTTAAAGTTGTATAAGTCACCAATACCACCTTGTGATGATGGTGAGTTGATTAACAATCTGCAAGTAGGAATTTTTTGTGCAAAATAGTTGATTCTATCTTGTGTTCTTGCATCTGTATATAATGCCGCAGAGTGACCAGCACCACCGATGATAACTAGATCATATGCTTTTTGAACAGCATCTTCATAATCTTTAGCACTGTATAAAGCTAGAAGTGGTGATAATTTTTCGTGAGCGAACGGATGCTCAACAGCAACTTCTTGTTGTTCGCCAACTAAAACTTTAGCTGATTTAGGAACTTCTACACCTGCTAATTCAGCAATTTTGTATGCTGGTTGACCTACGATAGCAGGGTTTACTGTGCCAGCTTCTGTTAAGATAACTTTTTCAATTTTGCTAGCTTCTTTGTCGCTCAACATATATGCGCCACGAACTTGAAGTTCTTTTTTAACTTCTTCATATACGTCTTTTACACAAACGATTGATTGTTCAGATGCACAAATCATACCGTTGTCAAATGTTTTAGACATAAGGATTGAAGAAACTGCCATTTTAATGTCAGCTGTTTCGTCGATAACTGCAGGAACGTTACCAGGACCAACACCTAATGCTGGTTTGCCTGATGAGTATGCAGCTTTAACCATACCAGGACCACCTGTTGCTAAAATACAATCGATGTGTTTGTGAGTCATAATCATATTAGTTAATTCTAATGATGGTACATCAATCCAACCGATAATATCAGCAGGTGCACCAGCTTTAACTGCAGCATCTAAAACGATTTTAGCTGCTTCAATTGTTGATTTTTTCGCTCTAGGGTGTGGTGAGAAAATGATCGCGTTTCTTGTTTTTAAAGCGATTAAAGATTTGAAAATAGCTGTTGAAGTTGGGTTTGTTGTTGGGATAACACCAGCAATTACACCTAAAGGTTCAGCAACTACTTTGATACCATTTGTTTTGTCTTCTTTAATTACACCACAAGTTTTAGCATTTTTGTGTTTGTTGTAAATGTATTCAGATGCGAAGTGGTTTTTAATAATTTTATCTTCCATAACGCCCATACCAGTTTCTTCAGCAGCCATTCTTGCTAAAGGAATACGAGCTTTGTCTGCTGCTGTTGCTGCAGCTTTGAAGATAGCATCTACTTGTTCTTGGGTAAATGTTGCATAAATCTTTTGAGCTTTTTTAACTCTTTCGATAAGCAATTCCAATTGTTCAGCGTTGTCAACAAGAGTAGATTTGTTTAAAGCTTGCTCAAGTTTTTCAACATTTTTTTTGCTTTGTGTTGTCATTTTATATATCTCCTTTTCTAATAATATATTATTTAATGGGAAATCTATTGTAAATCAGTCAAAATCAGTATTTCCATACAATCTTCTTTTTCGTGATTTATTTCACAATTACATTATAAGACAAGAATATTTAAAAAGCAAGTGTAATTATTACAATCTTTATTTTTTCTTTATAAATTGCTTTATATTGAAAAACTGCTATAATAAACTTATGAATGAGTTTTTAAAAAAGATTATATATTTCATATTATCAATTCAAGAAAGATCGCTTTCTATGCGCTTAGATAAGTCGCTAAGGGGATCTTATACAAATAAAACATCAAAAACAATAATATCTGGTTCTGAGCATATGACTTTGACTTCCCAAACCGAAAAAAATATAGATTTGGTAAGAAAAAATGTTGAAGATATATTGAAAAACTGTGAAAATCAGCCTGCTAAATTGTTAAACTATATTGAAGCTGCTGGAACAAAAGTCTTGAAATTAAATCATGCTGATAAAATATTGCAAGTTATCGGCGAAGAAGAAGGTTTAATTTGTGAATTAAGAGGTTTGAAGGCTCTATATTTAAATTTATCTATAAATATGGGATTATCATTAAAAACTAAACCGATTTTTATAATGAGAGAAGGTGTCATAGATCCATTATTTATGATACATCATTTTTATAAATGGTATGCAATGAAGATGGATTTACCTGGTTTTGATTATAAATCTCAGCAGAATTTTAAAAAGTATTTAAAAAACATTAATCATAAAGATATAACGACTCTTTCTGTCGATGACATTTTGCAACTTCAGGAAGCTATTAATCGCGATCAGGAAGCTACTAGATTTTGTTTGGAATTGGCGCAAAAAACTGAAGGCGCGCAAAATGTTAAAAAGAAAATGCAAGATGGTGGAGCTAGTATTTAGTTTATAAAAATAAAAAAAAATAGCAATTGGGGTAAATTGCTAAGTTTTAGGGTAAATATAAGCTGTAGTTTTGACTATGCCATATAATAAGGTATGTGGCGATATTCAGCAACTTCAGCTGTTTCTGTATATTTTGGTGAAAATAGTATATTATAAGCCTTGGTAAATTTGCAGCCCAATGCTTTTAGTGGGTTAGATTGCATTGCATCTGCATTTTGAGTAAGTCTTAAATTTTTTTCGAAATTCAATCTGTCAGAATTTTGAAGAGATAAAAGACCTACGTTTGGGGTAATATTATTCATATTTCCTGCTCCGAAAGATACAGGTGATATTATTCTTGATTGTACTTGAGTTATTTTCATGGTTTCCTCCTTTCGAGGTTTTGTTATTAAGTGTTTATTTAACACTTCTTTTTAACAATTTCACTATAAACCATAAACTTTTATTTGTCAATACCTATTGTAAACTTTTGTTAAGAGTTTGAAAGTCGGACATATGGCGGATTTCAGCATAAAGTGCCAAAAATACACTTATTCGGGCGTTTTGAGTATATAGCTAAAAAAATAATGCATTAAAAAAGAAATATTCTTTTTTTTAATAATCGTATTAACTAATTGAAATTAGTAAGGTGGTTAATTGAGAAAATAGTATGCATCTTATTAAATATAATTAAATCTTTTTCATACTTCCAGCTATTCTTAATTCCAACGGAGCCATTAGGCTCCTTTTTTTTAGCCCGAGCCGAGGCACGAACGTCAGTGAGAGTTGAGCGTGCGCCAACGAAAACGTTGAGTTTTGGTTGCAAACGCGAACGGTGCCGTTTACTGCGAGGGTGTAGCCAAAGCCGAGGCAAATAAAAAAGAAAGCCTTATTGGCTTTCTTTTAATTTGACATATAGTACTTATTGATTAAACATCAGGTAAATCGCCTTTGACGTCAGCTACGATATCGCTTTCTAGATCAAAAACGGTGTGTAAAGCTTTAAGAGCTTTTTGAGCATCAATTTTGTCAACAAGGCAACTGATTTTAATTTCACTAGTTGAAATCATACGAATATTGATATTTAATTTAGCCAGTGTTTCAAACATTGTTGATGCAATACCTGGTCTATCAATCATACCAGCACCAATAATTGAAACTTTTGCTGTGTCGTCATCTACTTTGATGTCGCTTGCGTTTATTTCTTTTCTTAAGTTTTCAAGTACTGCAAGAGTTCTTGGTAGATCGTTTTTATCTATTGTAAATGCTATATCGTTTGTATTAGATGATTTTCTAGCATAAGACTGAATAATCATATCTACGGAAATATTTTCATCGGCAAGGTTTGTGAATACTTTTGCTGCAACACCAGGGGTATCTGGTACATCGCAAACTACTATTCTTGCTTGAGTTAGGTCTGCAGCTACACCTGCAACTGGTCTATGTAATTCCATTTTATCAACTCCTAAAATTAAAGTGCCCATATCATCAAGTTTAAAACTACTTCTTACGCGAAGAGGAACATTGAATTGTTTTGCTGTTTCAACGCTTCTTGGATGTAAAACATTTGCGCCGGCGTGTGCCAATTCAAGCATTTCTTCATAAGAAACAGTATCTAATCTTGAAGCATTTGGAACGATGCGAGGGTCTGTTGTGTAAACACCTTCAACATCTGTGTAAATGTCGCATCTTTCAGCGTTTAAAGCAGCGGCAAGAGCTACTGCAGAAGTGTCAGAGCCACCACGGCCTAATGTCGTAATTTCTCCATCTTCTGTAACCCCTTGGAAACCTGCAACGACAATAATTTTACCTTCTTCCAAGTTCTTTCTTAGTTTTTCTGTTTTAATATTTACAATTCGAGCTTTAGAGTGGATATTTTCTGTCATTATTCCAACTTGCATTGCGTTAAAGCTGACGGCATTATATCCTTTTGCCTGAATTGCCATTGCTAAAAGAGCAATAGAAACGCCTTCACCAGTAGATAAAAGCATATCCATTTCACGTCCTGAAGGATTTGGTGAAAGTGCTTTTGCCATTTTAACAAGATGATCTGTTGTGTGTCCCATTGCTGAAACAACTACAACAACGTCGTTACCATTTTGTTTTTCGCGTAAAACTATGTCAGCTACGTTTTTAATTTTATCTGTGTCGGCAACTGAAGTTCCGCCGAATTTTTGAACAATTATCTTTCTCATTATTATTTTAAATTTTCCAAAAGTGTTTCCAATTCCGCCCTAAGTTCGGGGTGTTCAAGCGATTCTATTCTATTTGAAATCTCAATCGCTTCTTTTATATTATATTCACAAAGGTTTTCTTTGACAAGTATGTAACAAGTGTAGAATAATAAATTTAATATTTCAGAATTGTTTGGTGCTAGTTTTTCAGCTTTGCGTAATTTCCTTTGTGCATCTTTATAATCTTCTAATTTGATTAAAAATTTTGCATAATCTACATAAGCTTGAACAAAATCAGGACTAAATTTTATTATTTTTTCATAAGAATCCTTAACCATATCGATTTTGCCAAGTTTTTCATAGCATTTTGCCAATCTATAGTAGTTATAATATTGTTTTGGATTGCTATTTAGAATGTCTTTAAATATATTGATCGCATTTTCTGTATTACCATATGCAAGTTCTGCTAATCCTTTAGCTTCGTGTATTAATAGATTTTTATTATTTTTTTCTTCAACAAATGTTATGAAATCGTGCATTCGTTCAAAATCTTTTGTTTCCGCTAAGCATATTGCCATACCAGCTTGAGCTTCAATTGAGGCGATATCTTTGAGAAGGGCTTTTTGGAACTTTTCTTTTGCTTCTTCAAATCTGTACAAATTTAATAGAGAATTTCCCCAAGATGTATATAGCATAGCATTTGTCAATTCGCGGTTTTCAGCTTCGGTAAAATATTTTGTTGAATTTGCATAATCAAATTTTAGTGAATATACATCCCCTAACAACATATAAGCTGGAAGCATATTAGGATTTAATTCTACAGATTTTTTTGCATATTTTATTGCATCGTCAAAGTTTTCTTTTAATGTACACATATTGGCATATTCATATGCAGCACCTTCTGTTGGGTTAGATTTCATTAAAAAAATTAACTTAGGCTCTGCGTCGTTATAATTTCCGAGTCTGATTTCTGTAATAGCAGCAAGTAGCATTGCTGAGAAATTATAGCGGTTTATTTGTATTGCTTTTGTGAATTTTTCAAGAGCTTGATTATATTTTTTTTGTTTAAGTAAAGACATTCCCCAGCCTGTTTGTATATCTGTATTGGTTGGGTTAATTTTACTTGCATTTTCAAAAGATTTTTCAGCTGATTCATAATCTTTAATGCTAACTTGTAGCATGCCAAGTTTATGCCAAGAAGTTTTATCTTGTGGATTTATTTGGGTAGATTTTTGGTACATTTCAATTGCGCATGTTAAATTCCCCAATTGTTCTTCGCACATGCCCAAGTATCTATATACAAGAGAATCTTTGTTTGAAATTGCTAGTGCTTCAATTAATATATCTCGTGCTTCTAAAAATAAAGATTTATCCATAAATTTTTTAGCTCTGTTGATATGTGCAATAATAGGCAGAGTTTGATTTTCGGTTTCATCTTTATAAGTATTAACCGTAGTATTTAAATCTTTTATTTTCTTTCTAATATGTTTTAGCCAATCAAGCAATCTACTACCTCTCTAAATGCGCCGCAACCACCATCATTTGTAGTTATTTGAATGTTTTGTACTTGTTTAACCTTGTCAACAGCATGCGGAACTGTTATTTTATATTTTGCTGTTTCTAAACACGCAATATCATTAATATCATCACCAATGTATAAAAAGTCTTCTTCTGTTAGGTTATATTTTTTGATTATATTATTCAAAACATCTATTTTAATTCGGATACCTTGGTGTGTCTCTTCTAAATTGAATCTTTGTGCGATATGATCAATAGCTCCACTCGTATCACCAGAGATAATTGCAATGTTGTAATTATTTTTCTTCAAAATAGCAAATCCCATAAGATCTTTGTAGTTTATTTTTTTAGATGTGGTCATATTATCGCTAATATAAACACAATTATCTGTAATAATCCCATCAAAGTCTGTTATAATCCACTTAATTGTTTTTGGTAATTTAATCAATGACAAATCTCCGCTTATCTGCTATAATTATATCATAAGATAAGGTTTAAACAAATGATTTCAATATACATTATTAATTGCGGGTTAATTTTAGTATTTATATTATTGTTTTTTATAACAAGAAAAACAAATAAGCGTTGGTCAAAAATCAATGACTATCTAGGAACTGTAACAAATACTGTCAATTCAATTCGCTATGGTAATCTTTCCACAAAAATTGAAAAATTAGAGCATTCAACATATCAAAATGTTACAGACAGTATTAATAGAATGGTGGAAACGCTTAATGACAGAGAACAAATGATTGTTGAATATCAAGCAGAGTTAATGCGCCAAAACAAAATGTTAGAATCTGTTATTAATTCATTATCAGATGGTATATTGATTATAAATGAGAACTACGATATTTTACGAGCAACTCCAAAAGTTTCAACTTGGTTTGGTGTAAAAGGTAAAAATATTGTAGGGAAAAATATTCAAGAATTTATTCAACTTTCTGAAGATATAAGTGTTGATAAACTTAGCGGGCATGATGTTTTTATAAAACATACTCCAACAAATAATTTTATTATCAGTTCGCAAAAATTAAAACTAGATGATAAAAAACAACGTTATGTCTTGTTAATAAAAGATGTGACTAATGAACGAGAAATCGAAACTCTAAAAGAAGATTTTGTGGCTACTTTAACACATGATTTGAAGGTTCCGATTGTTGCGGAAGCTAACATTGTGGAATTTTTGTTAGAAGGCAAATTTGGAGAAATAACCGAAAAACAAAAAGTTGCATTGCTAAATATGAAAGCTTCAAATAAAGAATTAATTGATTTGGTACAGATTCTTTTAGAAACATATAAAATTAAAGAAACTGGTATAAATTTACTAAAAGAAAGTATAAATTTAGTACCATTCATTGAATCAATTGTTGAAGAAGTTCAGCCTATTGCAAACAATTCAGGTATGACGATTAATTTTGAATCAGAAAGAAATTATTCAGTAATGGCTGATCCGATGCAATTGACACGTGTTATTAAAAATTTAATATCAAATGCGATTTCACATAGTAATACAACAAACTCAATAGATATAAAAACTGGTGAATTGCCTGGATATGTGACGATTTCTGTAATTGACTATGGACAAGGTATTCCTAAAGAAGAAATTAAAATGATTTTTAACAAATATTATTCTGCGGTTAAAAAATTCCGTAAAATTGGGACTGGTTTGGGGTTGTATTTGTCACAACAAATAGCAGTATCTCATGGCGGAGAAATTACTGTAGAAAGTGAAGAAAATGTCAAAACTGAATTTTGTATAAAATTGCCGGTGTAATAATATGTTGCAAAAAGTTTTGAGTTTATTGGATTGGATTTATAAGAAAAGATGCTACTTTTGCAAAAGTTCAAAAGAATCAGTTAGAATGTGTTCGGATTGTTACGATAAACTGATTTGTTTTCCTAAAAATGTAAATAGAATTATAGATGGTGTTAATGTTATTTGCGCAGGTAATTATTCAAAAGAATTGCAAAAATTAATTAGAGGGTTAAAATACCATAAACAGAGAGATTTGGCATATTATCAAGCCAAGTTTATGTATGAATATTGGCAAAAATTTGGATTTGGGGATGATTTTCAAATTGTTCCTGTCCCGTTACATAAAAAAAGGAGAAAGAGACGAAAATATAATCATATGGAGCTTGTAGCTAGGGAGTTTAGCTATTTGTCAGGTTATGATTGCAATTTTGAATTGATTAAACGTGTTAAAGATACGAAACCTCAATATAAACTTTCTAAAAAAGAACGTGCTGAAAATTTACACGATGCTTTTGAAGTTGATTGTAGCAAAAATTTAAATAAAAAAGTTTTGATAATTGATGATATTTGCACGACAGGTTCTACGTTTGAAGAAATGATTAGAGTATTAAAGGCAAATGGAATTTGTGATATAATTTGTTTTGCAACAACGACACCGTTTTAAATTATGATATTAACAGCATTTTCAAAATATTTACAAGAACATAACGAAGAATTGATTCAAAATAAAACAACCGCAACAAAGCTTTTGTGTGAGTGGATAAAAGCTGTTGTGTATAAAAATCCGAAAAATAATGTAGATAAAATTGTGCATCGAGAAATTATGTTGGCAGAAAATTCAACAGGGGATTTTTTAATTGTCGCTAAATCTGAAAGTGGTAGAGTGCTTGTAAATGCATTGAATAACTTTGCATTGAGCTATGAAAATTATCTGATGAGTAAATGGCTTGCAGATAAAAAACCTCATCATTTTGGATAGCAATAACAAATATTAATTACATGGTTAATTCCTATTTCGTATTTAAGATTTTAAAATAATTTTGAAGATAGAGGAGTTAAAATAATGAGTAATATTTATTCACCACTTGTTTGTGAAATGAAAACGTTTAGTAATTTATTTATAGAGTTAACTGCAAAAAATTGTAACCAAAGATGTAAGCACTGTTATATAGATTTCCCTTTGAATAAACAAGTCAAAGATTTTATTAGTATAGATCTTGTAAAAGAAGCGTTAAAGGACACTTCTTCTGAGAATTTGGAGTGTATATATTTAACAGGCGCAGAACCAATGACACATCCAGATTTTAATAGCATATTAAGATTGTGTTTAAAATTTTCTAATGTATGTCTTTGCACAAACGGTTCATTTATTAATGAGAAAAAGGCTAGATTCTTAAAAAGAGTAGAAGAAGAAAGTGAGTTTGAAATAATTTTTAAATTAAGTATTGACCACTATAATGAAGTTAAAAGCGATGATATTCGAGGCCGTGGCACTTATAGACAAGTTTTACATGCGGTTAAATCTTTAGTAAAATATCAATTTAATCCAATAATTTGTGTGACTGATTATTATGCTGAAGGCGAAGATATTTTGATTCCTGAGCTTAAAAAGGTATTTGCTAAAGTCGGTTTTAATGCTTTGGATAATAATTTTAAAGTTAATAAATGTCATGATAAAAATAAAAATACTGCATTAGAAGCTTTAAATCCTTGGAAGAATTTAGATTGTGAAAACGGAAGAGTTTTAACGTCTAAAGGCATATATACTTGTCCATTTTTAGCGAATGACCATAGAGGTCGTTCAGGTAGTAATTTTAAAGATTTTTCCCGTAAAAACTCTCTAGAAACAAGTTTTTGTTCAACTTGCTTAAATAATCAAAAAGCCATGTTCTCTATAGATTACAGGCTTTTTGAAGAGTAATTATTTTTGAGCATATAATTTCAATTGAAATTTAATAATAAGAATTTTCTTGTCATTTTGGTATGGAACTATTTCAATGCTTGATATGTCAAGAAAATGCTCGTGTTTATAAAGTTCTTTTAAAAATCCTTCAAAATTTTTGTATGTTCCAATCATTTCAGAATTAAGACGTGCAACCATATATTCAGATGCTACGTTTTTAACAAAATTATCATCCGCAGGATTATATTCATATTTAATAGAACGAGTTTTTATTGAATTAGCTCGTAAAAGTTCTAAAATTTCTTCAAACTCTTTTGCAATAACGCTTTCAGCATCTAATCCTTTTTCAATTGGTTTGAAAAACTTTTTAGCTAGTCCAGCTTTGTCTTCTTGTTCTTTAGCATTAGTCGCGGCCATCTTAGCTTTCATATCTTCAAGAGTTCTTTTTTGGTCTTCTAATTTATGAATAGCTTCTGAATGTTGTTTTTGTGTTTTAACATATTCTGTAGTAGATGGAATGATTTTTGTTAAAAGAAATACAACTACAGCCAATGCCAATACGATAATAAATATAACAGATTTAAATTTTTTCAAATATATTTCGATTTCTTTCATAACATTCCTTTATTAATCCAATTTAAGAGGTTCTGCAAATCCACCCAATTGTTTAACAGGTTTTAGGTTTTCTAAAGACCCTTTAGCTGCTGGTTGTTGTGGCTGTTGTGCAGTTTGAGGTGCTGCTTTTTGTGCTGGTTCTGATACTGGAGCTGAAACAGATGCATTACCTGAACTTATAGCGCCGCTATTCACAATCTGAAATTCGTATAGAGCTGGCCCCATAGAGGTTACTGCATCTTCCAACGTATTAGAAAGCATTTCCAATTTTTCTAATCTAATATTTACATTAACAAGAGAATCTTTTAAGTTCTTGAAGAAAATATAAACATTTTCAACGTCTTCAGATATACCCTTGATATCAATTTGTCCTGAACTGTTAACTGTAAAATATGTAATCCATAGATCTTTTGGTACAGATTCTCCAAGTGCGGTATATGTCATAAGTTTCGCACGATTATTTCTCAAAACAGTTTCTACTTCCGTATTAACAACAAATGATCCTTTTGTTGAAGTTTGAGATTTTAGTTCATTAATTTGGGATTCAATTGATTGTATCTCAGAATTAATTGAATCTAATTTTGTTTTTTCTGCAGCTTGAAGTTTTGGTATAACTAGCATTAATATTAACAAAGGAACTATTAATATTGCAGCTGCACCGAGTGAGATTTTTTTAAGAACCGATTCCGTTAACATTATTTCACGACCGTGGAATTCAAATGAAATAGATTCTTCCACTCCATCAGAAACTTCAGTTTTGTTGCCAGAAAATTCCAATCTCACAGGATATGGTTCAAGTTTTGATGTTGCAATACCAATTGATTGCAATGAAATTTTCATAACTTCATCTGGTAAAATATTCAAACTTGTCGGCAAAACTTCTCGCTTTTTAAAGCTGTTGTTTTCTAGAAAATCGATAGAGCCTTCAAATTGAAGTTTAGATGCCAGGTGTTCTGCACTAACCATATCTGTATCAGAAATTACATACAGATAGTTTGTAGGGAAGTTCATCAGTGCTAGTTGTGCAGAAGTATTTATTGCTTCATAAATTTCTTCCACTTCAAAAGTTTTAAGAGCAAGTGGCTCTTCATAATAATCTATTATGTTTTTGCCAAGCATTGAAACTATTGAAAAACCAGTAGAATTAACTAGCATTATATTCCAAGATGTACCTTCAGCCATTTGTGTTTCGGTCAATCCTGAATATGCTAATGCGCGTAATGAAGATGTTAATGAAATTTCAAGTCCGCTAAGGGTTGCTCCCATTTCTCCTAAAACTTCTTTAATTTTATCAACAGCTGTCTTTTGAATAGCTGAATAAAAGATAGTTCTAGTTTCTGATGATGAAGACGCGGTGTTAGCTTCAAACCAACTTATTACAGGTTCACAACGTTTAAAAATATATGCTTGTTCAACTTCTGATACAATTGCCTCAGTCACGCTTTCATCGTTTAACAATAAAGGTAATTCTATTTTCCCAAAATGTACCATAGGCATATTTAAAACAATATTACACTTTGGACTTAGCTTTAGTTCTTCAAAAATTTCTTCTAAGGTGGCTTTAAAGTCGTAGTAGTTTGAGATTTCTCTCATTGAATCATTGTACTCCAAAGGCTTGTGTTTGTATGCTTTTACAGCTCTGAGTACAGGATCGATTTGAATAACTTCCAAGCCAACACTAGGTGTTACTGAGACGTATACAATCTCCTTACTTCCGGCACCTAGTTTGGATAATAAATCATTTAATAATTTTTCTATCATATTTCCCGTTTTTTTTATACTTAAATCTTATTTTTATTATACAATATATTTTGTAAACTTCTTCAATTTAACATAAATTTACACTAGATGGAGGACAGTACTCTAAATGGAAGTTTTAATAGAAAAAATAAACAGATTAAAGAGAGAAAAAAATGCAGTAGTTTTGGCGCATTGTTACCAAAACGCAGAAATAGATGAAGTGGCGGATTTTGTTGGGGATTCGTTATATTTAAGTCAGATGGCT
This sequence comes from Candidatus Gastranaerophilaceae bacterium, assembly GCA_045652525.1. Taxonomy (GTDB): domain Bacteria; phylum Cyanobacteriota; class Vampirovibrionia; order Gastranaerophilales; family Gastranaerophilaceae; genus SIG32. Next base: position 7,452 of record JAZRUK010000013.1, on the reverse strand, counting down.
GCGGAAACAAATGCAGATATTATAATTTTTGCGGGCGTATATTTTATGGCGCAAACTGCTAAAATTTTGAATCCAAATAAAAAAGTATTATTGCCAAATTTAAAAGCTGGTTGCGATATGGCGGATATGATAAACTTGCAGCAGTTAAGAGAATTCAAAAATAAATATCCAAATATTCCAACAGTTTGTTACATCAATTCGACAGCAGAAGTGAAATCTGAATGCGATATTTGTTGTACAAGTTCAAATGCTATAAAAATTGTAGAAAGTCTTAAGGCAGATAAAGTTTTATTTTTGCCTGATAAAAACTTAGGTAAATGGGTAGAAAAACAATTGGGTAATTTGGAAGTAATAACTTATGATGGTTGTTGCCCAATTCACGATAAATTACAACAAGAAAGTTTGGAAGAAACAAAATCTCAATATCCAAACGCTCTTGTATTAGCACATCCTGAATGCAAAGAAGAATTTTCATCTTTGGCTGATTATGTTGGAAGCACTACAGGAATCATGAATTTTGTAAAAAATAGTGATGCAAAGGAATTTATTATTGCAACAGAAAAAGGTGTTGTTGATAGATTAAAACGTGATTATCCTGAAAAACATTTTTACAATATTTGTGATAAACCAACAATTTGCCCAAGCATGAAGCTGAATAGTTTGTTAGATATATATTATGCTCTAAAAGATGAGACACCTGAAATACAAGTTGAGCCTGAACTGGCTAAAAAAGCTCTTGGTTGCATTGATAGAATGTTAGAGGTTTCAAAGTAATGGATAACATAATTTTTGGAAAAAATTCGGTTTTAGAAGCTTTGATTGCTGGTGATAGAGAAATTAACAAGATATTGATTTCTAAGAATATTCATAGTGATCAAAAACTAAATAAAATTAAAGAATTAGCTCAGAAAAATGGTGTTGTTTTCCAATTTGTAGCGAAAGAAAAATTTCAACCGTATGCGGAATATAATCATCAAGGTGTTATTGCTCAAATCTCACCTATTGAATATGTAGAATTGGAAGACTTTTTGGAAAAATCATACCAAAATGCTTCGTTAGTAATTCTTGATGGTGTTGAGGATCCTCACAATTTAGGTGCAATTATAAGAACTTGTGTATGTGCAGGAGTTGCAGGGATAGTTATTCCTTCAAGACGTAATGTTTTAGTAAATTCTATAGTGGAAAAAACTAGTGCTGGTGCGATAAATCATATTCCTATTATAAAAGTCAATAGCCTTGTTAACGCTGTCCAAAAGTTAAAAAACAGCGACTGGTGGATAATTGCTACAGATGCATCAGCAAAAGATAATTATTACAACGTAGATTATTGCAATATGAATTCAGCAATAATTATGGGTGCAGAACACGCCGGAGTATCAAAATCTCTATTAAAGTTGTCAGATTTTATAGTAAAAATCCCGATGTTAAAAGATTTTAACTCCCTAAATGTTTCAAATGCTTTGAGTGCGATTATTTTTGAAACTGTCCGTCAAAAGTTAACTAATATTAAAAAGTAACGTTTCAAAGTAAAATGTTGTAATATAAAATTAACGGAGCAATAATGAAGAAAGAGTTTGAAAAATTCGGGATATTGACTGATGAAATATCCGATGAAAATGTAGATTTCCATAAAATACAAGCAGATGATGATGACGATGAAAATGTTCTTGAATCTGTAGAAGATCCAAAAGTTCAGGAGAGCTTATCTTCTGTAAATTCAGATGATAGTGTCAGAATTTATTTACAACAAATTGGTAAAATACCTCTATTATCATCGGAACAAGAGCTTGAGTTGGCCAAAAAGATCAAAGAAGAAAAAGATGATTTTTCTAAAGATTTATTGGTAAATGCTAATTTGCGTTTGGTTGTAAGTATTGCCAAAAAGTACATTGGTCGTGGACTTTCATTTTTGGATTTAATCCAAGAAGGTAATATGGGTTTAATGAAAGCTGCGGGTCGTTTTGATTATACAAAAGGATACAAGTTTTCAACGTATGCAACTTGGTGGATTCAACAATCTATAACTCGTGCAATTGCTGATAAAGCAAGAATTATTAGACTTCCTATCCATATGATTGAATCATTAGGAAGAATTCGTCGTGCGACCCTAGATTTGACAACTGAATTAGGGCACACGCCAACAAAACAAGAAATTGCTTATAGATTAGGTGTTCCGGTTAGTAAATTATCTGCAATAGTAAAGGCGGCGCAATCTACTATTAGTATGGATACTCCGACCAGTAATTCAGATGATGATACAACTAAATTGTCAGATTTTATTGTCGATGAAAGTACTATAACACCTGATAGCAGAGTATCTCAAGAAAGTTTGTTGGAAGATATTCGTCGTATTTTGAATCAGTTAAGTCAAAAAGAACGAGATGTTCTTATTTTGCGTTATGGGTTAGATAACAATGGCGTGAAGAAAACTCTAGATGAAATAGGTTCGCAATATGGTGTATCAAGGGAAAGAATTCGCCAAATTGAAAATAGAGCGATTGCAAAACTTAAAAAACTTTGTAAAAACAAGCAATTAACAGTTGGTCTAAAAAATTATTTTGGTAGCTAAATTCATGGTATAATTTTCTTAAAAGGAGAAAATTATGCTTAGAGGACCATTTTTAGATAGAACTTGGATGGGGCAGAACCCAGAATACGAAACATCTGACATTGTAATGTTGGGATTGCCTTTTGATGGAACTGTATCTTACAGATCAGGTTCGAGATTTGCACCAGAACAAATTAGACTTGCTAGTTGGGGATTGGAAGAATATTCGCCAAGGTTCGATAAAGATTTGGCCGATGTAAATTTTCACGATGCAGGTGATTTAGAATTCCCTCTTGGTAATACATATAAGACGTTAGAAGTTATTGAGCAAAACGTTGAAGATATTTATAAGGACGGTAAAAGGGTTTTTGGTATTGGCGGAGAACATTTGGTAACTTTGCCTGAAATAAAAGCCGTTGCAAAATTCCATAAAGATTTGGCAATAGTTCATTTTGATGCTCATACTGATTTGAGAGAAGAATATATGGGAGAAGAAATGTCGCATTCTGCCGTAATTCGCCATGCTTCTAAAATTGTAGGCCCTGAAAATATTAAACAAATTGGTATTCGCTCAGGAATGAAAGAAGAATTTGATTTTATGAAAAAACACAATACCTTAATTCACGAATACAAAGAGTTAGATGTATTAAAAGGTAAAAAGATATTCGTAACAGTTGATTTAGATGTGTTAGATCCTTCTGTTATGCCTGGTACTGGAACACCTGAATCTGGTGGAATGCAATTCAATGAACTTATGGGTTGGTTTGAATATCTTAGAAATTTTGATATCATAGGTGCTGATGTTGTTGAATTGGCTCCTGATTATGACGCATCAGGTGTTTCTACTGCTGTTGCAACTAAAGTTATTAGAGAACTTTTAATGGTAATGTAATGGTTCAAGATAGAATTAACTTTTTAAAAGACGAAATAAATAAGAGTAATTATAAATACTATGTGGAAGAAAATCCTTACTTAAGTGATTTTGAGTATGACCAATTGTTTGCGGAATTAAAACAACTGGAAGAACAATTTCCACTTTTAAAAACTCCTGATAGTCCAACTCAGAGAGTTGGCTCTGTTAGTGAAAAGTTTTTTTCACATACTCATAAATATCGTCTGTATAGCTTGGATAATACATATAACGATGAAGAACTTTACAAATGGTACGATAGGGTTGAAAAAGAATGCGGTAAAGATGTCGATTTGGTTTGCGAACTTAAAATTGACGGGTTAGCGATAGCACTTACTTATGAACAAGGGATTTTTGTTAGAGGTGTAACTCGCGGTGATGGTATTACGGGTGAAGATATAACAACAAATCTAAAAACTGTAAAGGCTATTCCATTAAAGTTATTTGAACCTGTTGATGTTGAAGTTCGCGGAGAAATCTATATGCCAAAATCTTCTTTTGAAAAATTGAATGAAGAAAATTTGGCTAAAGGAGAAAAGATTTTTGCAAATCCTCGTAACGCTGCAAGCGGTTCTATCAGACAGTTAGATAGTACAATAACAGCAAAAAGAGATTTATCTATTTTTGTTTATTCTTCTGTGTTTGAAAATATTCCGAATGCTCCGACAACTCACTATGATGGAATGATGTATTTAAAACAATTAGGTTTTAAAGTTAATCCGAATGTCAGACATTGCAAAAATATGGAAGAAGCTATTCAATATATTCAAGAATGGGATTCAAAACGATTCGATTTGGATTATGCAACAGACGGTGTTGTAATTAAGGTAAATAGCATTGCTTGTCAGCAAGATTTGGGATTTACATCACGTGCTCCGAAATGGGCAACCGCATTTAAATTCCCGCCGGAAGAAATTACAACAAAATTGTTGGACATTGAACTTAATATTGGCAAATCAGGTGCAGTAACTCCAGTTGCAATTTTAGAACCTGTTTTGTTAGCAGGGAGTACCGTTGCAAGAGCGAGCTTGCATAATTTTGATGAAATAAAACGGCTTGATGTTAGAATCGGTGATACTGTTTTAATTAAAAAAGCAGCGGAAATTATTCCAAAAGTTATCAAAGTTATGGAAACAGAAGAGCATAATAATTTACCAGTATACGTTGCACCGGCTAAATGTCCGGCATGTGGTGCACCTTTAGTTACTCGTGAGGGTGAAGTCAATTTGTATTGTGAAAATACAAATTGTTCACAGCAAATAATGGCTAAAATAGAATTTTGGGTATCAAAAGATGCCATGGATATTGATAATATCGGGCCTGCGGTTATTCAACAGTTATACGAGGGTAATTTTATCAGTAATCCTGTTGATTTATACAAACTTTCAATGCAAGATTTTATGCAATTGGAAGGTGTTAAAGAAAAATCGGCTTACAATATGTATACTGCAGTTCAAGAAAGCAAAGTAAGACCTCTAAAAAGGCTTTTAACTGCGCTTGGAATAAGACACATTGGTAAAGAAACGGCTGAACTTATAACGTCTGAATTTGCTTCTCTAGATGATATAAAAAATGCAGATAAAGAAATATTGGCTAAAATTGATGGTGTAGGCGATAAAATGGCGGATTCTGTTTATGAATTTTTCCATAATGAAGAAAACTTAAAAATATTGGAAGAATTGAAAACACTAGGTATTAATCCAACTACAGAAACAATGAAGAAGTCTGATAAATTAGGTGGCAAAACTTTTGTTTTGACAGGTACATTACAAAATATGACAAGAGATGAAGCTTCTGAATTAATAAAACAAAATGGTGGGAAAACCTCATCATCAGTGTCTAAAAAGACGGATTATGTTTTGGCGGGAGAAAATGCAGGTTCAAAATTGGATAAAGCACAAAATTTAGGTGTTATAATATTGACAGAAGATGAATTTCTTGAAATGATAAAGGAAGATTAATGAAAAGAAACGCAAAAATAATACAAATAACTGGGATTAGAGGAATAATTATGGCAATATTTATTGTCACTTGTCTTGCTGCAGGATTTGTAGCATTTCCAGGTCTTGTTGCTATGCATATTTGGAATCATTTTGCGGGTGAATTTCTTCCTGAAATTAACTTATATCAAGGAATATTGTTGTGGGCAATTGTTGCTATTACAGGATTTATATTAAATAAACAAAGCTTTTCTGTTTCTTTTGAATCACCAAAAGAATTAAATGAAGAAGAATTGAACTTGCTAATGGAACGTATCAGAATGCAATCTCAAGCAAAAATGCTTAATAAAATGATGCTAAAAAATCTTGAAGAAATGAAAAATGAAGATAAGCTTGAAGTTACTGAGATTGCTGAAATTGCTGAAATGACTGAATCTGTTGATGCAAAAATGCAAGAAACTTCAGAAGAAGAATTGATTAGTAAATAGGAGAATTTATATGAAAAAGATGTTAGCGATTACGGCTGTTTGTTGCTTGATGTTTTCGTCTGCGAGTTTTGCGGAAAATGAAAGAGGCTTTATTAATGCCAATGCAACAGTAAATAAGGAATTATCCCCAGATACAGTTGAAATTTCTATAGCTGTAGTGACTGAGGACATAAAGTCAATGCAAATTGCGACACAAAAAAATAAAGAGCTTTCTGAAAAACTTTATACTGCGATGAAAGAGATGATTACAGACGCTAATGGTGATTATGTTAAAACTTCTGATTTTAGCGCACAACCAATTTATCACTATACAAATGGTAAAAAGAATTTTGAAAAATATCAGGTTTCAAATCGCATTATTGTACATACAAAATCTGTAGACAAATCTGGTGAAATAATTGATAGAGCAATTGCTTTAGGAGCTACAAATATTGATAATTTGAGTTTTACACTTTCATCATACGAAAACTATTGTGATGAACTTTTAATCCAAGCTGCTCAAAAATCTCGCACCCGTGCAGAAGGCTTGGCAAAAGCTGCAGGTTCACAAATTTCTGGTGTCAAATCGCTTAATGGAAGTTGCAACACTTCAGGCGTTAACCAAAGAATTATGTACAATATGGTTGCAAAAAGTGAAATGATGGATAGTGCGCCTGCAATGGGCTCAGTCCCAATTTCATCGGGCTCTGTGAAGCTTTATGCAAACGTAAATGCAAGTTATTTTGTAAAATAAATATAACAAACAGGAGGGCATTCACCCTCCTGTTTGTTATATTTTATTTGTTAAATACCTAATTACTCATACATAATACGCTACATTGGTAATTCTTGTAGTAGTCAAATGAGTCGCCATGTTCAAATCCCACGGTATATGCGAATTGATTATTGTACTCTGATGAAGACCAGAAGTAACCACTAGTAGGAATACCTTCTTCACCTTTTTTAGCATAAAGCGTAAGTAATTCTTCTTTAGTTGGTAATCTCATACCTACTTCAGCACAAGCCTTTTTAGCACCAGCCCAGTATTCGGATGAATAGCCATATGGAGTCCCACAATAAGCTTTATAATCACTACTACTAGTGTTAGTATAAGAACAATCCACCGTAGAATAGTTTGTCCCTAAATTTAAAATATCAGCTCCAACTTTAATTGAAATATTTAATCCTCTAATATCTTTCCACTTACTACTGTTATCATCAGTCCCGTATTTATTCGGATTAGAAGAACCAGAAACATCATAAAGAATAGCAAGAGCATCTGTACTTAATCCAATAGATAAATCTTTGCCTTTACCGTCAGAAGTAACAGCAACAGTGTTGCTATTGAAAGGATCTTGTTTAGCATTTTTGTTATACGCAACTAACGCACTAACACCATCAGCAAACTGTACACCAATAGTTTCAGAACCATAGTTCCCATCTTTATTTAAATTTTTAGCTTGTTTTAATTCTTCAGTTTTGTATGTATCTTCATTAGTAGAGAATTCAGAAACAAAACAACTAGTTAAATGTTCAGAATCACAAGTTTTAACTATTTTGATATTCTTACCTAATTCTTTAACAAAA
>JAZRUK010000012.1:0-4182 GCA_045652525.1 Candidatus Gastranaerophilaceae bacterium | reverse complement strand
ATATAATCCATTTGTATACCAAGATATTTATTTAAATTATGCAGAAGAAAGATAATTTAAAATTATAGAGTAAAAAGATAGATTAATATGGCAAATATTAATCCTGCTAATAATGAAGTGCCTACAAAAATAAAAGGGAATGTTATTTCTTTTGAATAAGCTGTGTTTTTTGTTGGCATAGAGTGTGTTTGTTTTTTTATATTCTTTTTTTGCTTTTCAGTTTTGTTTTTAGACTTTGCTTTTTGATACTTTTGGGCAAGTGATATTGGAGTTTTCTTCCCCGTTATTAGCATTTCAGTATCATAGTGTAAATTTAAATATTCAGATCCTGCTTTTTTATAATAGACTGCGTAATTGATAGCAATTTCAAATGCACGTTTTAAACATTCGAGTGTGACGATACTATCAGGTGTCGTACCGCTATTGTGTACGGCTGCATTTCCTTCTCTTTTGATAAAATACAAATCATTTAGAAACTCTTTTTCTTCTTCGGTTTTATTAGGTTTGTCTTTTAAAGTGGCAAGCATATCGTCAAAGGTCGCTTCACTTGTAATTGTATTAGCTAAAATGTTTCGGCAAATATTTTCACCGAATTTTCTAGTTTGTGCGACGCATTGTGTAAAATACTCATCACGAAAAAGTTTTTCAGCTTCGTAAATGATATCATATAAATTTTTATCAACGGATTTTAAAAATTCAAAATTGCTCATACTCTTTTATTTTATTATCTGATAGTTTATATGTCAATATAAAAACTATACAGCAGAGAAGTCTTTCATCATTGCCTCAATTAATTCTTCTTTACTTGAATGTTGATTTATATTTTTATACCCTTTTGCTGTATTTCTAGATTGAAATTCTAAATGCTTTATAAGTTCGAGCGCCTTTTGAATAGGTGTTTTTTGTGCGTCAACTTGTTGTAATATTTCATCTATGTTTGTGTTCTTTTCTAAAATATCTTGGAAATTTGCAAAAATTTTTCCAGTTCTAAAATCGTTTATAATTTGATAATCTTTTTGACGATTTCTTATAACAGGTCCAAATCCTGCTATTTCTAAATCCCAGAATTTATACGACTTCATCTTTTTCCCAGCTCGTCTAAGTGTTGTCAAATCTTCAACATTTAATGTATTTAAGTATCGTTTACTTGCTGGACTAAGTCGTAGTGCCGTAAAATTTGTATTAGAATTGTTTATTGAATTTACTTGCATAATTTCCCTTTTTCTTATTAAAAATCGAACAAAAATTTATTTGCTACCTGTTTTGAAAATATTTATAGTATAATTTACACAAAGGAGGCTATATGTTAGACAGATTAAAGAAAAATTTACAAGAATTTAAAACTTTTGCAGTAAAAGGTAATGTTGTTGACATGGCTGTAGGTATCATTATTGGTGCTGCATTTGGAAAAATTGTTGATTCTATGGTAAAAGATGTGATTATGCCACCATTAGGATGGTTAATGGGTAAAGTCGATTTTACAAACCTTTATTTAACTTTACCAAATTATGATGGAGAAATCATTTCTTATCCATCTTTAGAAGCTGCAAAAGCTGCAGGTGCTGTTACTATTAATTATGGTGTATTTATTAATACATTAATCAGCTTTATTTTAGTTGCCTTTGCTGTATTTTTGCTTATCAAAGTTATCAATAAGTTAAGAGCTACAGAAAAGAAAGAAAGTGAAAAAGAGTGTGAAGTTACAACAAAATCTTGTCCGCATTGTTTCTCAACAATCAACATCAATGCAACAAAATGTCCTTGTTGTACTTCAGATTTATAAAAAAAGAGGCGAAAGCCTCTTTTTTTATAATAGATTTTTAACATCTTCTGTTATTTGTTCTTTTGTTAGTCTGTATCGTTTGTATAATTCATCTACTGGCACTCTATCCGTAAATTCTTTATGCCCGCCGTAATTTAAGACTTTCATATTTGAAGGGCCATAGAATCTTGAAATTTTTTCACCAAAACCGCCATCAAGAACTCCATCTTCAAGTGTAATAACTATTTCGTGGTTAGTTTTTAGATTTTCAAGTAATTCTTTGTCTATTCCTGTTATGAATTTTGGATTAATCAAAGTTGCATTGATATTTAGTTTTTCTTTAAGTTCTTGTTTTACGCTTTGTGCTAATTTAAAGAAGCTTCCAAGCCCTAAGATAGCTACTGTTTGCCCTTCTTCAACTGTGTTGTATTTGTTAAGATTATAGTAATCAGTTTTGTCATCAATTCCCGTAGAAATTAATTCACATTCGGGCATTCTTATAGCTACTGGATATTCATTTTGTTCGATAGACCAATCAAGCATTGCAAGGTATTCTTCTTTAGTCGTTGGTGCTAAGTATACAATGTTTGGAATATTACAAATCAAAGGAATGTCAAAGGTTTGTAAGTGCGTCATATCAGCGCCTGAAATTCCACCCCAGCAAACTAAAATTGTTGCAGGTGAATTGTTTAGTGCCAAATCTTGTGATAACTGGTCATATGCTCTTTGAATAAATGAGCTTAATACTGTCAAAACAGGTTTTGCCCCATTTGTGGCAAGTCCTGATGCGTATGCAACTGCGTGTTCTTCAGCAATACCCACGTCAGTGTAATTTTTTCCTAATTTTTCTCGGATTTTTTTTGTAAAACCTGTAGCTCCAGGGGTCGCAGGTGAAATTACCATAAGCTTAGGTTCAGTTTCTTTTTTGTTTAAAAAGTAATCAATGGTTATTGATGTGTAGTTTTCTGAGAATGTTGTGGAATCTTGTGGATTTAGAAATCCCGGAACTGTCCAGTGAAAAACTTCTTTGTTAGTTTCAGCGGGCTCAAAACCTTTGCCTTTTAGAGTATGAATATGTACCACTGTAGGTTTTGTAGTGTCTTTAACTTGTTTAAAGATGTCTATAAGTTTTTCTATATTGTTTCCTTCTTCGAGGTATAAGTACTCAAATCCCATTGCTGTGAAAATGTTATTTTCTGATTTGCCGTTAGAGTTTCTAAGTTCTGCTAGGTTTTTGTATAATCCACCTTGATTTTCTGCGATAGACATTTCGTTGTCGTTTACTATAATAATGAAATTACTATTTAAAACTGCTGCATTGTTAAATCCTTCAAATGCTTCGCCACCACTTAATGAACCGTCACCTATAAGCGCGATGATGTTTGAGGTTTCGCCTTTTAAATCTCTTGCTTTTGCTAGTCCTGTTGCTAAACTCACAGAGGTTGAAGTGTGACCGATTACAAAATGATCGTGTTCACTTTCTTGCGGGTTTGAATAGCCTGAAATTTCAGGATGCTCAAGTGGGTTTGTGAATCCTTGTTTTCTGCCGGTGAGCATTTTATGCGGATAGCATTGATGTGAAATATCAAAAACGAATTTATCAATTGGAGAATTGAATACATAGTGCATTGCAATTGTAGCTTCTACGATTCCTAAATCTGGGCCAAGGTGTCCTCCAATTGTGTTTACACGATTTATAATTCCAGTTCTGATATCTTGCGCCAAAACTTCCATTTCGTTTATTGTAAGTTCTTTTAAATCCTTTGGTGAATTGATTTTCTCTAACATCTTTCTCTCCTTTTATTGATAAATTTTAGCATAAAAACAAGGAAGGCATTACACCTTCCTTGTTTTGTTGTTTAACTTCTAAATACCTACCCTAATTTGCTATACACAGCACGTTGTCCTGATCATTCATGTCATCGTCGCTCACTCTACCACTCTCAAAATCAATGTGATATGGATAACTAGCATCACCCACTGATGAAGACCAGAACCAGCCAGAAGTAGGAATTCCGTCCTCACCTTTTTTAGCATAAAGAGCTAATAATTCATCATTTGTTGGTAGCTTCATACCTTGCTCTGCACAAGCTTTTTGTGCACCAGCCCAATTATCATATTCGTAACCAGATGGAATTGAACCACAATATTTGTAATCACTACCACCCGCATTAGCACCAGTACAATCTACCGCACTGTAATTTGTACCTAGATTTAATATATCCGCTCCAACTTTAATCGAAACATTCAATCCTCTAATATCTTTCCACTTACCGCTATCGTTTGTGCCATAAGTATTAGGATTAGATGCCCCAGAAACATCAAATAGAATAGCCAATGCATCAGTACCTAACCCAATAGATAAATCTTTACCAGTACCATTAGATGTTACATTAACTACTTGATTAGAATAAGGATCT
>JAZRUK010000011.1:0-28727 GCA_045652525.1 Candidatus Gastranaerophilaceae bacterium | reverse complement strand
AAATATCTGTTTTTTCAGATTTTTTATATTCAACACCAGACATTTTACAAACTTCATCAAGAATAGGTCTTAACAAGTCTGTTTCAAAAGTAGAAGCAACACCTTGGCAAACCATAGTGATACGTTCTAAACCCATGCCTGTATCAACGTTTTTACTTTCAAGAGGAGATTGATTACCTTCTTCATCTTGATAAAGTTCAGTAAATACAAGGTTCCAAATTTCAACCCATCTATCGCATTCGCAAGTATCGATACCGCAATCGTCACGACCACAACTATATTCTTTACCTAAATCATAATGAATTTCAGAGCAAGGTCCACAAGAACCTGACGCACCAGGAGGTCCCCAGAAATTATCTTTTTTACCTTTTCTTTTAATTCTTTCAGCAGGAACACCAACTTCTCTCCAGATATCATATGCCTCATCATCTGTTTCAAATATAGTAATCCAAAGTCTATCTTTATCAAGTTTTAAGACATTAGTAACAAAGTCCCACGCCCAAGGAATAATTTCTTTTTTATAATAATCGCCAAAAGAGAAATTACCTAACATTTCAAAGAACGTATGGTGGCGAGGTGTTCTTCCAACATTTTCAATATCAGAATCTTTACCGCCGGCACGAGCGCATTTTTGACAAGATGCAGCACGAGCAGGATCGTATGGTGATTTCACAATACCCAAAAATATTGGTAAAAATTGCAACATGCCTGCTGTTGTTAATAAAACAGTAGGATTGTCTGGTACAAGACTTGAACTTTCAACAATAGTATGTTGATGTTTATCTTTAAAATAATCTAAATATAATTGTCTAATTTCGTTTCCGCTTAGCATAATATTTCCCTTCTTTGTATTTACGTAAAAAAATTATAACTTAAACAAAATAAAAATTTAACTTTAAACTTGTAAAAAAAAATTTTCATGATAAACTAGGGTTTGTAAGCACTAAGCCCTGGTAGCTCAGCTGGATAGAGCAACCGCCTTCTAAGCGGTAGGTCATGCGTTCGAATCGCATCCAGGGTAAATAAGACGAAATGACTTTTGTTGTTTCGTCTTATTTATTTTGTGATAATAATGAGAACACCTTAAGCAAATCCTAATTATCGTTCGAACACAAATGAGTTAAGAGCAGAGGAATGGATTAATAATAAAATCGGTATTAACCAACTACAACAAATACCTTAATGCACAATTAACCGCATTTATTTGCAATTATAACAAATTTATTTCTGTAGTATAATTTTTAACTGTTTTTCAAATTGTTTTGACTTTCTAAAGTCTTATTTTTTATATCTTTTTTAAAACTAGTTGTTATTTTTTGGCTATTTTTTATTGCCTTTATAACATTAGAAAACAATACTAACTCTTCATCTGTTGAATCCACTAAAAGAGAATAAATCTCATCTTTAACTGGATTAAAATTATTTATATTATCTTCATCTAAAACTCTTACATCAATATTTAATGCATATAAAATTTTCAAGATGTTAGTTATAGACGGTGAACATTGTCCTGTTTCAATCCGATATATTTGTTTTTCGTGAACATCAACCATTTCCGCCAGTTCAAATTGGGAAATTCCTAACCTTTTTCGTTGCTCCTTTATTTTTACACCGAGCCTTTTTGTTATAATATCAGACATTTTACCCTCGATAATAATATTTCTACTTTTATATTAAGACTTATATGCACTATTAAAACCACATATCGGCTATGTATTGGGGAATAATAGTGCATATAAGTCTATTGTTTGTTTAAAAATAGACTATTTTGTAACGTTTTATTAATTTTGCCGTTTCAATTTTAAAAAAATGGGCATAGTTATAGTACATATTTGTCTGATTTTTTTATATAACAGATATAATATGTACTGGCAATAATATCATATCGGTTGAAAGAAAGGATAAGTTTATGAAGATTCTTATTTTATTGGCACTTTTGTTGATACCTAGTTCTGTAAATGCTAATTATTTAGGGAGCGGATTACCTGGTTGGTCAGCACCATCACTTGGAGGAGGACTACCAGGACAATATGGAAACATGTCACACTATTCAAAAACAACACAAGTTCAGACCTTTACACCTAAGTACTATGATAATAGTTATAGCAGGCCAACACCATCTATAGATCCAGGACGCTATAATCCATATTCAGATAATAGTCCAGGTTCCCGTTACTATTATTAGAGAGGGAAACATGAAACACTTTTTACTTTTTTGCTACTTTGTACTATGCTCACAATTAACATTTGCCAATGTTACTTACAATCAAATCGGCAATACCGTTTACAGTTCTGATGGCACAAGTTATAGCAAGATAGGTAACACTATATACAGCTCTAATGGTACCACATATAGTCGCATAGGACATACAATCTATAGTTCTGATGGTACAACTTACAATCAAATCGGAAATACTATTTATAGTTCCAACGGCACAAGTTACTCCAAAATTGGCAATACAACATATGGATCTGACGGTTCTGTATGTTCGAATATTGGTTCCACAACATATTGTAATTACTAATTAAAAGAAAAAACGTATCACAAAAATATTGAATATATAAAATTTATTCTAACTATTATAACTTTTATTTTATTAGGTTTCTTTTGGGAATGGGTAAAAATTTCTAATGCCAAAGAATTAGGTTTATACCCATAGTGAAAGTAACAATTATTTGGAGAAAAGAATTTCATATGGACACAATTGAATTTATTAATTCTGGTCTTTTTCAATTTTTAAAAACAACCATTTTAATACTTTTATTTATAGGCTTAAGAGCTTTATTTGGATGCTATAAAAGTAATTCGGACAGCGAAAATGAGGTAAATGATGCCGAGAATTGATTTTTATGATGTTAATGACGGGATCTACACATCTCGCGATTCAGGACTTTGTACTGTTTTAAGCGTAGCTTTTTTCATATTAATATTTGCCTCTTGGCTCTACGGACTAGCCACAAGTGATAATAAAACAAAATATGTAAAAAATTCATTTCTGGAAAGTATCGGAACAATTATATACTGTTTTATTCTAGGCATTGCGGGAGTACTTTGTTGGTTCTTTGGATTTTTAAAATACTTATTAGGATTAGATCCGAACGCGGACACAGAAGGTCCTGGTGGTTGCATACTTTGGTTTTATAGAATCATAATTTTGGGAGGAATAATCATGTTCCTAGCAAGTGTATTATCAAACTAATATGAGCATCTGACATTTAAAAATATCTAATACAAACTATAATAACTAGAATTTAAAAAAAACATATTTTGTTATTGTTTAATTAAAATTATTATATTGTAAACATTATTTAAATTTGCCAATTAATAATGCCTTTATATGCTAAAATAGTCACATGATTAAATCTTTCAAATGCAAAGAAACAGAAAAGATTTTTCACGGTAAGTTTTCAAAAAAACTACCGGCAGAAATTCAACGCCGTGCTCTTATCAAATTACACATGATTGATGTTGCTGAAGACGTTACCGATTTAAGAATTCCCCCTGCAAATTTTTTGGAACAACTCCAAGGCGATAGAATTGGGCAACACTCAATTCGCATTAATCAACAATACCGCATTTGTTTCAAATGGATTGAAAACAATGCTCATGATCTTGAAATTGTTGATTATCACTAAATAATAACTTTTTGTAAAATAATTCTTTCATGGGGTTGATTTTACGTTGTACGTAGTACATAATATAAATAGAAGTAAATGGGTTGATCACATGGGACAATTTATAAACATACCACACATCGGCGAAGTTCTATTGGAAGAATTTTTGGAACCGTTAGAACTTTCTCAAAACGCACTTGCAAATGCTATTGGAGTGCCGTCAAATCGTATTAATGCAATAATTCGTGGACAACGTTCCGTTACTGCTGATACTGATTTAAGGTTGACAACATATTTTGGATTGTCTAAGGGTTATTTTTTGCGCCTGCAGAATAACTTTGAACTACTTGAAGCTGAACGCAAAACAGATCTTTCAAACATTGTTCCGTTTAATTACAACAAACAAAAGAAAGCTATGTAGCTTTACGCAACAAGTTTTGTCAACGCCCAAGTTCTAATCTTGCAGGCTAGAGGGTAAATAAGACGAAATGACTTTTGTTGTTTCGTCTTATTTTTTTTAATTACAATAAGACGTCCTTATTCCTAATTAAATCAATATGATTTGTCTTACATATTTAATTTTAGATAAAATATATGCCACTATATATGATGATATAAAGGTCGAAATGCTTATTACAACAATAAAAGTTATACCATATGGTAGATTTTTAAACACTTCTAAAAACAAATAGAAAAAATTCACATGAATTAAATATACACCCAAAGTTAAAGAACTACATTTTGAAATAAAATTTTTAAACTTTGAATTTATATTTTGAGAAAACTTTTTCAATAGATGATAAAGTAAAGTAAAAAGTGAAACACTATATATAAGAACCGGTATCTTCACTGAATTATAAAAGGGATCATTCACTTTAAAGTAGCTCAATTGAAGAAAATGTCGACAATAAAATATCAACATGAAAGACACCAAAACCCAAAATGCTAAAAGCCAAATATTTTTTAAACGTGCCTCTATGTTTTTAAAATCCCAACCAATCAAAAAATACGTAAGATATGCACCACCTGCAATACCATAAAGACTAAAATAACGAGTCGCTTTATTTGGTATAAATAACGTATCTAATAAACTTGGTAAAAAAGCAAAAATTATTCCCAAAAAAATACAATAATAGACATATTTTCTATTTTTTTCGTTTACAAATAATCGCAAAATAGGCGTCATTAAATACAAACCTATAATCATGAACATATACCATAAATGATAATGCCCATATATCAGTTGAGGAATAAATTCGCGAAAATTATATACCCCCGCATAAAAACACGACCAAAAAATAAACAAACAAATTAATTTGATTATTTTATTTTTAATTTTCTCAATTGATAATTCATATTTTTCGTTCAAAATAAAATAACCTGAAATCATTACAAAAAATGGAACAGCAAATTTTGAAATTGAATCAAAAAAATTACCAATCATTGCGTTTGTTGAAAATTTTGGACTATACATTACCAACTCTGACGCAACATGTATAACAATCACCGCAAATACCGCAAGTATACGAAGAAAATCGAATTCAAATATTCTTTCTTTTTGTTTACTATATCCCATACAATCCACAAATGTATTATAACAAAAAGATTATAAAATATTATTTATATGGCATAAATAACTGATATACTTCTATTTTTAACGCCTGAGCAATAAGTTCCAATCTTTTGAAACTTGGTGTCCTTTTGCCTCTTTCTATTTCTGACAAATAATCACTACTAATCTCAGAAATCTCACTGAGCTCTTCCTGTGTTAATCCTTGTTCTGTTCTATAATATTTCAAGTTTTGTCTAAAAATCTCTATCGTGCTATTTGCCATAATTTTATTTTATTGGTATAATTGAGGCAAATTAACAGGCAAATAGCACGATTTTATAAGTGAGAAATTTAAATGGATAAAATTGTTAAAATATCCGAGTATAAAAAATATATACGATTTTCATTTAAATTGGGTCTTATTAAATTCTCCTTTAAAACAAAAAATTTGATAAAACACTATCACAAAAGATATTTTAATTACTTAGAAAATATTTTTTTAAAAGATAAATCTGAATTTGTACCCATTAGTAATGAATTCTATAATCAAAAAAATTCAATAAAAACTATTGCTTATTATTTACCTCAGTTCCATACAATACCTTTAAATGATGATGCGCACGGCAAAGGTTTTACTGAATGGACAAATGTCACGCAAGCAATTCCTGCCTTTGAAGGACACCATCAACCGCAAATCCCTATTGATGTTGGTTTTTATGACTTGTCAAAAGATGATGTAATGTATCGACAAATAGAACTTGCCAAAATGTATGGGATTAGTGGATTTTGTTTCTACTATTATTGGTTTTCAGGCCAACGTCTATTAGAAAAACCAATCTTTAATTACTTAAATAATAAAGAATTGGACTTGCCATTTTGTTTATGTTGGGCAAATGAAAATTGGACAAAATTATGGGATGGCCATAATCGAGAAGTCATTATGGAACAACATTTATTAGATAATGATGATGAGAAATTTTTCTATGATATTTTGCCATTCCTAAAAGATAATAGATATATTAAAATAGACGGGAAACCAATCCTAATAATTTATAGATTAAGTTTATTCCCAAGAGAAAAAATCCGAAATTTCATTAATACCTTAAGAAAATTAGCAATAAAAGAAGGTTTAAAAGGTATTCATATAAGTGGAGCAAGAACTTTTGATTTAAAAGACTTAGATTACAATGTAGATTCTTGGGTCGAGTTTCCTCCTCATAATGTCGGCGCTCCAGAAGCAATTACTAATTTTTACATAAATAAGAATTATAATATGAAGTTTTACGATATGAGACAACATATCATAGATAACAAGTATACAGAAAAAGATGAACCCAATTTATACAAAGGTGTATTTGCAGGATGGGATAATACAGCGAGAAAAGCATTGTCTAATGGTATGATTTATAATTGTCCACCTGATAGTTATAAAATTTGGCTTAAAAATACTATTGAATGGACCAAACAAAATCATAGGAAAGATGATCAATTCATTTTTATTAACGCTTGGAATGAATGGGCAGAAGGCGCTCATTTAGAACCAGACACTCATTATGGATATGCATACCTTCAAGCAACAAAAGAAGCTTTAGAAGAAACTGCTGACATTTAAAATATTCTGTTATATAATAAAACCTATGGGAATTAGAGAAATAGTCAAAAAGTATAATAGTATAAACCTTGTAAGTAGAATCTTTATCGGGATTTTAATAGGTATTGCACTTGCAATCTTGGTACCTGAGTTGACAGCTTTTAGTGTCTTGGGCGACTTGTTTGTTGGAGCACTTAAAGCGATTGCGCCAATGCTTGTATTTATTTTAGTTATGAACTCTCTTGCTCAGGGAATTAAACACTCTGGTGGTAAATTCCGTACCGTTATCGGTTTATACATGTTTTCAACATTTCTTGCAGCAATAACTGCAGTTGTCGCAAGCTTTCTATTTCCTCAAACTTTATCTTTAAACACAGGAATGCAGGAAATTACATCTACACCTGAAAGCTTAAGCGAAATAATTCACAATCTACTTGTAAAAATTGTAATCAACCCGATTTCATCACTATCAGAAAGTAATTATTTAGGCATTCTTTTCTGGGCAATCATTACCGGCATGGCTTTAAAAGATATTGTTTCTGATAGCACAAAAGATATGTTGAAAGATTTTTCAACTTCTGTTTCACAAATTGTTAGTTGGATAATAAATTTAGCTCCATTTGGAATTATGGGGTTAGTCTTTCACGCTGTTTCAACAAATGGCGTTGAAATTTTCACACAATATGGAAAATTAATCTTGTTACTTGCATGTTGTATGGTAATCGTTGCATTAGTAACAAATCCAATTATTATTTCAACACTAATTAGACAAAATCCATATCCTTTAATCTTACAATGTTTAAAAGAAAGTGGTATTACAGCATTTTTCACAAGAAGTTCCGCTGCCAATATCCCTGTTAATATGAAATTATGCGAAAAACTTGAATTAGATAAAGATATGTATAATGTATCAATTCCTTTAGGTGCAACGATTAACATGAGCGGTGGTGCTGTAACAATCACAATCATGGCACTTGCTGCTGCACATACTTTAGGAATTGAAACTACTTTCACAATGGCAGTTATCTTATCAGTATTAGCAACATTTGCAGCTTGTGGTGCATCTGGTATCGCAGGCGGTTCATTGCTATTGATTCCATCAGCTTGTTCATTGTTTGGAATACCAAATGACATCGCAATTCAAGTTGTGGGTGTAGGTTTTATTATTTCTGTATTACAAGACAGCTTAGAAACCGCTCTGAACTCCTCAAGCGATGTTGTATTTACTGCAACTGCTGATTATTATCAAAGAAGAAGAACTCAAATTTAGCCTAATATTTTTTCAACTTCTAAAAATATTTCATCAACTGTAATTTCACACATACATGGTGAATATAATTCTTTTGGGAAATCTAAATACTTACATTTTCTTCTATTACAAGGAACACAAGATTTTTTAGATACAATTGCGCAATGGGCTTCGCCATACGGACCTGTTCTTTCAACAGGCATTGATCCGTACATCCCAACAACTTTTGTTCCTAATGCGGTTGCAATATGCAAAGGCCCACTATCACCCGAAATTAACAAGTCCGTAGCCTTTATTAATGCACAATTTTCTTCTAGTGTTTGTTTATCGACAAAAGAAACTGAATTTTTTATGACTTCAAGAGGTTTTAAAATCTCAGCGTCTTCTTTTACACCTGTTATAAAAATCGTACCTTCAAATTTTTCTTGAATTTTATTCCCTAATTCAATCCACTTTTCTATCGGATAAGTTCTTCCCTGACGTTTTGCAAAAACGTGACCTGCATTCAATATAACAAACGGTCTTTTATATTGCGCAACTTGTTCTTCAACTTTTTGACAAACTTCAGGATTTAATTTTAATTCCAAATCAGGCAGTTCTTCTACATTTGGAAATGCTTTTTTTGCTGTTTGCCAATAATTTTTTACTGCGTGAATTTTATTGTTTTTACAATAATTATAACGTTTTTTAATACCCACTAAAAACGCTAATAGTCTTGTTTTTAATGATGGTTGTAAATTTATAACAATATCAAATTTTTCCGCTTTTAAAGTTTTTACATAATCCATAAAATATTCAGAAAAAGCCTTCATTTTCTTTAAATCAACAGGCCAAACTTTTGAGATATTTTCATCAAACTCTAACATCGCTCTGGAAATACTTGTAAAATAATGTATTTCACAATCTGGGTATAATTTTTTAATCGAACGATAAACATTAGATGTATGAACAACATCACCTATCGCACCTAGTCTTATAATTAAAATCTTTTTCTTTGTATTCTTATCCATTTAATATCCTTATTTTAGAAGTTCACGAGCATTATTTATAACACTTTCTGCATCTGGTAAAAATGTACACGCATTAGTTAAAAGCGGACATTTTCTTTTATGGCAAGGTTGGCATTCAAGGTTTCCGCTCATTGAAATATATTTGTCACCAAGCGGGCCATATTTTATTGTTGGAGTAGAGCAGAAAATACTTAAAATCTTTGGTTTTTGAGTTGCCCAAGCCAAATGTGTACTACCACTATCCAATGAAATTACCAAGTCTGCACGACTTAAAACTTCTCTTAATTCCTTCAAATTTGTTTGACCAGCCAAATTCAAATGTTTATCGCCACCTATGTATGAGATTAAATCATTATTTTGTTTTTGACCTGTAAAAATAAGCGTATAATCTTTTTCAAGATTTTCTACAACAGTTTTCCATTTATCTTTATCCCAATGTTTTGTATCCCAAGTTGTAGCAGGACAAAAAACTATTGTCTTTTGAGTTCTATCTATCCCTGACAACAAATTATCAACTTTTTCAATTACATTTTGTTCCAGTTCAGGCAATGTAACTCTTACATTTGAAATATCAACTCCCAAATATTTTGCAAATTGCAAATAATCTTCTATTACGTGCCTATGTCCCAAAATAGATGGTATTACTTCGTTTGCACCTAAAAATGCTAATTCTCTATTGTTTTTTGCAATTATTCGTCTTTTTGCCCCACAAAATGCGTGCCAAATAAAACTTTTAAACAACATTTGACTATCAATTGAAATATCATATTTGTTTTGTCTTAACTTCTTTATAATCTGAACATATTCAGACAAGTTTGCAAATGTGTTTTTAGATTTTTTCCATTTTTCAACTGGAGCCAAAATTACATTATCTACACAAGAATTACCTTTTACTAATTCATAACCTTTTTCAGAAACCAACCAATCAACAGAATAACCCGCTGATTTTAAAGCATTTGCAAGCGGAATGGTAAAAATAACATCCCCTAATGCTGATAATCTAATTATTAAAACCTTTTTCATAATACTCCTACAACCGTTTTAGCACGATTTTGACATTGTTGTCAATTATACCGCTTGAATTAATGCCGCTTCAATTGCACAAGCAAGTTGATCTGCGCAAGATGTACCTTTCCCACCACAGTCGTTTCCTTTTAACAATTCAACAACCTTTTTTGCTTCCATACCTTCAACAAGCTTTCCAATTGCTACTAAGTTCCCATGACACCCGCCCAAAAACTGAACATTATGAAGCTTTCCATTTTCTATGGAAAATCCTAATTCTTTGGCACACACACCTTGCGTTTTATAAATATATGATTGCATTTTTTCTCCCTTTATACATCTTCATCACAATCACAAAGTTCATAATCCTCATCATTAATTTCTCTCAAGAAATTTGTCCAACTTTTGTAATAATCAGTTAATGCTTGAGTATAACCAATAATAATTGATTTATATGATTGTTTCATAACTATCAACGAAGTAATATCAGACTCACCTGATTCATAACTTTTTTTAGAACTTTCGATTAATTTAGCGGAATCTGTTACTATTTTAAACTCATATCTGTTTAAGTTATCTGCTGCTCTTAAAAATCTCTCATAAGAAGCTTTTATATCTTTTTCGGCTTTGTTTTTAACTGAAATGTAATTTAATTTTGCTTGTTCAAGTTTATATGAAGCATTTTTAATTTCAGGTGAATAATTATAGAATATTGGCAAATCTTCTAAACTTACACCAGTATAAGCTCCGCTATTAAAATTCCCACTTTGCATATAGCGACCAGGAATATATGCATATCCACCGCTAATTTGTAAATTTGGAATGCGTTTTCGCATAACAACAGCCAAATTTTTCTCAGCAATTTCAATTTCTTGTTTTGCCAATTGTATATCAAATCTGTGTACTAAACCTTTTTTTACCATATGTGCAACTTCAGGAAATTTTAAATTTGGTGCTGGCGTATCAATTTCATCAAAGTTATTTTCTTCATCAAACAACTTATCCATACTGTCATAAGAACCATTTTCAGGATCATTTATAACCTTATTAAACATTGCTAATGCCGTATTTGCGTTAGCCTTGGCAGTATTAACTTGGGCCATCATCTGATTTAAAGCTATTTCAGCTTGAATAGCATCAATTTCTGGAGCTAAAGATAATTTAACCCTGTTTTGGGCAATTTTCAACAAATCTTTTTGTAAAAGTTCTTGTTGTTCAAGTGTATGTAAAATGGATTTTGCCGCAACTAAATTTATATATGCTTCTCTAACATCCATTTTCAAATCAAATTCTGAATAATCAATGTTTTTTTGAGCAAATTTTAAACTTGATTTCGCCAAATCTTTACGAGCACCACGTTTTGCTAGCTCTATTTTTTGACTAAACCCAATTTGTCTTGGTTCATAATGTCCAGCACCACCCCAAAAATAAAAAGCATCAACAGATGGGTTTTGAAGCCTGTTTGCAGTAATTATCTCATTTTTCGCTATATCTACATTAAGTTTTGCGCTTTTTAAATCAATGTTATTTTTTAATGCAACTTCGATTGCCTCATCAAGTGAAACTTTTTTCACATCATTAATCGCCCAAACATCTGCTTGAACTAATAAAAACAACAAAGCCCCAAATAAAATCTTCTTCATAAATCAAGTATAGCACAAGTTTTTAATTTAATTGTAACGATATATAAAGTTTATATACTTTTTGCGCAATTTCTTCTTAACAAATTTTTTAAATATAATATAACGAGGTATAATTACGATATGGATGAGAGAAACGTTCAAAACTTAAGAGTAATTGAAAATTCTCAAGAGATGAGAGGTAATGAAGTTTCTGAACAAGCTCGTTTGTCTCACCAAACGAATCCTATTGTTAGAAAGTTGTTGAGATTTGGTGAATCTGAATCAACACACAAATTTTCGGTCAAAGATTTGTTCATTCGTTAGGAATATGCACACGGTTTTATGAGGACCGCACGGTGGCAAAATGACTCGCCGGTTTGTGAAATTCTGAAAGTTATACTTCGTTATTCTTTTTTTAGGGTAGTATGTACGAGATTAAAAAACAGATTTATCTTGATTTGTCTAAAACACAAAAATCTGCATTGTGTAATTTTTTGCGCGCATTAGTAAAAAAATTACCTGAGCTTTCTGTGGATAAAATTTTGGATAAATTCATTGAAGATGAAAAATATTATTTAGAAATAAACAGTTCGAGATTTGAGTTTTTAACAGATATCATTGATGACAATCAATTTTTAACTGATACAGAAAAATATTTAAAAGAATGCAGAAAATATTATGATTATAAAAAATCACAAGAGCCAATAATTCAGGCACAAAAGGAATTTGAAAAGAAAAAACGCAAATTTTTACAAGAAGTAAAAATGTCAAAAACAGAACCAACAAAAAAACAGCTTTATTATTACGAACGTTTGTGCAAAAAATATAATATAGAAAAAAAAGAATTGACATCAAAACTCGAAGCACGCGATGAAATAGATAGGATTTTAAATGAATATTCAAGAGATAGTGAAAATTTTAACTGATAGCGGAATTGAACCAAATGAAGCAAACATTGAAGTCAAAATGCTTATAGAGCATTTTGCTGATTTTGGCGTAAAAGATATCATTATGGGTAAAAAACTCGATTCCTCAAAATTGGAAATTGTAAAAGAAAAAGCTGAACTTCGTGCAAGAACTCGTCAACCAATTCAACATATAATCGGGTTTGCGGACTTTATGGGAGAAAAATTCATTGTGAACAAAGATGTTCTTATCCCACGTGACGAAACAGAAATTCTTGTTCAAAAAGCAGTAGAAATTATTAATAAAAATAATTTTAAAATGGCACTTGATATTGGGACAGGAAGCGGTTGTATAGCTTGTATGGTTGCAAAATACACAGATTGCCAAATTATCGGACTTGATATTTCTCGTGATGCACTAAATACAGCATTAGATAACGCATCAAGATTAAATCTCTTCAACAAAGCAATATTTAGAAAATCTGATGTATTTTCAAACGTAAAACCTGGTGAAAGTTTTGACATAATTATTTCAAACCCGCCATACATTCCACCATCAGAAAAAGCAAATATACAAACTGAAGTAAGATTTGATCCAGAATTGGCTTTATATACAACAGATGAAAAAGGTCTTGAATTCTACGAAAAAATTACTAATGGTGCACCTAATATATTAAATAAAGGCGGATATTTACTGTTCGAACTTGGCATCGGACAAGCAAGCGCTGTTCAAGAATTTATGCAACGTAACGGATTTAAAGAAATTGAAATAATCAAAGATTTGGCAGGTATTGACCGCGTAATCGTCGGCAAAATCTAAATACAATCTTGATAAAAAATTTCTTGCTGAGCTTCTATCGGGATTTTAAAACCTAGAATGCTACGTTGTCGAATGTCACTTTTTGCAATTATTTCACCATTATGTTTTTCGATTATTTTTTTCGCCAAAAACAAACCAATTCCTGTGCCAATTTTATCAAATTTTTCAGTATTGGAAGTATTTAGTCTGAACATTTTTTCAAACTTTTCTGGTGAAATATAACAACTGTGATTTTCAAATTCAACTATCATTTTTTTATTAGATTGAGTTAAATGTATTTTTAATATTGAATTTTTAAATGCCGAATTTAGAGAATTAAAAAACAAAGCTTGAAAAACTTTTTGAATTCTAATTACGTCTCCCGCAACTGATGGCGATTTAATTTCGGGAATAACAACTATTTTTATATTGTTTTCTTTTAAATAATTCTCCACACTTTTTATATTTTCTTCAATCATATGAACAATATTAAAATGCGAATAATTTAATCTAAATTCTTCATTTTCAAGTTTGTAAGTAGAAATTAATGTAGAAACCATTTCATACATATACTTACAAGAATCTAAAGAAAGCTGTAACATTTCAGACTGTTCTGCAGTTAGCTTACCAAATCTATCTTGCAATATTAATTCCAACACCCGTATTTGTGCCAATACAGGAGTTTTCAAATCATGGGTCAATGTTTCTATAAAGCTTTTTCTTAAATCTTCAACATCATTAGTTTTAACAAGTTTTGAGCATGTAATA
The DNA here is from genome assembly GCA_045652525.1 of Candidatus Gastranaerophilaceae bacterium. GTDB lineage: Bacteria > Cyanobacteriota > Vampirovibrionia > Gastranaerophilales > Gastranaerophilaceae > SIG32. Next base: position 14,611 of record JAZRUK010000011.1, on the reverse strand, counting down.
ACACGCCTTAGTTGCCTGTCTTTTAACATAAATCCGCCTTTCTAAGATAAATTTATTTTAAACTTTTTGGCTATAAAACAAAATTACCCAACTGGATATAAATAAATTAGCTAATAGACCTTTTTATGTTAATATTTAATTATGAAAGTATTTTTTGTTGATTCTGCAAAATATATTATTGAAGATAGTCTACTAAAATCATTTTTAAAAGACCGAAAATTTTCATCTTTGGAAAAGGAAAAACAACACTGTTATGGCCGTTTTTTGGTTGAAAAAGTAGCTAGAGAAATATTTGAAATTGAAAAGACTGAAATTGAAATCGTAAACAAAAAACCACGATTCAAATTTGCTGAAATTAATTTTAGTATTTCACATTCTGAAAATATTATTCTTGTCGCTTTTGATCAAAATCCTATTGGCGCAGACATAGAAATAATGAAGGATCGGAATTTCAAAGAACTTTTTGCTCGTTACAATTACAAAGGTGAAAATATATCCAAAGAATTATTCTATAAATTTTGGACTGAATATGAAGCAGGCATTAAACTGCAAGGAACTCCAAAAACAAAAATAAATTTCCCGCTTTTAAATAACTTTATGGTTACTGTTGCGGGAAATTTTGAAGATAAATATGAAATCTTTGAACTAAACGAAAATGGTTTTACACAGCTCGATTCCAAAATAATCGTTTAATCTTTTCAATAAAAGTTATTTCACGACCACCTTTTTTAACTGAAACCATTTTAAACGGTTCAGGTTGTACGGCTCTTGAATATTTAATATCTGCTGGGCCAAAAAGCATTGTATATGATACTTTGTACCCATCAGGAACTTCAAATTGTTTGCATAATTCTGGGAAAAAGTTTAATGCATTATATCCAAGTCCACACCAACATGTAGCAACACCCAAAGTTTGTGCATATAATTCAAAATAGCTCAAGGCTATGATAGGATCAAAATCACGACAAGGTGCATCTATTGGTGAAGAGACAACAACCATATGTGGAGCACCTCTAAAAATTATATCATTGCCCTTTAAAATAGCTTTTCTATAACGTTCAAATTTTTTTGTTAATGCACTTGCAATCGGTTTTGAAACGATATCAATAATTTTTTTATTTGTATACTCTCTAATATCATTCATAACCTCAATATCATCAACAAACGAAAAATGAAGCCTATGATTATTTACACCTGTAGGAACCCAATTAAGCATATCTTTCAATTTCGCCATAATTTCAGGAGAAAGATTTTCTTTTTTATAATGCCTAAAACTTCTTCTTCCTTTGATTAAATTTAAAATATCCTCAGGATTATGTTCTTTTACAAGTTCTGAAATTTCAGGATTTTTACCCAAAATTGATAATGCGCCTGTTGGACAAACCGCCAAACAATGCTGACATTTCATACATCTGTTTTCGCCACCTTGTGCGACTTGCGGGATATTATCACTATTAAACTCTAAAGCGCCAACCATACAATCTTTAATGCATTGGCCACAATGAATACATTTGCTTTCATCAATTTTTAATTCTAAATTTGTCATATAATCTCCTTTTTTTTGATTATAACAACTTTACTAAAAAAAATGCAAGTAACAATTGTCTGTGCTATTATATAAATGAAAGGAGAATGTTTATGTATAGCGTTTATACTGAAAAAAATCGTTCCTCTTTATCCAGAACATTAATCGGTGAATTTAAAGATTATGATGATGCAATGGATTGTGCAGAAAATGCCATTGAAGGAAAACCTGAATTAAGATATATAGTTGAAGAAACTGACGGCCATTTTAACAGTTATGGTGATTTAATAACAACTGTTGTTGCTGAAAGTGACTAAATGAGGGATTTATGAAAAAACTTTTAATATTGTTTTCTGTTTTGATTTTAGGAACAGGAACAGTTTTAGCAACTGAACAAGCAGAAATAATCAAAGAACAAACTATTCAAGAACGAATTAATTCTGTTGGAATGAAAGTTCTAAATGCTAATCAAATAGATAAAAGAATTATTTTTGTTTATGACAAAGCTGAAAAAAAATCTATTCTCAAATCAGCAGACGAACTTACAAAACGCCAAATAATAATTACAGAAGGTGAGTACAAATTTGTTGCAAATGAGGACGAATTAGCTGCTCTTGTTTCACGAGGCATTTCAATGGCTTTAAAATCATATGGCGGAATTTGGCGTGGTGGATTAAATGCGATTCAAGTAAAAGCTGCTCCAAAATTGTATGAAATAGTTGCAGATAAAAGAGCTGTTGATTTTATGGTTACTGCAGACTATGATCCAATTGCAATGATAACATTTATAAATAAATCACAACCACAAAAAAGATATGATACTTTTTCAGGTTCAAATTTAACATCTAAAAGACTTGCTATAATCTATGAATATATTTATACCAAATATCCATATTATTTAGCCAATAACAAATATCTAGAAGACGAAAGTTACCAAAATTTTTTATTGACTTCTGTTAATAACAGAAAAAAACTTGAAGACAAAATTAAAAAGCATTCAGAAGAAAAAATCAAATATGACTAAAAAATTTTTAACATTAATATTTACTTTTTTTATTGGAAGTTGTGTTTTTGCAGAAATAATGACTGATAATTTTGTTGACTCTACATTGAAACAACAATACACACCCAAACCGAAAACTCATACAAAATATGATTATACCTGTACAAAATCTTATCCTATAAAACTTTCAATAGCTCAAAATATCAAATCAGAATTAGAATTAACAGAAGGACAATTACTTAATTTCACTGTAAAAGATGATGTTATATACGAAGAAAAAGTAGTAATTGCCCAAAATACTCCAGTAACTGCAAGGGTTGAAACAATAACAAAAAGTGGCATGAATGGAATTCCAGCATCTATTATTATTGGCGATTTTAAAATAAAAAACCTTGAAAAAGGTCAATTAACTGAATTTTATGAAGTTGAAGGCCAAGACAGAAGTGTAATAGTATTTCCTTTAAAATGGGCCTTAACAATTTTGCCACCAAGCGGATCTTTAACTAACTTTATTAAAGGCGGACACGCTAGAATCAAAACAAAGAAACCGATTACAATATATTATCACCCCAATTGGATTTAAATTGTAACGAATTTTTCCATAATCTTCTAACTGTGCCATTTTTATAATAAAATACATACAAGGGAAGAGGACTATGAAAAAAATAATTTCAGCAAAAGAAGCAATAAGTATGATAAAAGACGGTTCATCTGTTATGGTTGGTGGGTTTATTAGTTGTGGAGCCCCTGATGTTTTAGTTGATGAACTTGTTGAACAAAATGTAAAAGAATTAACTTTGATTTGTAACGATACATCTGTTCCTGGGAAAGATAAAGGACGACTAATTGAAAATAGACAAGTTAAAAAACTTTATGCTGCGCACATTGGCTTAAATCCAGAAACAGGTAGACAAATGCAAGCTGGAGAATTAGACGTTGAACTTATTCCTATGGGAAGTTTGATTGAAAGAATTAGAGCAAAAGGTGCTGGCTTAGGCGGGATTTTAACACCTACAGGTGTTGGAACAATTGTTGAAGATAATAATGAAACAATGATTATCAACGGCAAAAAATTTATTTTTGAAGAACCTATTGATGCGGATTATGCTTTAATATACGGAACTAAAGTTGATAAATTTGGTAACGTTGCTTTCGAAGGTACAACAAGAAACTTGAATACAATAATGGCAACAGCTGCAGATACTGTAATTATTCAGGCTGAAGAAATTGTTGAATGTTTAGATCCAAATGAGGTAATAATTCCTGGATTATTTATCGATTATATTGTAGAAGGGAACAAATAATGACTATGGTTTGCGAACAACTTACAAAAGAAAAAATAAAAGAAATTATTGCAAAAAGAGCAGCAAAAGAATTTAAAGACGGTGACGTTGTAACTCTTGGTATTGGATTTCCAACAGCTGTTGCAAATTATATTCCAAAAGATGTAGATATATTGTTGCAATCTGAAAACGGTTTGTTAGGTGTCGGCAAAGATGCTGAAATCCCTAATGATAAAATCATAAATGCAGGTGGTGGACATGTTGAATTAGTAAAAGGTGCTTGTTTTTACGATTCACAAATGGCATTTACAATGATGCGCGGTGGGCACATTGACGCAACCGTTTTGGGAGCTTTACAAGTTGATGAAGAAGGAAGCCTTGCAAACTGGATGATTCCAGGAAAAATGGTTCCTGGCATGGGTGGAGCTATGGATTTGGTTGTAGGCGCGAAAAAAGTTATTGTCATTATGGAACATCTGGCTAAAGACCAAATTAAAATTGTTAAAAAATGTAGTTTACCACTCACAGCATACAAAGAAGTTGATTTGATTATTACAGAGCGTTGCGTATTTAAAGTTGGTGAAGACGGATTAATTCTAACTGAAATTAATCCAATGTTTTCAATCGATGATATAAAATCAACAGTTACAGCAAAATTTACAGTTAGTGATAATTTAAAACATATGGAAATATAAAATACTAATAATTAAGTTTTTAAACCCCGCAAAAATATTTTTTACGGGGTTTTTAATTTTTATAATGAACATTACTGCAATAAAGCCTTTTTTATATACCCCACAACAAAAATCTTCAACAAATTTCTGCGCTCGTAAAGAATTAAAAACAGATACGGTTGAATTTAATCCTTTGCCACCATATGAAAGTGCTTTGAAAAAATTAAACAAAATAAACAAAGAAGAATATGATTCTTTGACTTATGAAGAAAAAAATGCCCTAAAATTCAAAATCTTAAGCTCTCAAGGTATACTTTTGCGAAATACAGCATTGTCAGAAGATTTGCCATTACACCATTTTGCAGCAAACTCGATAAAAACTGTCTTTGACGAACAGTACGGTGAAAATAATTATGTCGTAATTACAATCGGTCGTTCACTTTCTTCGATTTCCAAACTACTGGAAATGAAAATCGGAGAAGACAACGTGAAAAACATTCCGATGTCAGAAATTGATGATTACTATTCTGGCGACAATCAAGCTTATTACAGCAATGCTATTAACAATTTCACTGAAAAATATGGCTTTGAAGATTTCAAAAAATATTTATCTTCAATCGGACTAAATAAAAAAACTGTAAACAATTCTGGCAAAAATTACATCATAATGGATTACACACATACAGGAAAATCATTGTTAAGTGCATATTCCATTCTAACTTGTGATGAGCTTCTGGGTAACGAAAAGAGAAATATAACCACTGCTTCTATGCAAGATATTGCATCAATGACTGATGAAAAACAAGCAAGAAGACTTGATGCTGAGCTTGCGGCAATGAGATATAAAGGCTATTCATTCGTTGATAGATTTTCAGGAAGAATGACAAATTTAAACACTGTTATTGATCACAACAAGTTTGGAAACAAAATCGCAAAAGAAACAATAAAACTATTTGGATTTATGTTATTAGATACACAATACGGCAAATATCCAACAGAAAATGATTTATACTTAACTAAAAAATACACCTCCTCAAATATTTGGAATTCTCCAAATCATCAATACAAAATAGACACTTATGAAGATATACAGGAAGTTTTCAAACTAATAAAAAGATTGGAAAAACCTTCAGGATACATCTCTCAAGGCGATGATTTTTACACTCGTCTTGATACTATTGAATCTAAAAATAATCTCAAAATTATTTCTCAAAAAATACAAAAACACTATTACGAAAGAAACTTAAATGATAAATTTGGCAAAGATGACTACTATAGTGAATTTAGACCTAAACTATTAAAATATTTGTCTGTTTTAAATGAAAAATTTCCTGCCAAAAATTAAAGCCCAAATAATTCCTTGACAAGAAAATAAAATCTGTTATTATTAAAAAAGAGGAATTATTATGAAGAATAGTTTGGAAGAATATTTATATGAACTTAGCGATATACTAGAGTTACAAGAGTGTTTGTCCGACGTTTTTGAAAATAGTATGTATCAGGATAAATCCCCTTCATATGCACTAACATTACTAAATATAATAAAAAATAGAACAGAAATTTTATACGAAAAATTAGATATATTTTGTCTTAAGCTCAATAATGATTGAAGTTTTATGTTTTTCTCGTATAATTGAAAATATGAAATATAGAGAAAATGTAAGAAACTTTTGTATAATTGCCCACATCGATCACGGAAAATCCACACTAGCTGACCGTTTACTAGAGCATACCGGCACTGTTGCAGAACGTGATATGCAAGATCAACTATTAGATTCAATGGATATTGAACGTGAACGTGGTATTACAATCAAACTTAATGCCGCAAGAATGAATTACAAAGCAAAAAACGGCAAAGATTATATTTTGAACTTGATTGATACTCCTGGTCACGTAGACTTTTCTTATGAAGTTTCTCGTTCTCTTGCCGCTTGTGAAGGTGCATTATTAATTGTAGATGCAACTCAAGGTGTTGAGGCTCAAACCCTCGCAAATGTTTATTTAGCGATTGAGCAAAACCTTGAAATTATTCCTGTAATCAATAAAATTGATTTGCCTTCAGCTGATGTTGAAAGAGTTAAACAGGAAATTGAAGAAGTTTTAGGAATTGATGCTTCTATGGCAATTCCTGTCAGCGCAAAAGCTGGCATTGGTATTGAAGATGTATTGGAAGCCGTTGTGGACTTTGTTCCTCCACCTATCGATACAACAGAAAAGCCTCTTAGAGCACTTGTTTTTGATAGCGCATATGACCAATATTTAGGCACTCTTTGTTTCTTCAAAATTATTGACGGGAAAATGAACTTGGGTGACAAAGTCAAATTTATGGCATCTAAAAAAGAATATGAAATTGTAGAACTCGGTTATTTAACTCCAACAAGAGTCCAAGTAAATGAACTTATTTGTGGAGATGTAGGCTATTTTGCAGGTTCTATCAAGGAATTAACCCGATTTGTAGGTGATACAATTACTACGGTTGAAGCTCCAGCTAAAGAACCTTTACCTGGTTATAAAGAAGCATTACCAATGGTATTTTCAGGGATGTATCCTGTTGATAATGAAGATTATCATGACTTGAAAGAAGCTTTGGAAAAATTAAAACTTAATGACAGTAGTATTACATTTGAACCAGAAACTTCAAGTGCCCTAGGATTTGGCTTCCGTTGTGGCTTCTTAGGAATGTTGCACATGGAAATTGCACAAGAAAGATTGGAGCGCGAATACAATCTTTCGTTGGTTACAACAGCGCCATCTGTTGTTTATCATGTTTTCAAAACTAACGGAGAAATGGTTGAAATCGACAACCCTGCAAATCTTCCAGCTCCACAATATAGAGATTATATTGAAGAACCATACGTTAAAGTTCAGATTATTGTTCCAAATGATTATGTTGGAACCTTAATGGACTTAGCTCAATCTAAACGAGGAATCTTCGTTAACATGACTTACTTAGATAAGGTAAGAGCAAGCTTAGAATATGAAATCCCATTGAGTGAAGTTATTACTGATTTTTATGATCAACTAAAATCTCGTTCAAAAGGTTACGCAAGTATGGATTATGAATTCAAAGATTACAAACGTTCAAAACTTGTAAAACTTGATGTTATGCTTGCTGGCGAAGTTGTAGACGCACTTTCTGTAATTTGCCACGAAGATAATGCTTTTTATATTGGTCAAAAATTAACTGCTAAATTAAAAGACATAATTCCTCGCCAATTGTTCGAAGTCCCTGTCCAAGCAGCTGTTGGCGGTCGTGTAATCGCACGTACAAATATCAAAGCAATGCGTAAAAACGTCCTTGACAAATGTTATGGTGGTGACATTTCTCGTAAACGTAAGCTTTTGGAAAAACAGAAAAAAGGTAAAAAACGTATGAAATCTATCGGACGTGTTGAAGTTCCACAAGAAGCATTTATGGCGGTTCTTAGTCTTGAGGATGAATAATCTTATTATTCATTGCAAACAATGCAGCTTCTGTTCTGTTTTTAGTTCCAAATTTATGCAATATTGCGCTTATATGCGCTTTTATTGTGTGATGCGTGACATTTAAAGTTGTTGCTATTTCTTTGTTTGTCCATCCTTTTACTAAACCAACCAATACATCTTTTTCTCTATCAGTCAAATTAATATTCTGCATATTTTTCTCCTTCCTAAATCCTATTAAACTATTGCCCATTTATCTATTAGCCACATGTCTATATTTTATTTTTAATCCTCAAAATGCTTATATAGCTTGATTTTTTATAAAATCCTTAAAAATATCAATTGTTAACAAATGTAACAATATGTAAATAGTATATATTCTTTATAGCAATTTTAAGAAGTAAAAATACTTTATTTAAATATAAGATGTGAAAATCTTAGATAGGAAAAGAAAAAATTAAGAGAATGTGAGTAAAAAAGGAGATCGATTATGGGTATCGAATTTGAAGGAAAAGGAAATAACATTAATGGTGGATTTTTTGTTAGACGAAACGAAACACCAAAAGAAACACCAAGAATTGAAACAGTTGACGTAAAAGCAACTGATAACAGACCTATTGGCGAATATGGTGATAAATTACTTGAACAGGTTCGACCAAGATTTGTGACAGCAGCTAGAATCCCAGAAACAGATGCGGCTGAATTAACAGAAATGTTTGCAATGGCAGGAATCACAGCTCCTAAAATGCCAACTGTTGCTCAATATACAAGTATTTCTAATCACGTAGCAGATTTTTCAAGAGATTTTGATGATTTAGAAACAACAAACAATGCTGTTGCTTTATTTGAATCACAAGATTTTGCAACTTTAGACAATATTTTCGGTATTTCATAACAAATTCAAAATTAAATTTTACTCACAAATATAAAGACCACTGCGGTGGTCTTTTTTATTTACTTTCTTTATTTACATTTATTTTGTTAAGTTATGTAACATAAATGGATGAATTTCGTCTTAATTATTAAAGAAATGAAAAAACTTGCCGATAAATATCATGTGAGTAAATGAAAAGGAGGCCGAAAATGGCTATCGAATTTAACGGAAAAGGAAATGTAAACAATTTTAGAATCGCAAAAGATGTAGAAGCATCTAAAGAAGTAGTTAGGGAAGAAAAAGTTGCAGAACAAAAACCAGTTGTAGACAACAAGTTTGTCAAAGAAGTTGGTGAAGAATTACTAACTTCCAACATGGCTAGTGTGTATGGCGTAAAAGTTAACAGAGTTGCCGGCGAAAAAATCGACAGAGATTTTTGGGGTGACGCACTTAATGGCTTGAACCTAAAAGACACAACAGTTGCTCAAGAAACTGTAAAAGGTGTAGCTACTCTTGGTAACGCATTTGCAATCGCAGATATGGAACAAAAAATGGCTAAATCACCTTTCATTCAAGCATTAAACAGAGAATTCGGAATTTAACTTATAAATACACATTTACTCATGTGAAAGAAAATTTCACACACACTTTACTCACTTTTTTAAAACCTGCACTTCGGTCAGGTTTTTTTATTTAATCAATAAAAAAGTCCCTTTCGGGACTTTTTTATGATTCTACATATTCTCTTAGGCGTTTGCTTCTGTTTGGATGACGAAGTTTTCTAAGAGCTTTAGCTTCAATCTGTCTGATACGTTCACGAGTAACACCAAACAATTGACCTACTTCTTCCAAAGTTCTTTGACGGCCATCGTCCATACCAAAACGCAATCTCAAAACATCTCTTTCTCTTGGAGATAATGTGCAAAGTACTTCTGCCAAATCTTCTCTCAAAAGTTCTGATGCAACTGTTTTGATTGGAGCATCTGCTTCTTTATCTTCAATAAAATCACCTAAACGAGAATCTTCTTCTTTACCAATTGGTGTTTCCAATGATAAAGGTTCTTGAGCGATTTTAATAATTTCGCGAAGTTTAGGGATTGAAACATTCATTTCGATTGCTAATTCATCTTCGGTTGGCTTTCTTGAAAGTTCTTGTGCTAAACGACGAGTAACTTTTTTCAATTTGTTAATTGTTTCAACCATGTGAACAGGGATACGAATTGTTCTTGCTTGATCAGCAATTGCACGTGTAATTGCTTGTCTAATCCACCATGTTGCATATGTTGAGAATTTGAATCCTCTTTCATGATCAAATTTTTCAGCTGCACGGATTAAACCTAAGTTACCTTCTTGAATAAGGTCTAAGAACAACATTCCACGACCTACATATTTTTTAGCAATACTTACAACTAAACGCAAGTTTGCTTGAACAAGTTTTCTTTTTGCAATCGCACCAGGTGTACCACCTTGAAGAATTTTTCTTGCTAATTCGATTTCTTCTTTTGCTGATAATAATTTAATTCTACCAATTTCACGCAAGTACAATCTAACAGGGTCATCTACTGCAATTCCTTTTGGTAATTCGAAATCAGCATCTTCTGGGTCTTCTTCTGAGTCTGACATCATATAGATATCGTCCAAGTTCATTTTATTACCCATTTTTGATGTAACAATATCTTCGATATTATCTGTGCTAATATCCATATTCATGTAGTTTACGCTATCATGTTCGGCTTCTAAAACAGCATCCTCATCTAAATCTTGTAAATCTAATGTTTCATCTTCCATTACGCTTACAACTGAGGAACCAGGTTGTCTTTTCTTAGTCATTCATTTTTCTCCGATTGTTAATCTTATCTCTTAATTGCATTTGAATTTTTAGGGCTTCGGTATCATCGTGATTTACATTGTTATATAAATCTCTAATTTTTTCTCTTTCGTGTTCCCGCTGGCATTGTTTTATTTTATTTATATTTTCTTTAATTACATTTTCAAAGTCATGGGAATTTAGATTTTTATATGCTTCCGAAATACTAATCAAATCAGTTACAATTGTCTGCATTTCAGGGTTTTCGATGAATTCCGTGTATAAATGTTCAATTAATTCCTTTACATTATTTACGGTACATGTTAATTTGTCAATTGTAGATTTTACAATTATTAACGTTTCATCTTCAAACGCTGTATCACCGATTATTGTCTTGATTAAATCAAAACTTAAGGGGCTTTCGGGTACTAGAAAAACGCTCAATAAATTTTTTTGCGCTTTTTCATATATTGTTAGATTTTTTGTTACATTCTTAACAAAAGTTTCAGCTGGAGCTTGATTGTTGATTGAAACATTTACTTCTCTATTCAAAATTTTGCCATCAACACCAATCGCTTGCGCAATCATTTCTGTATATTCTGCGCGTATAATTTTATTACCAATTTCTTGCAATACAGGAATAATTCTTTTTACGAAACGTGCTTTCTCGGTTGGAGTTTTATATTCATCTTTTTCTTTCAATATATTATTAATTTGAAAATCAATTAACAACGGAGCATGTTCCATAAATTGTCTGTAACTTTCAGCCCCAACAGATCGAATAAATTCATCTGGATCCTTACCTTCTGGAGGTGAAATCACTCTGATTTCACAAGAATATTTGTCATCGGATGTTGAAATATAACTTTCGTCAAATTGTTTGATATTACCAATTCCGCCCAAAACTTCTTTAATTATTTCTGCACCTCTATCTGTTGCTTTTTGACCAGCTGAATCTGTATCAAATGACAAATAAATTTTTCTTGATTTTGTATAACGAGATAACAATTTCACGTGATCTGCAGTCAATGATGTCCCACAAGCTGCGACACAATTTTCTATTCCATGAGCCTGTGCTGAAATTACATCAAAATAACCTTCCATCAAAACAACGCTATCTTGTTCTTTTATTGCTTCTTTTGCTGTATAAAGACCATATAATAGTTTGCTTTTATTGTAGATTAAAGAATCTGATGAGTTTATATATTTTGGAGTTTGACCTTCCTCAATAGCTCTTGCACCAAAAGCTACAAAATCACCAAACTCATTTTGAATTGGGATTATCAAACGATTTCTAAATCTATCAATATATTTATTTTCTTTGTTTTTTAAAATTATGCCTGCTTTTTCTAAAATTTCGTCAGAAAAGTCTTTTTTTAGTTCATCATACACCACTGTATAGCCTTTTGGAGCTAAACCTAAGTGGAATTTTTTGATAATATCACGAGAAATCCCTCGTTTAGTTAAATATTTTAGAACCTCATCAGCTGAACCATCTGGATTTTTTATTAACAAATCATTATAAATATCAACAGCACGAGAGGTTGCATTAACCATTTGCTCTTTAATATCTTTTGAAGCTTCTCCACTGCGTTGAAGATTTTTTGGCATTTCAAAACCATACTCTTCAGCCAAATCTTTTATTAAGTCCATAAATTCAACGTTTTGTGTCTTCATTATGAAAGATAAGGCGTCACCACCAGCACCACAACCAAAACATTTATAAATCCCTAGTTGAGGGTTTACAGAAAAAGATGGGGTTTTTTCTTTATGAAATGGGCATAACCCCCAGTAATGATTGCCTGATTTTTTTAATACAACCTGTTTTGAAACAACATCAACTATATCTAATCTGTCTTTTATTTGAGATATTAATTCTTCCAAAGAGTTCGCCATAATATTATTGTAACATCAATATATTTTTAAGCAAAATTATACCCAACTGGCTAATATCGTTTGAGTTTTTAAATTTGTAGAATCATATTATATGTTATAAAAGAAGAGAAAATGGGCAACTTATTAGACAAAGAAAATCAAATATTTCATGACAAAGAATCTATGCTCGCTATGGTTTCACATGATCTTAAAAACCCTGTCAATGCTGGTATTATGGCACTGAAACTTTTAGAAAATAATAAATTATCCCCTCTAAATTCTTATCAAGAGGAACTTCTTGATAACATATACGGAAGTCTTCATTATATGAAAGATTTGATTGAAAATATCTTAGATCGTTACAAATTAGCAAACAATGTGTATAAGTTAAATCTCATCTCTGTTGATTTTGGTGAATTTGTAGCATCAATAGTTGATGAAACAAAATATATATTTACAAGTAAATTCCAATCCGTAAAAATTCAAAATGAATTAAAAAATAAATATATCGATATTGATTTGTTAGAAATAAAAAGAGTCATTAACAATTTAATATCCAATTCATCAATATATTCACCAGAAAATTCAGAAATAATTATCAGGTTATTTGAAAAAGGAAATTCCGTTTATTTTATGATTGAAAACAAAGGAAAGGGTATAAAAAATCCTTATGATGTTTTCAAGAAATTTTATACCAATAATAGCTCTTTAAAATCTTTTGCTACTGGACTTGGATTGTATATTGTAAAAGAAATCATTACAGCACACAATGGAGAAGTTTTTATTGAAAGTGAAATTGATAATTTTACAAGAATAACATTCTCACTTCCAAGAAATTAATCCATTTAAAGCATCAATTTTTTATAAAAATACTTATAATATTAATTATGAGTATGCAAATTTTATCTGAATATTTGGAATATTTAGAAATCGAGCGAGGACTTTCAATAAATACCGTTGAAGCTTATCGTAGAGATTTAACTTATTTTTTAGAGATTTGCAATTGTGAACTAGAGGAAATTCAACGATCACAAATAAATAATTTTATCTTAGACTTAAGAGAACACAACTATTCTGCAACAAGTATAATGAGAAAAATTGCATCTTTACGGGGTTTTTTTAAATGGCTTTGCGTAAATGAATATTGTAAAACAAATCCAACTCTCACTCTTGAACAGCCCAAAATCCCTAAAAAACTTCCAAAAGTTGTTTCTATTCAAGAAATTGAAAGTATTTTAAACCAAGATCTTAGCAAATTAAATAGGGTTATCGTTGAATTACTTTATGGTTGTGGCCTAAGAGTTTCTGAATTGGTTAATTTAAAAATAAATGAATATGATATAAGTTCAAAATATCTTAAATGTTATGGAAAAGGATCAAAAGAAAGAATTGTTCCTTTGGGATCAAAAGCAATTGATGCTATAAAAAACTATTTGCCTGAACGTGATTACATTTTGCAAAAATATAGAATTGATACGAAAATTTTACTTGTTCGAGAAAATGGAAAAGTTATAACCCGACAAGACGTATACAACTTTATTCATGAACAAGGCAAAAAAATAAACAAATCAATTTCACCACATACACTAAGGCACAGTTTCGCTACTCATTTGCTAGAAAATGGAGCAGATTTAAGAGTAGTTCAAGAACTGCTTGGCCACAGTGATGTCGCGACTACACAACTTTATACACACATAAGCAAAAAACGACTAAAGGAAGTTTATTTTGCTATAAATAACACATAATAACTATTATCAATCCCTCTCCCTAACCCTCTCCCTCTGGGAGAGGGAAGAATTTGTTTGAGCAAGGCGAATTACAAATTCGGGTGAGGGTTTAATAATTGTTTTTGTATGTCTATTTCTTTTCTTTTTTATTGCGAAGAAAAAAGAAAAGAAACAGACGAAAGAAAAGAAAAACACGCAAAAGTTTTTGGCAATGCTACGCATTGCATGACCCTTCGGGTGCACTCCGTGCCGTTTTAGCCTATCGGCTAAAATTGTTCAGCGTGCCTAAAACTACGGCACGCAGCAGCTCCGCTGCTCTAACGGGGGTGCGGGGGTGTCCCCTGCTTACTCGTTTCTTTTGGTCGCGTGTTTTCTCTTTCTTTTGCTAGCGTTTTCTTTCTCTTTTCTTTCGCAATAAAA
>JAZRUK010000010.1:0-19019 GCA_045652525.1 Candidatus Gastranaerophilaceae bacterium | reverse complement strand
AATTGAAATTATTCAAGCTCAAGATAAAAACTTAGAATTAAGATTGAAACAATTAGACACAGAACAAGATGCCATTACAAACGAAATGGATGCAGTTCAAAAAGTTATCGAAAAGAACACAGAATCTACATTCAAAACTTTCGGTTAATCAACAGTCTGATAAACTCCCCTCTACCTATGGGAGAGGGTGGCACAAAGTGCCGGGTGAGGGTTTTTCTTTCAATCTTCCAAAATATTTTCCAAGTACCTGTTCCACAGTTGTGTGGAACGGATACTTACCCCCTTTTTTCCTTGTTTTCTTTACGACCGCTATGGTCGTTTTTTGTTATTCTGTTAAAATGGAAAGATTTGCAATTTCAATGTCATCATAATCAAGATAGGCTCTTTGCATAAGATTGCGGCCGGCCTTTATTGTTACTTGATTTTCTTTGTTTGTTTTTATTAGATTATTTGGCAGTTTGATTTTTTGATTATCACCATTTAATTGTATCTCTGCGATTTTAATCCCATTGAAGTAAACCTCGGGAGGGCTCGCATAAGAATTAACTATGTTATTTTGCCCCATTGAACGTGCTAATAGTGTATCTATACCTAATATAGAGCCTATTACTAAATAATTTTGACTAGTTGGGGAGAAGCTTTTCATGATAAAATTTTTAGTAATTGATGGTCCAATTGAGTTTAGCTTAAAATTACCCGCATTTGCAGATGCATCAGAATAATTGTCGTCGCCAAGATGTGTCATGCTTGAATCAATTACTATGTCTGAGATATTGCTTTTTTGAATCCCTAATACTAATGGTTTTGATGTAACATCAGTATTAATGGTAAGTGAAAATGGTCGATATCCTTCTTTATGAACAGACATAATAGTCGTTCCTGTCACATTATTATTCAAGTGAAATTTACCTTCAGTGTCAGTGTATGTACTGTAATTATATTTTGGAATTGTGATTTTTGCATTACTAATAGGCATCTTGCTGTTGGAGTCTATAATTTGGTTTCCTACAACTTCAAGTGCAGCATGAACATTTTGATTTGTAATTAACATTATTCCAATTATAAATATAATATATCTCATATGCTCCTAGTTTAATATTGTTTTTGTTTACTTGAAATCGTAACCTTACAATAGTTTAAGGATATTTTTAAAAAAGTAAAAATTTTATTTGTAATTTGAAAATGTTTTTGGTATGATACTAGTACTGAAACGTTAATACAAATGCCGATGTGATGAAATTGGTAGACGTGCCAGACTCAAAATCTGGTGTGGTTCGCCCCACGTGCCGGTTCGACTCCGGCCATCGGCATTTTTTTATTGACTAGGGATGTAGAGCGGAGTCGAACCTCCGGTTCTTACCTCTCACAAAACGATACTTAATCGTTTTGTTCGGCAGAGTGGCCATCGGCATTTTTTATTTATAAAAAAATATACATTTATCTAATAGGGATTTACATTGAAAATAGCTGCAGTAAATAACATGTTCAGGAAAACGATAAGCGCAACATTATTAGCAAGTGCTTTGGTTGTTTCTACTCCAAGTCTTAAAAGTCAAGAAAGGGACACTTTTGAAAAGACTCAAGTTGTTTCACCAAAGGGTACAACTGACGAAATGGCATTACTATGGGCTCCTGATCCTACAATTATAATTAAGGGGCAAACACATGTAGCAACCCTTGTTGTTGATTTATCTAAAAATGTTTTGTATCACTACGATGAATTTGGATCCCCAAAAGCTGCTTATTTGGTAGCTAGTGGTGCAATTGGTACTCCTACAACAAAAGGTATTAGGGCCGTAACTCACGTTGAAAGTTATCCTTATAACAAGGCTCCGGCACACACAAAACGTTATAAAAATCCTCAAAATTATGGACCAAGGGTCATCTGTTTAGAAACAGTTGATCCTAAAACAGTCAAACGAGGTGTTACAGGTGAATTTATACACGGTAACAACAACCCCGCAAGTTTAGGTAAATATGTATCTCAAGGTTGTATTAGAATGGACAATGATGTTATTAAAAAATTAGCCAATGAAGTTAAACGTGGGGATTTTGTTGTAATTTTATAACATTTTTACTTTAACAACAGCTTTTTTAACCTCTATTGAATTTTCAAAATTCATCTGAGGTCTGTGTGCTTCGTTAGGAAAAATAAATACAAAATTTGTGCCATCTAAAGTGACGTTGCAAGTTTCTTTTACCGTATTTTCGTAAAATGCAATATCTCTTGATTCGTCATACGGTGTTTTTATTTTTAAATTATTAATTTCTGTATAATCAAGACGTTCAATTCCTGATAGTAAAATTTGGATATCAGCATATTTTTTATGTGCTTCAAAAAAACAATTCTCGTGTGATTTTGTTGTATATGTTTCCACGTTTACGTAATCAGTATCAGAAATTTCGTAACGTTTACAATCGATATTTTGTGTAAGCTTTTTAACAAATTCAATGGCGTGTGATGGAATTTGTGGATAGCTCTCTATGTTTTCAATTTTATCAATAATCATTAGTTTAATATCCTTATTGGTGACTTAACTTTAATTCTGCAATCAGCAGTTTCAGATGTATGACAATTGATACCGTCTACTGTAATAGTTTTAGGATCAACACCACAATATTTAGTTGAAGTTACATAACCTGCAGTACAGGCAACAGCTCTAAAGCTTTTTGGATCGTCATCTCCTTGTGTATTAGCTGTTAATAATTTAGATAATCTGTTACCACTTGCATCAAATTTGTCAGCGTGTAGGTTGAAAGCTAAGCTTTCTTCGCTATTTGCTCCAGCTTTAACACCATCTTTAAATGCTGGAATTATTTTACCTGATTTTACAAGATAAAATGGATATACGTCTTCATATAATCTACATCTATTGTTATTTCCATCAACATCGATGTAAATAACAAAACCTTCTCTATCATTTTCATCAACACTATCATTTAAAATATCAATTTCTCCATAATCAGAACCGATATAAATTTTTACACCATTAGATAATGTTACATGTGGTTTTAATGATGAAAAATTACCAGTATCTGATGCTGCCGCTGCTTGAACAGACGCAACAGAGGTTACAATAGTAATGTTTTTATCAGAAATTGTAAGAGTATTTGACATTGCCCTTTGTAATATATCTGTATAGTCATTATCTTCTATGTCACCTGCCACACAAAATGCATGAATATTAGCGAAATCTCTTAGAGATGTATTCACAATTAAATGCCGTGGTTCGATAGAAAAAGTACCAGCATCATCGTAAGATTCTTTTGAATTCCACAAAAGTAAAGAATCCGTTGAACTAATAACATTGTAACCTAAATCTGCAATTTTATCATTATTTCTACAAGCTGTAGGTGTACCATTATTCGATGATTCAGGACACTCCCAGTCTAATGAACCACCAGTATAGATTAATTTATTATCATATAAATAAGAGACTACTTTTAATGCTTGTTCTTCGGTTGGTATGTTGTCTATGCCGCCACAAGTTGCAACAGCTCCAGCCCAATAATCGGAAGAATGATTTAGGCAATAATTTATTCCATATTTTTCTTTAAAAGCATTATCTTCCGCATTTGTAGTTGATCCAAGCGAAGAACAACTAAGTGGATCCCATTTATATCCTGTTGGTTTAAATAATTTTTTGGTAATGCAAACTCCGTCAATAACAGAAACACAATGTTGTTGACCATTATTATCATCGATGAGTTGTTGCCATATTTCAGGCAAAACATCTGTCGCTATTGTTTGAGCTACTCTATAACCCAAATAATATGTAGCATAATCAACTTTTGCTAACTTATCTTTTGTTATTGGTATAGCAACAGCCGCAACGATTGCCATAACAACCATTGATACAACTATTTCTGGTAGTGTGAATGCAAACTTTTTCATTCGAGTTCCTTGATAGCTTTTTCATAATCTTCGGTGCTTGGTGCTTTTCCGTGCCAGCCTGCATTGTTTTCCATAAAGCTTACACCTTTGCCTTTAATTGTGTTCGCAATAATTGCAGTTGGTTTAGTATTGGCTTTTGCTTTTTCTATTGCGTTGTAGATTTCATTTATATTATGCCCATCTATTTCAATAACATCCCAATTAAAGGCTTTAATTTTTGCATCTAATGGGTCAAGAGATTTGATATTTTCTGTACATCCGTCTATTTGTAAGCGGTTACGGTCTATAATTACTGTTAAGTTATCTAAATTTCTATGAGGTGCTTGCATAAATGCTTCCCAAGCATTGCCTTCTTGTAGTTCTCCATCACCCATAAGAACAAAAACATTAGCAGGTTTTTTGTCGAGTTTCAAAGCTATTGCAATACCGCAGCCAATTGATAATCCTTGACCAAGAGAACCTGTTGCAACTTCAACTCCAGGACAAAAACAGCAAGGATGTCCTTGCAGGCGGGATGTTAATTTTCTAAAGCTCATTAGTTCTTCTTTAGGGAAATAGCCTAACTGTGAAAGTACTGAATAATATATTGGTGACACGTGTCCTTTTGATAAGACAAATCTATCACGATTTGGATATTCTTTTGATTCTTTCCATTCAGGGACTGTTTTCATGCATTTATGAAACAGCACAGTCATAATATCTGTAGCAGATAATGATCCGCCTATGTGCCCAGATTTTGCTTCATAAACCATCTTTATAATATTTTGTCTGTTTTCTTTTGCTAATTCCTTTAATTTTCCAATTTCATTATCTGTTAACATCATTAACTCCATATCTCAATACTTTTAATATAAACAATGGTAATGTCGGGAAGATTCGTTTAAATCTTTGAGGTTCTTTTACTGTCCTATATAACCATTCTAGTCCAAGTCTTTGATAAATTATAGGTGCTCTTTTAACTTCTCCTGACCAAACATCAAAACTTCCTCCAACGCCTATCATTAACGTATTTGGTAACTTTGATTTTAATTTATAAATAAAATTCTCTTGCTTAGGTGAGCCTAATGCAACTAATAATAGTTCAGGTTGTTTCTCAATAACATCAGCTAAAACTTGTTCTTCATTATTGAAATAGCCATCTTGAACATATACAATATTAAGCTCGGGTATCTCATTTTTTAAGTTTGTTACAGCTTTTTCTATAATATTAGGTTTTGCGCCTACAAATGCTACTGAAACACCCTTCAGTTCTTCTAACATCCTGCGAGCAAAATCTACACCTGCAATACGTTTTACGTTATTACCGACAAGTTTTAGACCTAATTGAACTCCGATTCCGTCAGGAATAACTAATTCAGCTTGATTAACTATTTGAGCAAAAGAAGGTTCTTTTGTTGCATAGTCAATCATTTCAGGATTTATTGTTACAACATGTCCACGATTTACTTTTGCATATTCAACTGCAGAATCAAAATCGTATTTGTCTATCTCAAATCCTAATAACTTTGCTCTTTCCATATCTAAATTATATCGCATGTTTTTAAATTGGTAAATATGTTAATCAATAATTTTTGCCAATCTAAATAAGTATTCGTCCTTTACTCCTGATTGTAAACCTGTTGGTATAAAATATTCTTTAAATTTTTCTACAGCGTATCTGTCAGTCATTCCAGAAATATAGTCTGTTACAATGCGTGGAATTTTACTTTCTTCACACATTGGCTTAAGCATTTCACAATATAAATGGAATAGCTCTCTTATAACTCTGCGAGCTTTATTTTCTTCAGCTTTAGCAGGAGAATCCATATAAACATTATCAAACATCCATTTTCTTAATAATGTTGTATAATGCCAACCTTCTTCGCTCATTTTAACTTCAGGTTTGCCCATTGAGTTATTAATTATTTCTTCTATCATTTTGTTTAATCTGACAGTTTGTATTGAAGAAAAATATTTTATGCATTCTTTTGGTAAATCACTCTCTGAAATAATTCCAGCTCTAATGGAATCTTCTATATCGTGATTTATGTATGCAACTTTATCTGCTAATTGTACAACTTGTGCTTCTGGAGTTTGAGGAGTAAAGCCCCAAGTGTGAGTTAAAATCCCGTCAATAGTTTCTCTGCAAAGATTTAAATTCTCTAAAACTTCTACAACTCTTACGCTTTGAATGTTGTGGTGAAATCCACCTTCTATTAATTCATCTAATACACCTTCTCCGCAGTGTCCAAACGGTGTATGACCAAGGTCGTGTCCAAGAGCAATTGCTTCTACTAAATCTTCATTTAAATCAAGTGCTCTTGCAATGGTTCTCCCTATTTGCGAAACCTCTAATGTATGTGTCAAACGTGTTCTGAAGTGATCGTCAAATGGGGATAAAAAAACTTGAGTTTTATGTTTTAAACGGCGAAAAGCTTTAGAATGTAAAATTCTATCTCTATCACGTTGAAAACAAGTACGAAGTTCGCATTCGCTGTCAGTATTAATACGACCTTTCGAAAATCTACTTTTTGTCGCAAATTCGCTAAGGTTATCTATCTCTCTTTGTTCTAATTTGTATTTTATAGTTTCAGTTTTATTCATATTTCTATTATAGCAGAAAAATTATTTTAAACTGATTCTGTTTGAGTTTTGGTATCTGTTTCTGCTTTTTGTATTTCGTTTTTAATTTCTTCGGTATGTTTTTTATCTTCTTGGTCTTTGTTGTATTCTTTACGTTTTTTGTCAATAGCGGTACCAATTCTGTTAATTACAGCACCTGATGCCATACCGATTAGCATTGCTTTTATGCCTGAAACTAATCCAACAGTTAATACAACGGATGTTGCCAATGAACCAACAATAGGTATACCATATTTTAATGCAGCAGAGATTCGTTCATCTTTATTGTCGGCCATTGATAAACCAAGACCTACGCCTCCTACAGAGCCTAAAATAGACAGAATATCCGTAGGAGCAGATCCTAATGATAAGTCACGTAGTTTGTCAAAGAATAGATTACTTTCTGTATGTATGGCTTTATCAAGTGTTTTTACAGCTTTATTTGCTTCTCCACGAAGTTTTAAATATTCTTCTCTTGGAAGCAACCCTTTATAAATAGTTAAAAGTTCTTGTAATTCACCTTTTTCTACTCCATTTAGCGTTTTTTGTAACTCTTTGCTGTATGCAGATATTTGTGTTGCTGAATCGCTAGTGTAACCTAGTAGTGACGAGTCGTTTTGAGATCTCTTTGTGATTGTTTCCATTATTTCAAAGATTTCTGATTTTATTTTTTCTCTATAAACTGATTCTTGTGGACCTGAAAGCTTTTTATATGTATTCAGTTTTGAATGCATGATTTTTAAAAGCTTTCTTGATTCTGCATCTTCTGGACTTATATGCTTATAAATGCCATCAAGCAATTTTTCTGAAGCTGTATAGGCATCGGTAATATCGTGTGTTATTGAACGTCTGGATTTTGCAATTTGTTCTGCTATTTGCGATTTATCTTTGGCCAAAAGCTCTTCGGCAATGAAAGATTGGTGCATTTGTGAATCTTTGAGTTTTGCAAACTTTCCTTTCATTCCGTGTGTGTGTTGAATTCCATTAAGTGTTAATTCCCAAACTTTTTTATCAAGGCCTACATTTGCTGAGCGCATTTGAGAATGCCTTGTTTGTCGACTTGCAACACTAAAGCCGTTTTGTAATTCTTGCTGAATTCTTTCTCGTCTTGCAATAACATCATCAATCCACTCAATAGCAGATTTGGTAACTCCATTGATTGTTATCTTACGGCTAGGATCTTCCAACATGATCTTTGAATTTATGCTGGCAATAGAATTGAATAATTTTGTAAAGCGTTTGTCTGAATTTTTGTAGCCTTTGTTAACCGTTTTTAATGCCAAGCGCTCAAAAAATGCTGTAATTTTTTGATGTATTCGAGTGGTAAAGTGTGTTTTGTACATAGCATGTTTAACAATTAAGTCTTTATAATTGTTGAAATTATTTACGCTTTGGCCTCTTTCAGCAAATTTGGTAAGTTTTTTGTGTGCATAATTCATAAAAGACGTAATAGGTCCGCTTTGTCCATTTTGTTTTCTAAGATTAACTTTTTCGCCTAATTTTTTGACGTAATCAGATACGTGTTTATATACAGTCTTAGGAATTCCTTTTGTTATTCCAATAACTCCCAGTGTAGTTGCAATTGACGACAACGCAACAATTAAGCCAACTCTTTTTCCTTTTCTCTCTGATTTTTTTTCACTATCTTGGTAAATGTCTTTGGCAATTTCGCGTGTAATGTAATATTCCCCATTTGATTTGAAATCATTAAAAGGGGATGTTGTACCAACTTTAATATTTTGTACACTATTAATCATACACACTTACCTATATATACAAAGGTCAAAAAGTAAAATATATTGCTATATTTTACTTTTCAAATTAAGAATTATTACAAAGAGTATTTCCTATTACATTAGCAACTTCTTTTGATGAAATTTTATCAGATAAAAGATCTTTGACTTCACCAAGTTGTCTAATATAATCTTCTCTGTATGATTGGTTGTATAAAGTCTTTTCAATTTGGTACGAAATATTTTGTACATTTACCTGTCCCTGTATAATCTCAGGCACAATCATTCTATCTGCAATAATATTTGGTAATGAAACTTTTTTAATACATCTAACCATTAAATAAATTAGGTAAAATAACCATGGGCCTCTGTATGCTATTATCATTGGAACTTGATATAAACACGCCTCTAATGCTGCAGTTCCAGACGCAAGTATTAATGCATCAGAGCAACTTAAAAGTGCTTGGTTTTCACCTTTTATTACTTTAAAATCTGTGTTTCTTAAATATTTTGAATATACATTATCAGGCAAATTTGGAGCATGAGAAATACAAAATTGTAAGTCAGGGTGCTCCTTCTGTAATTTTTTAGCAGATTTAATAAATATATTCATAAGTTGTTTAAGTTCAAATACTCTTGAACCAGGAAAAACAGAAACTAATTTTTTATTTGGATCAAAGCTATGTTTTTCAAAAAACTCAGTTTTGTCAGCTTTTGGTGCTAATTGTGAAACTAAAGGATGTCCACAATAGTGTGTATTAATTCCATATTCTTCATACATTGGTTTTTCAAATGGGAATATGCATAGCACTTTATCTATACATTTTTTGATAGTATTAATTCTCCATTTTCTACTAGC
The DNA here is from genome assembly GCA_045652525.1 of Candidatus Gastranaerophilaceae bacterium. GTDB lineage: Bacteria > Cyanobacteriota > Vampirovibrionia > Gastranaerophilales > Gastranaerophilaceae > SIG32. The sequence goes on along the minus strand of JAZRUK010000010.1, from coordinate 9,931 downwards.
CCAAACTTGTGGAGGTATGTAATAAAATACCTTTATGTCCGCTTTTTTTAAAAACTTGGAAACATTTAGGTTAAATGCTCCGTAATCAATACATAAGACTAAGTCAGGCTTGTATTGATTTTTTAGGTAATCAACAACTCGTTTCCCTAAGTTAATATGATCCCAAATGATTTTAAATGAAAGACCCACAGCTGACATTTTTTTATGATCTGAAAATAATTTCACACCTGCATTTTTAAGATTTTCTCCACCAATACCTTCAATTTCTATATCAGGATATTGAGCACGAAGTTCATTTACTACGTGTGCAGCGTGAATATCTCCAGAATGTTCGCCTGTTATTATAAAAAGTTTTTTCATATCTATACTGCCATTATTACAATGTTATTTTTGTTTGCAAATTCTATGACTTTTTCTTGATCTACAATGATTGTTTCATTAGCTTCGACCGCTAATAAATTAGCTTTATGTTTTTTCATTGTTCTTAAAGTGCGCATACCAACAGCTGGAATGTCAAAGCGCTTATCTTGTTTTGGTTTAGCTACTTTAATTACAGCTGCGCCACGTTTTGCTAACTTAGAACCACGTTTAATACACACGTCAGTTCCTTCAATTGCTTCTACTGCCATAATCATTTTGTCTTTAATTACTACAGATTGGCCTACGTCAACGCCTCCCATTTCTTTAGCTAACCAAAAACCATAGTTAACATCTTCCATTTGTTCTTTTGTAGGTTTTATTGTGCCTAAAACCCCAGCTGGAATCATTAAATTTTTAATAAATATTGTTTGATCTAATACTGAAATTCCTGCATTTTCAAATTCTCTAACTATTAACAACATTACTTCATCATCGTTTAATCGTTTCATTGATTTTAATAAATCAATAGCTTTTTTGTCGAATTTATGAAGCTGTAATAATACTCTTTTATGAACTTTTCCAAGAAAAGTTGCTTGTTTAATTTCTTCATCTTTTAAAATTTGTTCTATTTTGTTTATTTGTCCAGGGTGGCAAGAATAAACTCGTGAACAATATTTTTTTAATTCTTTCACATTATCATTAGACAAGGAAATACAAACGACTTCAAAGCCATTTTCTTTAGCATATTGAGCCATTTTAACTGGTAAAGAACCGTCTCCAGCTATTAATCCTTGTTTACTTTCTAACATTACTGACACTTTTATTACCTCATTTCAATTTATTTATTTCTTCTACTTGTGAATCAGTGAGTAAAACTGCTCCACCTAAAATTTTTGTATTTAGTACAACTTGAGCATATGATTCTGCAAGTTCTAATTTCAAGTATGCATTTTCTAATGTTGAATCACCCACAATAAAACCGTGATTTGCCATTAAAACAGCATCAAAATCTTTAAAGTATTTAGACGTTTTGTCAACAAGATCTTTTGATGAAGGAAGTCCGTATTCTGCAAGTGGAATATGTCCAAAATAATACACGTTTTCTGCCATAATAGGTTCATCTAGAGCTAAACCTGCTGACGCAAATGAACTTAAATATGGTGCGTGAACGTGCAAAATATAATTTATATCTGGGCGCATTTTGTAAAATTCTACGTGTAACATTTTTTCGCTAGAAGGTTTTTTATTCCCTTGAACTACGTTACCGTCAAAATCAATTACAACAAAATCATCTTCTTTAAGGTATCCATTAGCGGATCCTGACGTCGTGATAATTATATTGTTGCCGTATCTTGCTGAAAAGTTCCCTGACATCCCAGGTGTGAAATTTTTCTTACCAGCTCTTTTACCATATTTAATTAAATCTTTTATAATTTTTTCCATCAAATACTTTCCTTGCTTGGATCTTCAATATTGATAACTTCAGCATATTGTAATTCTTTTTTTAGTTCAGTTTTAACTGAAGGTTTAAATACAAGATTTTCATCATTATTAGCTGATTGACCTAGACGTTCTGCATTTTTAATTTCTAGCTTGTCAAACTCAACGGTAGCATTTTTTGTATCAAGTATCATAGATATTACAAAATATGTTGTTTTACGCATTATATCATATCCTAGATTGACTTTGAAATCATCAGGACCAATAGAGAACATAAATCTATTCTCTTGATAAAGTTTTCCGTTTGGTGAATCATTTGATAGAGTAATAGCTCCAGACCAACCTACGGTTAGATATTTATTAATTCTAAATGCTTCTACAATACGAATGTTAGAACGTCCATAACGGTACATATCAAATACAGGCATAGGAGTATGGTCGGAGTATCCAGATACAAAATATGTTAAATCCTGCATCCAATATTTATATTGTGTATGCAATCTTGGCCCCATTCTTCCAATAAATTGTGTATCACCTGTTCCGTATACAGCTGCAGATCCTTGCATTACCCAACTAAATTCCAAAGCTTTTCGATTAGCTTCGTCTATACGTTTAAATAATGATTGATTTGCTTCCGCCATGTATCTAAATCTTGTTGTTCCAGTGTTAGAACTTGGAATGTGCTCTGAATGCATATTCCACTCACCCTCTTGTGCGTATGCTACAGATGCTCTTTGGCTAAATGTCAAATCTTTTCCCTCTGCAAGAAAATCTTTTACATGCGTTTGGTCATTATATACAAGTTCTGCCAAATATTTTGCCATTCTTCTGCCTAAGAACCAGTCATCAGTATAGGCATTTGAAGCATATTGTAAGAATAATTTTTCATCCAATATGTGGCGCCCTTTTAATCTGAATATATCAGATCCTGAACCGTACATTATATGTGTATCATTAAATGATGATTTGAATTTAATCGCAGCACCAACACCGAAATCATCTTTATAGTTAACTAAAGGTATAAATTTCACTGTCGAACCATATGGTGCTCTGTATACAAAGCCAGGACCTGCAAACATACCAAATCTCGAAACTGAACCAATTTCTGGATAGTTCGCTTCAAAGTATCCACGATCTTTGTTTGTATAAGCTTTTAAAGATGGTAGAGTAAATATGTGTTTATCATTATGATAAACTTCAGCATTTTTTACGCTAAATATATCGTGGGCACTGCTAGCATCAATTCCAACGTCAGATGCTACAATTTTCCAACTAGAATTCCCGTCAGCAATCCAGTAATTTTTGTCATCTTCGTCGACAATCATTTTACTTAAATCAGGTCCTACCATACGGGTGATAAAGTTAAACTTTTGAGCTTTATCTGAATACATATAGCCGTCGGATAAAACCATTTTGTCATTAATGGTTTCAACTTTTTTGGCACGAACTTTCATTGCTCGACCTTCAGCACGGATATTATCCATAAATATGCTTTCTTCATTCATATTTACTTGGATAAAATCTCCGTAAACAGGGGTATTATCTTTAGTTAAAACAACATTACCAATTGCTTTTAATACATTGGAATCTTTGTTGTAAATCATTTTATCAGAGGTGAGTTCGATTTTTTGAGCAGGGAATTTCAATACAGGTGAACCGACGGCTTCAATATCCCCAGAGGCTTCGTCTACTTTGATATTGTCGCAATCTAATACCATTTGATTCTCGGTTATTTGTTCTTTGACTCCTCCAACTAATTCGGTTGTTATTGTAGGTGAAGTTTCGTCTTTTTGAAGTTCTTGTTTTTGTTCTGTTTCTTCATCGTATTCTACATATTGCAAATCTAAGTCTTTGAAACGCTGTTTTTCTTTTTCGGCATCTTCTTTTGCCATTTTTGCTTCTCGTTCGAGCCTTTTAGCTTCTGATTTGTCATATTTAGTTCGTAAAGCTCGTTCGATTTTTAACCTAGTTTTTTTAAACAAAGGCATGTGTTTAACATATTTTTCTTTGTCAGTGTTTCCTGTTTCGATTTGAAGATTTTTTTCTTGCACTTTCACTTTAGCTGCAGGCACAAAAGACGATTCAAAAAATTCATCATCCATTGATTGAATTTGTTTGTATGCGTTTTCAACTGTCTCTGCTCCTATTGTTGGCAGAGTAGTTGTTAGAGCTATTAATAATATCAATAAAGTCTTCTTCAAAATTTAACCTTCTTAAATATAATTTTGTGGATTGTTCGGTTTTCCGTTTATTCTTATTTCAAAGTGACAGTGTGGGCCAGTACTGTAACCAGTTGTTCCTTCAAGGCCTACAACTTGTCCTTTTTGAACGTAATCTCCTTGTTTAACTTTAATAGTTGACATATGCGCATATAAAGTTGTCATTGGATTTCCGTTAATGTTTCCGTGATCAATAATTACAACTTTACCGTAACCTCCGTACCAACCAGAATAGATTACTTTTCCTGCATTTGAAGCCATAATGTTTCCATAGTTTGGACCTCCAATGTCTATACCGGAGTGAAAAGTTTTACTATTGAATATAGGGTGAGTTCTCCAACCAAAAGGGGATGTTATTCTACCACTTATTGGTTTTATAAAACCTGCAGAGGCAGTTTTAACAGAAGAATCTTGAGGTTTTCTACTAATCATTGATTCAAGATTGTCTGATTGTCTTGCCATTTCACGTTCAGTTTTTTCATAGAAACTTCTGTCAGTTTTTAGTTTGTTAATCATGTTTTGATTTTGTGCAATCGCCCTTTCAATATCTCTTTGTTGAGAATTAATAGATTTAATTGATTGAGCCAAGTATCTTTTTTTAGATTCAACATCGCGTTTCATTTGAGCAATTCTTTGAGCTTTTTCTTTAATCGCAACCATTTTTTTGTAGTCTTGTGCAATGATTAATCGTTCAAAGTATATAATATCAAGGAATGAATTTAAGTCTTTTGCGGATAAAATTAACTCAAACATTCCTGTTCGTTGAGATTTAAATACGTCCCTAATTCTTTGTTTTAATTTGCTGTCAATAGCATTAAATTCGCTGGTTGCAATTCCAAGGCTTCGTTCCATTTCCTTTAGTTTAGCTTCAGCATCAGAATACTGGTTTTTTGATGCCCTTAAATTGTTAGATGTGGTTTCTAGTTTTCTTTGGTTGTTGTGCAGTTTATTTTTTTCTGCATTTTCTAGTCTTTTAAGATAGTTTATTTTTTCTCGAGCTTGTTGCTGAGTAACATTTGCTGCATAGCAAAAGCTAGGTATTACCGATAAATTGAGGGCAAATACCAACAATAAATTTATTACAGCTATCTTTATAAATCTATCCATAATTATTTTACTAGAAGAGGTAGTAACATTAAACCTACAGTCCAAGCAATAAAAGTTATTGCTATTATTGCAACTATTATCTTCTGATTTTTTCTGAAAAATTCCATTTTTATTCCCCATCAATCAACAACATAATACTATTAAAAAAAACAAAGTGCAATTATTTAAAATAAATTTGCAAAAATTTGTAAAATCATTTAATATAGCTTTATGGAATGTAGCTTTATAGATTCTCAATTTGATCAAAAATTGCTTACTAATAATGAATTAAGTGGCATTAATCGTTTTTTGTTAGAAAATTGTACAAAACAATTAGATTTGCTATTTAAATTTTTAACCAACGATTCTCATTTAATGCTGGTTAATGGATTTATGGGGACAGGAAAAACAGCTTTGCTAGATCATATTTCCATTGCCTTTGCTCAGAATTGTGTTGTTTTAAAATATACTTGTTTTGAAACAACTGTATTAGATGATATATTATTAGCATTTTTTGAAGAGTTTAGAAAATTAGCAGCTCTTGAAAAAATTGAAACTCCTAAAATTAAGTCAGAAAATTTTACACAAAAAATAAATTCTTATTTTGAATTTATTAAAAATCCGATAGTTGTAGTTATTGACTCTTTTGATTCTATTTTGAAATCAAATAAGTCGGAAGTCTTAGGATTTATAAACTATATTTCAGGATTGAAGAATATAAAAGTAATATTAGTTTCTAGAACTTTTGATTATTCCGATTTTGAAATTAAATTTGAAAAAACAACAATTTTAGCATTTGAAAAATCAATTTTCGAAAGATTTTTGCGTGCAGAAGATGTAAAACAAATAGGTCCTATTTCTGATGAGCTTTATAAACATACGCGTGGATATTTTTTGTATACAGATTTGTCGCTTAAAATTATGAAATTGCGGAATTTAGGGCTGTTAGAATTTTTGGATGCTTTCTCAAAAAGTTTTTTAAGTTTTAATGATTTTATTTTAAGAGAAGCTTTAGCTTTGGTTGATCCTGTTAGTGGGCATTTATTTAGATTTTTAACAGTTATTCGACATCCTGTAAGTGTAAAGCTGTTAAAGAATTTGCATTTATATAATGAAGAAAAAGTCTTATTTTTCTTAAATAATAGTGTTCTTGCAAAAAATGGAGAATACCTTTATCTACCAGATTATTTTAAGATAATTTCAGAAAATTCAATCTCAGAAGGTGTTGCAGTTAAAATTCATCAAGGTTGTGTTGATTTATATAACACTCAGTTGCCCTTGAAACCTTTAGAAAGAGATCTTGTTATTTCTCGTCAAACGATGAGAAATGAAATTGAGTTTCACTCTATTTTTATACCGAAAAAGCCTCAAATAAAAAAACAAGACGTTATAGAAAACAAAGGTGCTCTGCCTCCTGCACAGGAAGTTCAACCTGTTGCGACAACTGTTGCTGAAAAAGACGAACAAATTAAAAAAATGTCATTTATTTTTGAAGATGATAATACTGGTGTGTTGGATAAAATCGCAGATTCAATCAAGGATTTTTTGACATCTAGCGACAATCGTATAAGAGAAGAACAAGAAGAAAATGTATTAACTCTTACGGCATTGATGAACAAAGCAAAACAAAAAGAGCAGCAGTTTGATTACAAGCACGCTGTATCATTATACTTAAAAGCTTTGGCTCATAAAGATGATGATGATTATTATATGTTTTTGCCTACGATTTATAATAAGTTAGCGCAAAATTATCAAAATTTATCAGATTGGTACAATGCTCAAAAATATTTAGAATTATCGATTGAATTTTATTCATCAACAGGTGATGTTGAAAAGGTCAATGAAGCAAAATATTCTGTGGCAAATATTTTCTATATGACATTTAAACGTGACAAAGCGAAAGAATTATTATTGACTTTGGACGATAGTGTTATTTCAGAAGCATTACGGTTGAAAGTACTTGTTTTGCTTGCTAATTTGACTTCTAATAGTGATTATGCATATGAATTTTATAAAAAAGCATTGGATATAAATCCTGTAGGTGCGGATAAACTTATTTTAGCTGAACTTTATTACAAATTCGCATATGAAAATGAGAACAGAGATGAAGAAGAAATTGCGGTTCAATATTACAAAAAGTGTATTGGTTTAGATTTAAAAAACAATCCTTATTTAGCAAGTTCTTTGTCAAATTTGGCGCTTCTTTATGATGATATTGGTGAAAGTGATTTGGCGATAAAGTATTATCAAGAAAGTTTGAAAATTGATGAACAAGTAAATAATTTTAACGGAATGTATTCTTCTTTGATAAAATTGGCTGAAATATACAGTGCCAAAAATCCAGAACAAGCGCTCGAATATTTTCACAAAGCTTTAGAATATGCAAAAATTTTGAATGAAGATTTTTATATTGTTTCTGTAAATACTGCAATTGGTGATTTTTATTTAAACAGAAAAGAAAATGAATTAGCATACAAATATTTAAAAACAGCATATGAATATGCGCAAAAAACGGCATCAAAAGATAATGCAGATAAAATTATGCTTAGAATAAATGACATAAAAATAAGAATAGGTGAAGAGAGGTTTAACGAGCTTGATAAATAAAGATTTTTATACTGACTATATGCAAATATTTTTAAAGCAAAATGCTTGTTTGAATCTTATTTCAAAAAACGATGAAAAATTTTTGTGGGAAAAACACGTTTTTGACAGTTTAGCCTTTGAACATTTTGTAAAAAAATACGGGGAATGTGAAAATCTTTTAGATATTGGTACAGGTGGAGGATTTCCAGCAGTTCCAATTGCTCTAACTTATCCCAAAATAAATGTTACAGCTTTGGATAGTATTAGAAAAAAAATTAATGCTATTGAAAATATAAAAGCCGAATTAAAAATTGAAAATCTAAATACAGTTTGTGATAGGGCAGAGAATGTTAATCAAAAATATGATGTTGTAACGTCGCGTGCGGTAGCTTCATTAGATAAAATTAGTACTTTTGCTTTACCTTTGCTGAAAAAAGGTGGTTATTTTGTTGCTTATAAATCTCGCAAAACACCTGAAGAAATTGAGGCAGCTAAAAAAGTTTTCAAAAAATTTAATGCAGAAATTGTTGATATTATTGAATATCAGTTGCCATTAGAAGAAAATTTTACACGAAATCTAATTGTAATTAAAAGAAAATAATTTATTCAATTTCAAATAAATCAGTTTCTTTTTTGAAATTTTGTTTTTTCCTGCGATTTTTTTCATTTTTTTTCTTGGCTTTTTTAGACATTTTTCGATAGGCATTGTCTACAGAAATTTTAGTGATTGCTTTACCAGTTCTTCTATCGTAAAAAGTTAACCAAAAATCTCGGTGAATGTTATCAACTGAAAAAGATACAAGCCCTGCTACTTTTTCGCCAGATTTGATGGTTTTGAACATCATTTTTGTATCGCCAAAAATCGAAGGTCTAAATACAGAATTGTAATCGTTAACAAGAGCCATATCAAATCCAGAAAGTTCTTTATCTGACATATTTGATATTGTGACTGTTAGTGTAATTGTATTCATTTCACCGAAAGGATCTTCTTCGTGTTTTACGTCACTTATAAATATGTCAAGTCCAGGGTATAAAAGTTCTTCTTGTTTTAAGGCTTCTTCTTTGTAAACAGGAAGTGGAATATTTGTGTTAATTTTTACTTTTATTTCATCTCCTGGGGCAATTAGAATTTCTTTCCCCTTGCGTTTAAGCGCTGTTCCAAGTCCTATTGCACCGCCTAATGCTGCACCGCCAGCAACTGTATAACCTTGAGAGAGGATTGCAGCTTCCCAGCCAAGGTAGTTGAGTGCCAACAGACCACCCATTGCACCGCCAGCTAAAGTGTAACCAACATCTTGTGCGATAATTTTTGAAGTTTCTGCAACAGGGTGAAGCTTTGTGCTCATAGCGCCATCAATTGGAATTTCTCTTCCGTCTGGTGTAATAAGATAATCAAAAGACAAATCTATCCAAGCTTGTTTGCCCATTTTACCTGGGTCACCAGTTTGAGAAATTTTGCCATGTGCAATTGTGCCTTTTGGAATAATGATTCCCTCATCTCCATAAACGTCAGTTGTAACTTGTGCAAAAAACTCATCACCTTCCATGGAATATGAAGAATCAATAACTTGTGTTACAGACATGTTAATAACATCTTTGCGTTCGAGATGCTCAATTTTGCCGGTAAAAAGTTCTTCTTGCATTTGTCTAAATTCATCATTTTCCTCGATGTGACCTTGTAAAGGCACAGCAAAAGCAAATGAATTAATGCTGAATATTGATAAAATTAATAAAGCAAAAATCTTCTTCATAAGAATATTATATATTATTTTTTAATAAATGGCAAAATATAAAACAAGGAGGGCATTCACCCTCCTGTCGTTTTTATCGTCATTCTGAACTTGTTTCAGAATCTATTTTGTTGCTAAACAATCAAATGATTAAATAATCAATCACCAAGGCAAACCGCCAGAGGATCGCTATTGGTGCGGTATCGGTCGTTCCAGTTCGTATAGGTAGAGAGGAAGTACCTGAAGTACGCCTGGCTCGTGGAGTACTCCTCTCCTGACCAAAGGTAGAAGATAGGAGAAGGTAAACCTAGTTCAGCTGCTTTGGTTGGATCGAAGGTTAAGCTTGATACATCTTGTTTCGCTCCTATTCCGCTTGTATTATATACATAGTTAGCTATCTCTGCTAATTGTGCCATACTTGCCATTTTATCTGTTCCACCACATAATTCTACAGCACCTGCCCAATAGTCGTTAGTACCGTAGTTAGGGTTCATACATTTTATTCCATAA
>JAZRUK010000009.1:0-34194 GCA_045652525.1 Candidatus Gastranaerophilaceae bacterium | reverse complement strand
CGCAGCAGCTCCGCTGCTCTAACGGGGGTGCGGGGGTGTCCCCTGCTTACTCGTTTCTTTTGGTCGCGTGTTTTCTCTTTCTTTTGCTAGCGTTTTCTTTCTCTTTTCTTTCGCAATAAAAGAGAAAGAAAATGCTAAAAGGATGGAGATAATAGTTATTATGTAAATTCTAACAATTTATGTTAGAATTTATCTATGCTAGAGTTATTTGTTTCGGGTTCAGAAAAAAACAGTGGAAAAACTTTTGTAACAGCAGGACTTGCTGCAACTATGCAAAGTTTAGGGTATTCCACTTGTGTTTACAAACCTGTGCAAACAGGAGCTATTGAAAGACAAGGATTTCTTCAAGCTCCAGATTTAGCCTTAATTAAATTTGTTGATCCATACATAAAAACTTATTTTTCTTATCTTTTGAAAGATAATTCAATCCCTGTTGTGGCAGCTGAATTTGAAAATATTAAAATCGAAAAAAACACCATTATAGAAGATTACAAAAGTCTTGAAAAAGAATTTGAATGCACAATTACAGACGGAACTCAAGGACTTACAACTCCTCTTTCTGATGATTTTTTAGAACAAGATTTGGTCAAAACATTAAATCTCCCCGTTCTTTTAATAGTTTCACCTAGTGAAAATTCCATAAATAATACTCTTGCAAGTATAAATCAAGCGATAGCTAACAACGTAAAAATTCGTGGTGTAATTATTAACGACTGCCCTGAAATTATTCAAGATATTAATATCAAATCTATGCCTAAATTAATCGAAAAATATACTGATACAAAAATTTTAGGAGTTATGCCTCATTTTGAAAACATCAAATCAATAAATCCAAATGATTTGATTTCAAATGTTCTGACAGGAATTGATTTGGAAAGTGTTTTTGATATTAAAATCGCAAAACTTGCGAATTAAAACAAATCAGTTATCTCGAATTTTTTGGCATCAATTAGACCTTTATCTGTAATCTTAATTTCGGGAATAACAGATAATGATAAAAATGCCATACTCATAAACGGATCCGAAATACTGCACCCTATTTTTTGAGAAGCTTTTGACAGATCGTCCAATCTTTCAATAACTCTTTCATTTGGCAAATCAGACATCAAACCTGCAATTGGTAATGGTAAATGGCACAATGTTTTACCGTTTTCAACAATAATTTTACCACCTTGAGATTTTACAAGTTCGACCGCCGCGTAATACATATCCTCATCATTTGTGCCTATGACAATCATATTGTGACTATCGTGTGCAACAGTTGAAGCAATAGCACCTGATTTTAATCCGAATCCTTTTACAAAACCTAAACCTATATTACCAGTCGCTTTATGACGCTCAATAACAGCTATTTTTAAAATATCATTTTCAGTATCGGAAACTGCAAAACCATTTTCATTTTTAATCGGTTCATAGGTCATTTTTGTTATAAGTTGCTTTGGAACAACGTTTATAACCTTCATCTCATGCCTGTTGTTTGGGACTTTTATTTGAAGATTTTCTCTATATAAATATTGAATGTTCACAGAGCCTCTAAGTTGTGGAAGTTTAAATTCTGACATATCAACAATGACTTTACCATTCTCTGCGACTTGAATACCATTTTTGAAAACTTTTTTAGGAGTAAAATCTTCGAGATTATCAAAGACTGCAAAATCAGCTTTGTATCCTGGGGCAACTGCACCAACATTAGAAAGCCCAAAGTATTCTGCTGTATTTAAACTTGCCATTTGAATGGCTTTGATCGGTTCAACACCCATTGAAACAGCTGTTTTTACCATACCAGAAATATGGCTCATCAAATGTTTAGCATTTCTGTCATCAGTTACAAACAAACATTTTCTTGTATTATATTTTTTCAACACAGGAATTAGCGCTTCTAAATCTCTGGCTGCAGTGCCTTCTCTAACCATTATGTACATACCAGAGCGAATTTTTTCGATTGCTTCTTGAGGATTTGTACATTCATGATCTGACGAGATTCCTGATGCTACATACGCATCCAATTCTTTGCCTGACAAATGTGGTGCGTGACCGTCAATTCTTTTCTTTTTATCAAGGCCCAGTTGAATTTTACTCAAAACATTACTTTCGCAATTTACAACACCGTTAAAATTCATCATTTCTGCAACACCTAAAACCCAAGGTGCATCAATTAAAAGTGCCAAATCATAACTGTTTAATTCAACACCAGAAGTTTCAAGATTAGTCGCTGGAACACAAGATGGAAGCATAAAATAAACATCTAATGGAAGATTTTTTGTCGCTTCACGCATAAAACTTATGCCTTGCAAGCCCATAACATTAGCAATTTCATGTGGATCAGAAATTACCGTTGTCGTACCTGATGCTAAAACCATTTTGGCAAATTCAGACGGCATAAGCATTGAGCTTTCAATATGAACGTGTCCGTCAATAAAAGATGGTGTTACGTATGCGCCTTTTAGATCGATTTCTTTTTTTCCTTTATAGCCTTTAGAAATCCCTGCAATCTTGTCACCGATTATAGCAATATCAGTTTCGTAAATTTCTTCTGACAATACATTTACGAGTTTTGCATTTTTGATAACTAAATCAGCTAACTCTTCACCTTTACTTACTCTAATAATATCTTCTAAATTATTTGCCATTTAATGTCCCTTTATTTATTTACACTAAAAGAATAAACAATTTCTCTATTGTATTCTTCACCTGCTTTTAATATGCCTTTTTCATTGAAACTTTCTGTGTTTATCGCATTTGGATAAAATTGTGGTTCTACACAAAATGCTGAACGTTTTTCATATCTTGCTCCACTTTTACCGTTTGGTTGAGCAGATTTACCAAGATGGTTTGCCGTATAGAATTGAAATCCTGGCAAATTTGTTGAAACTTTTAAATTTATACCTGTCTTTTGCGATTTAATATCTGCAACTTCGATTAAAGATTTGCCGTCATAATTATCAATACAATAATTTTGGTCAAAACCTGAACCAATTTTAATCTGTTCATGATCAGAATTTATAACATCGCCAATTCGTTTTGAGGTTTTAAAATCAAACGGAGTGTTTTCTACATTTTCAATTTCACCTGTTGGAATTGCAATTTCACTGTTTTTTGTAAAACTTGAAGAATTTGGCAACATAACAATATGGTCTAACACAGAGCCTTCTTGAGTATTTTCAGCACCATCTAGATTAAAATATGTGTGATTTGTCATATTAATCAAGGTATCTTTGTCAGTTGTTGCTTTATACTGAATATGCAAATTGTTATTGTTATCAAATTTGTAAATTACACTTGCTTTAACATTTCCTGGATAACCACTTTCCATATCTTTTTTTAGATATGTGAATTCAATTCCGTCTTTTAAAACATTTGCTTTCCAGTTTTTAACATCGAAGCCTTGTGTACCACCGTGTGAATGCGATTTGCCGTTATCTTTGTTGCATTCAAGATTGTATTCTTTTTCATTAATTGTAAACCTACCGTTACTAATTTTATTTGCACAAGGGCCTATTGTTCCACCAGCATGACCTACCGGAGATTTTTCATACGGGGTTACATTATCATAGCCTTGCGTAACATCTATCAAATTCCCGTCTTTATCAGGAACTTTTATTCCTGTAATTGTTGCACCAAATGTTGAAAGATTAACACTTGCTCCATTTTTATTTGTAATTGTATAAAGAACAGCTTCTTCACCTGTTTTTTCTATTTTGCCAAAAGATTTTTGATCTATTTTTATACCATCAAAATTTACATCAATACTTTTTACAAAAGTATCTTGAATTGGTTGATTTTGAACAGTATATTGCGGATTTACAATATGTTGACGAATACTATTTGTAAAAACATGAATATTATTAAAATCAATTGGCATAAAAAACTCCTTTTCGTTTATTTTAACACATAAAAATGAAATTTTTTGCGGGGAAAGATTATTATTTTGTCGAATGTAAATTTCTAAAAATTATCGTTCAATAAGATAGAAAGGAGATAGATATGTTTTATAATGTTTTAAAAGCAAAAGATTTGGTAGATTTGGATCACGCGACAAAATTTGATAAGAATGTCTTACTAGAAAAAGATGGTTGCGGACTTGTTGCAATCGCATTGAAAAAAGAAGAAATTATGGATACCCATACTTCAACCGAAGACGCGGCTATTTACGTCATTGATGGAGAAATAGAAATCCATTTTGATGCCGAAAAATTCAAAGTTGATAAAGGTGAAATTTTAATGTTCAAAAAAGATAGTCAACACAAAGTTCTTGCTTTAAAAGATAGTAAATTTTTGATATTTAAAGTTTAAAAAAACCGGCATATGCCGGTTTTTCTTTATTCCATTTTTGCTGCAGCTTCTTCAAATGCGCCACCTAATTGATCAAAAAATCCTAAAACTTCTTTTTTTGTTGGGACTTTTGTTCTTTCTATTGTTGTGGTTGTCATTTCACTCATCTTACCTTTTGGGATATCGACTCTTGTAATTGACTCATTTCCCATTGCTCTAGTTACAGATTTAATAACATCACCATTTGGTCCTGAGGCATAAATCTCCTTACCAAAACCACCTGGATAATAAACTATTTTACCTTTTGACACAACTCCATTATTTTTTCTAAACCAGCTTACAAGCTTGCCTGTCTTTTTGTCAAAAGTACCTTTAGAAAAATAGCGACCATCTTCTGAGCAATGAATGACTCTTTCATATTTATCATTAAAAGCTTTAACTAATTTTTCACGTTTTGCTCTTAATATTTTTGCGGCTGCTTCTGCTTTTTGTTTTGCAGCTTCTGATCTTAATTTTTTACTTTCTTCTAGAGTTCTTTCTTTTAAAATTGTCTCATCAACAACACCGTACCATTTATGGGTCTTGCCTTTAATTAATTTGAATGGACTAAACTCATCAATCACATGGCCTACGTCAAATTTATAGAATTGGGTAATCGTACCATCTGGCTTAATTACACTTTTTGAAGAATCAGTTTTAAAAACTCTTGTCCCTGTTGGTAATATGGTTTCAACAAAACTATCAGTTTCTTTCACCCATTTAAAATTATTTGCATTTGTTAAAACACCTTTTGTGTCTTTCAACATAACTTTTTTAAAACCATTTGCACGCATCACCAAATTTTGTAGCATTCTTACCATTATTATCACCTTTCACAACTTCTACACTATTCCTATAAAGTTGATATTAAAAAAATATTGCCTAAATCAAAAAGAATATTAAGAAACGTTAAAAAAGTTCTCCGTTAAGATATTTTCTTAAAATTTTCTTTATTGCTGTTTTGGTATAATATTTTTTTTCAACATACAAAAATCTTCCTTGAACAGGATCAACTATATATAATGCAGGCTGTTTTGGATGTGGTGGCTTAAAATAATCAACTAATTCTTGGTTTTCTTCAACTTTTGTATTTATTAAACAAAAATTAAAATCATGTCCAAATTCTTTGTCAACCATTTCTCCAATTGGCACAAATCTAACCATTGTATGAGCATATTTTGTGTTTCCCATAACTAACAAAAATGGTTTTTCTCTTTGTACAACATCATCAAATGATTTGCCATAATATGGTCTATTCAAAAACTCTTCCAAATCTAAATCTTTTGGTATTTGTAATGCAAAACAACTGTTTGATATTAATAAAATAAACAACGTTATTAAAATCTTTTTCATAACAAGATTTTAACATAAAAAACTTTTTCAAAATTTATGTTATACTAGAATTTATGGAAAATAAGAAGATAAAAATAGGTTTAATCGGTTTAGGAACAGTTGGTTCAGGAGTTTTTAAAACTCTTTCGGATTTTGAAAATGTTGAAGTTGTAAAAATTGCAGTTAAAAACAAAAACAAACAACGAAACATTCCAAATCTTGATGAAAGTATTGTAACCGACAATGCATATGAGGTTGTAAATAACCCAGAAATAGATATTGTTGTTGAACTTATCGGTGGCACAAATCCTGCTTTTGATTTGATAAAAACTGCTATTCAAAACGGCAAACATATCGTTACTGCAAACAAAGAACTTCTTGCAAAACACGGTGAAGAATTATTTAATTTTGCTGAACAGCACAACAAAGTTGTTTTATATGAAGCTGCAATTGCAGGTGGTATTCCAATCATTATGCCAATCAAAACAATTTTGGCAGGAAATAAAATCAATAAAATTGAAGCTATCTTAAATGGTACTACCAATTACATTTTGACCAAAATGGATGTTCAACACGCATCATATGATGATGTTTTAAAAGAAGCACAAGAGTTAGGTTATGCTGAAACTGATCCTACAGGTGACGTTGAAGGTTTTGATGCCGCATATAAAATTACAACTCTTGCGACTTTGGCATTCAAAAAAAGAGTTAAAATCGAAAATGTTTATAAAGAAGGCATTACAAAAGTTCGTGCAGAAGATATGAAAGCTGCAAATGATTTGGGTTATAAAATCAAACTTATTGCCTCTGCAAAACTTGATGATCAAGGCAGAGCAGACGTTCGAGTTCATCCAATGTTGATTTCAAAAAAATCAACACTTGCACACATTGATTATGTAACTAATGCCGTAAGTTTGACAGGTCATCCTTTGGGTAGCATCACACTTTCTGGCCCTGGTGCAGGAGAATTCCCAACAGCAAGCTCTGTTGTTGGCGATATTTTAGCAATAGTAAAAGAACTTGGCACAACTGATTATTTATTACCGATGATGAGATGTAATCACCACGAAACTGCTGAATTTATTCCAGTTTCAGAAACTGAAAACAAATATTATCTTTCACTCGATGCTAAAAATAACAAAGGTGTTATTGGAAATATAGGAAATATTTGTGCAGAATACAATATCAGTTTAGAAAGCATTGTACAGAAAAATGTTTCTCAGAATAACACTGCTGATATCACGGTTATCACAGAAATTTGCAAAGAAAAAGATATGCAAGGTGCAGTAAAAGCATTTGAGACAAGCGAATTTATTAATAAAGTGAATAGCTTAATAAGGGTTCAGGTATAAATGAATATCTTTCAAGACAAATTTTTTTGTTGTATTCTCGCTATTGTGATAGGTTGTAGTTTTGGATTTGCTTCGATTTTTGTTTGTAATGAAAATGTTTGTGAAATTCGGAATAAAAATCGTTTTGGAATTATAATAAAACGACAACCTTTGAATATCGATGAAATTATATCTTTTATATCTATAGATGATTATTTATACGCAATAACTAAAAATGGAGATAAAATAAAACTTATATCTCAAGGTTGTAAAAATACAGAATATCACGTTGATCGTTTAAATGACGCTTTAAAAAAATATTCAAAAACAAAAGTAAAAAATATTGATATGCACATCCATTAAAGAGGGTTAAATTATGTACTACAGAGGATTAATCAACAAATACAAAGAATTTTTACCAGTAACAGATTCAACACCAATTGTTACACTTAACGAAGGAAATACTCCTTTGATTAAAGCTGACAATTTAGCTAAAAAAATTGGTATTGATGCAGAAATTTATCTAAAATTTGAAGGTTGCAACCCAACAGGTAGTTTCAAAGATCGTGGTATGACAATGGCTGTAACCAAAGCTAAAGAAGCTGGTTCTGGTGCAATTATTTGTGCATCTACTGGAAACACTTCTGCTTCTGCCGCTGCTTATGGTGCAAAAGCTGGACTAAAAACATATGTTTTGATCCCTGATGGCTATATTGCTCTTGGCAAACTTTCTCAAGCAATGATGTATGGTGCAGAAATCATAGCAATCCAAGGAAACTTTGACGAAGCGCTGGAAATGGTTAGAAAAATTTCTGAAAACTATCCTATAACTTTAGTTAACTCTGTGAACCCTTACAGAATTGAAGGCCAAAAAACAGGAGCTTTTGAAATCATAGAAGCTTTGGGTCAAGCTCCTGACTATCACTTTATACCTGTTGGAAACGCAGGTAATATTACTGCTTACTGGAAAGGTTATAAAGAATGGCACAGTCTTGGTAAAATTAAAGAATTACCAAAAATGATGGGTTTTGAA
Source organism: Candidatus Gastranaerophilaceae bacterium (assembly GCA_045652525.1). Taxonomy (GTDB): domain Bacteria; phylum Cyanobacteriota; class Vampirovibrionia; order Gastranaerophilales; family Gastranaerophilaceae; genus SIG32. The sequence goes on along the minus strand of JAZRUK010000009.1, from coordinate 26,187 downwards.
GCTGAAGGTGCTGCAGCTATTGTTAAAGGCGAAAGAATTATGAAACCTGAAACATTAGCAACAGCCATTAGAATCGGTAACCCTGCAAGTTGGTCTCAAGCAGAAGCTGCTCGTGACGAAAGCAATGGTATGATTAATTTTGTAACTGATGAAGAAATTGTAAAAGCATACAAACTCATCGCATCTTGTGAAGGTGTTTTAGCAGAACCAGCTTCAGCTGCTTCTGTTGCAGGTTTGATAAAAGTTAAAGACCAAATCAAATCAGGTTCAAAAATCGTTTGTATTTTAACAGGTAACGGCTTGAAAGATCCAGACAATGCAATCAAATATTCAAATGCAGATGTTAAGAAAACTTCTGCTGAATTAAACGATATTCTTAAAGTTATGAATATTTAATTCATAAACAATTTTATGTTATAATCCTGCTATGAAGAGATTTCTTTTAGCAGGATTATTGTTTATTTCGTTAGGAGCTCATGCAAATGAGATTACTGAGGATTATTTTGATATAGCAACAAATTATTGTGTTGAAGGAAACTACCGACAAGCAATTGTTTATTTAAACAAAATTTTAATGCTTGAACCTGAAAATAAAAATATTACTGATCTTAGAAATGGTCTGCAACAATTAATCCAAGGATATAATAATTCTTTTATTGCTACAAAAAATAATGCGGTGAAACAGGCTATCAATGCTAAAAAAACAGGTTCAAAAGATTCGGAACTAAATGCTCTTAGTTCTGGAACAGATTACTGGGCATATTATTTTTTAGGAGAATATTATAAAGAAAACAAAAATTATGATACAGCAATAAATTATTTTATCAAATCAGTGAATGCCAAACCTAATTTCGTTCAATGTTATTTAGAAATAGCCCTTTGTTATTACGAATTAAAAAATTACTTCCAAACAATTACTTATCTTAACCAATATTTAAAAGTGAACTCGAAAGATGATTTCGCATATTATTTAAATGCAAAAGCTAATATGAATTTGAATGTATATGATACTGCATTAAGTGACATTTTAACAGCTATTGCTTTGGAAAATTCAATTGATTACAGATATTTAGAAGGTCAAATTCTTTTCAAAATGAAAAGATATCAACAAGCAAAAGATAAACTTGAAAAATTAACACAAGAAATACAAACCGCAGAAATATATAAATATATCGGATTTGCATACGCTGAATTAGGAAATTATAGTGAAGCAATAATTAATCTTGAAAAATCTCTCATACTATCTGATGACGACAAAACGGTAATATCAAAGTATAATGAGATAAAATCACGGATTGAGAAATAAATGCGACACAAAAAAGAAAGTTTTTTATCGAAGTTAAAAAATGCAATAGTTACATTACTATTGACTTGTGTTATGCTGTTTTGGGTTCAAGGTCATACAAATGCCTCTAGTCTAAAATTTGTTCAAGTTAGTGACAGCCATTTTTTGAATAATGGGGCAAATACTACTTTTAAAATGATTGCAGAATCTCCAAAACTTTTGGATGATGCTGTTGAACAAATTAATTCAATACCTGATGTCGATTTTGTAATGTTTACAGGAGATTTAATCGATAAACCGCTAGAAATTGAACTTCAAGCAGTATTGCCTCACGTTAAAAAATTGAATTCTCCATGGTACTTTGCTTTTGGAAATCACGATATTTGTGTTGGTGGATATTTAACAAAGAGTTTATATTTGAACATTTTGAGAAAAAACAATTCAAACTTTACTTTCACAACACCATATTATTCATTTGTTCCAAAACAAGGTTATAAAGTAATTGTTTTGGATAGTATTATAGATACGGAAGTAACTGGAAATGGATATATTTATCCTGAACAATTAAAATGGTTAGACAATGAATTAAAAACATCACAAAAAGATGTTGTTTTAATTTTCATGCATGTACCTTTGATTGAGCCTTTTAGTAGTAATCATCACAAAATGAATAATACTGACGAAATAAGAAAAATAATTGAAAAATATAAAAATCCAATTGGTGTTTTTACAGGACACTACCACGCAGCAAGAGTAACACAAGTAAATAATGTTTTATATGTTAGTTCGCCAGCACTTGTATCATATCCAAATGCTTTTCGTGTTGTTGACGTTACAACAAAAAGAAACAAGGTTGTATTTAACTTACAATTTAAAGAAACAAATTTAAAAAATATACAAAAACTTGCAAAATTAATGGTTTTTGCAGGTTCTTTGTATAGCGGTGAAAAAAAAGATCAAAATGCAATTTATGAAATATATAAGAGGTAGTTATGAGCGAATTTAGTTTAAAATTCAGAGGGATTAGAGGAAGTTATCCATTACCAAACATTGATTTTTTGAAATATGGCGGAAATACTGCTTGTGTAGAAGTTAATGTTGGTGGACATATAATTTTACTTGATGCCGGAACAGGTTTGATAAGTGTTGGTGATGAATTAATGGAACAATACATTACATCTGGTTTTACCCCTGAAGAAAGAACTCCTATAAAAGCTACCATTCTTTTATCACACATACATCAAGACCATATACAAGGTTTTACTTTCTTTAGGCCAATGCATTTGAAATCAACTACCGTAAACGTTTTTGGTCAAGTTGCAGAAGAAGAAAATCTATCTGAAGAACTTTCAAATATTCTTTTTGGTAAATCTTTCCCATTAGATTTGAAAGATATTGCAGGTTCATTAAATATAAAAAATATTAAAAATGAAGATTTTATTATTTTAAGACATAATTGCGACCCAATTATCACAAAAACATATGAAAATGGGCAATGGGATGACGTAGTAATCCAGTGTTATAAATCATATGCACACCCTCAAGACGGTGTTGTTGTTTACAAAATCTCTTATAAAGGCAAATCTGTAGTTTATGCAACAGACAAAGAAAGTTATCTTGGTGGTGATAAAAAACTGATTGATTTTGCACGTAATTGTAGTGTTTTAATACATGATGCGCAATATACAACAGAAGATTATTTAAACCAATTTGCACCAAAACAAGGATATGGCCATTCAACATTTGATACAGCAATTGATGTTCAACGTTTGGCTAACGCAGAAAAACTGGTATTCTTCCATTTTGACCCTTCATATAATGATGAAAAATTGGATAGGATAAAAGAACAATATGCAAACCAATTTGGAGATAAAGTTCTTTTAGCACATGAAAATTTAGAACTTGAAATTTTGTAGAAAAAAATTAAATAAAAAATAATGAAAAAATTTTTATTAATACCGCTCATATTTTTAACATTTTTGACATCTGGATACAAAAAACCTGATGTTTATGTAATTGATGCTCAAAAAAATGCATATATCCATAATAATTTAGGATTAATGTATGTTGATGAAAAATGTTATTATGCTGCAATTCAAGAATTCAAAATTGCTATAAGTTTAAACTCAAATACTCAAGCTACAGCTGTTTATTATAATAATTTGGGCGAAGTTTACTTGACAATTGGTTATCCGGATTATGCATTAGACTGCTTTGAAAGAGCGTTAACTCAATTTAGTTTAAATTTCAAATACTATCAAAACTTGGCAAAAACCTATAAATTATTAGGTACTGTTGATGAAAAAATCGCAAAATATTCTGATGAATCAAATCCTTTAAATCAAATTATGTTAGGGCTTTTGTACGAACAAAATGGTGACATAAAAAGAGCAATCACAACTCTTGATGAGTTTTCAATGACTGAACCTGATTTAATCATTACACCTTCCGTAAGACAACATATTAAAGAATTGGTTAAACAAAATGAGAAAGAAGCTTCTTAGTTTAAAAGATGAAAAATACAGAGAGTTTAATTCAAAACTTTTACCAAACATAGACAATGTTTTAGGTGTACGAGTCCCAGATTTAAGAAAATTGGCAAAAGAACTAGCAAAAGGGAATTGGCAAAATTATAAGGATAATTTGTATTACGAAGAAATAATGATTCAAGGACTCGTAATTGGATATGCAAAACTCGAACCAGAAAAGCGTCTAGAATTATTACGCGAATTTGTCCCTAAAATTGATAATTGGGGTGTATGTGATATTGTTTGTTCAAACTTGAAATTCATAAAACAAAATAAAGAACTTGTTTGGGAATTTATTCAACCATACTTAAATTCAGGTAAAGAATTTGAAATTCGTTTTGGTGTTGTAATTTTGTTGAATTATTTTATTAATGATGAATATATAGATAGAGTTTTACTAATTTTAGACAAAATAAAACATGATGGATATTATGCAAAAATGGCTGGCGCTTGGGCATTGTCAGTATGTTTTGTAAAATATTGGGATAGAACTTTTGAATATTTTAAAACTTCCAATCTTGAAAAATGGACTTATAACAAAACTATTCAAAAAACTTGTGAATCATATAGAATAACTCAAGATAAGAAGAATTTATTAAAAAATGAAAGAAGGGCTGCTGATTAGCAGCCCTTCCGGCAAACGAATTAAATTACTGGGTTGTATTGCCTTTTTACTGGCACTCGTGCCTCTGTTCAGGCATCGCCCTCACGATAAACGGCACCGTTCACGCTTGCAACGTAAACTCAACATTTCCGTTGTCGCACGTTCACCTCTCGCTGGCGCTCGTGCCTCTGTTCGGGCTATTCGTTACAACCGAATGCAATAGTAACGTGTTCTCTTGGATTTACAGCAGATATTTTATATCCGCGAGGGTCAACAAGGTAAGCAAATTCGTCGCCTGTTGTTTGTAATAAGCCCATAGCACCTGATAATGTTGTTCTTGTGACGTCAACAGGAGCTTTGACTGTTTCCCAAATACCGTCCCCAAGGTTACGAGCAGCTGCGCCGAATTTCCCTTGGAATACGTGACCTAAAGTATAACCTGCATCATTTGATACATTTTCTACAGCATTACCAACATTTGTTAGGATACCGCCTGCAGTTCTACCAACAACACCAACTAATGAACCTGCCCAAGTGAATGGCATTTCAACAAGTCTTGCTACAGGGTTTACATTTTTTGATTTGTTGATTTGTGCACTTAAGATTTGTTTAGGTAATTTTGATTTGCAATCGCCGTTTTTAATATCTGTAAATGCAAGTTTTAATGCACCTTTATCACAACCTGAAGGTCTTACAACTTCAACAACTTGACCTGTTACAGTTGAACCGCAAGGATATGTTACACCATTAATTGTAACTTCTTCAAGCGTGTTTGCTCTAAAGTATTGACCAACGTGAGATGATTTTGCAGTAATTTGGTCAATCATTTCCAAACGCATTGTTGGAATTTTAACGATTTCTTCTTCAGCTGCAAAAACTTTTTTATCTACAGGACATGCCGGACAAATTTCGTTTGCAGTTTTAGGGTTTGTATCATAACCTAAAGCTACACGAACTGTTTGAAGCATTGATGCAACATCTGCACGAGAAGCATCTTTGTTAGGCATAATCATATTTGGATTTGGAGTATCTTTTAAAGCACCATTTTCCAATGATTTTGCAACAGGAATTCTTGCCCAACCAGGAACTGACGCACCATCAGCATATCTGCTCAAAATTTCATCGGCTTTGCATTTGTCAATATCACAAGTCATACCTTTAGCAATAGATGTTAAAGCTTCTGCTCTTGTTACATGGTTATTTGGCTTAAATTGACCGTTTGGATAACCTTTCAACAAGTTTTCATCAACCGCTTTTGCAATAGCCGCATTTGCCCAGTTTCCACGAGGAACGTCTGTAAACATGTTATCACGTTCCATACCGCAAGCATCAAGATTAAAACCTTTGACTAACATTGTTGCAAATTCTGCACGAGAAATATTTTTGTTAGGTTTAAATCTACCGTCAGGATAACCGACAACAACGTCGTTCATAGCAAGTTTGTCAATTTCGCAAGAAGCCCAATGGCTTTGAGGAACGTCTGGAAACATACATCCACTTGTGAAATTAGATGCAGCACCAGTTGTTTGGTTAGCGTATGGAGTCAAGTCGAAAGGGACAAAAGACTTTTTTATTGCTTCTAATGAATTTGATGATTGAAAATCGATTGCACAATTGTTTCCGTCCATCATAGTTTCATTACGATTTACAAATGAACCATTGTTAATTGTTGGCAATTCATTCAAACAAGGCATTTGAGCTGCTGCACCTGTTACAGTACCCATTGTCGAAACCGTAGCTCCATTTATATGTGAAGACATTTTTGGAGCTGTGCAGCCTGAAATAGTTGTTTCTGTTGAAAGAATTGAATTTGCTGGTTCACCAACGTAATTGTTAGTACCATAAATTGCTTGTGGATAACCATAAACTTGTTTCATTTGAGATCTGTCAGGTTTACCTGTTTGCGGACAAGTTGCACAAGCCGGAACTGCCGGTTCATCACAACTGATTTCATCATCACAACCACAATCAGATTTCTTTTCACATGGATCTGGTTTTACACAATCACAATCTGGCAACGCTTTTTGACAAGAATTGCAAGTTGGAGCAGGTTTTTCACATGGACAAGCTCCGCCTGTAACCACAGGTAATTGTTTTTCAATCGGACATGCAGGACCAGTTACGGTTGGTAAAGGTTCTGCACACGGACAAGCCGCCATTGCTTGATTCAAGGAACACGTTGCTATTCCAACGGCAATTGCAGCTGCCACAGTAAGTTTTTTAATAGTCATTTTTACCTCCTTGTGTCTGTGAGCTTTTTATAAAAGCTCCAAAAGTTAAAAAACAAACTTTATACCAAATTATGTACTTTATCCAATGTTATAAACATTGCCAAAAGCGGTTATTCACTTGGGCTATTTGATTTCAACAATAAAATAAGGCAAAAAAAATATAAAATTGAAAAAAAAGAATATTTAAGATACCATATTATTATGAAAGAAAAAGCTGTAAGTTATTTTAATAATGGTTATTCTTGTTCTGAAGCAATAATTCAGGCTGCAATTGATGAAGGTCTTTGTTCAAAAGAGCTTTTACCTTGTGCTACAACATTTTCAGGTGGAATGTCGTCGGGTTGTTTGTGTGGCGCTGTTGCTGCATCTCAGATTGTTTTAGGATACAATTTTGGCCGAGATAATTCAAAAGGAAATGAAGTAACAGCACGCAAAAAAGCTGCAGAATTCATTGAAGAATTCAAAAAAATCAACAAAGTTACTTGTTGCAGAATCTTATCAAAAGATGTTCTTCCAATGAATAAAAAAGCTCATTGTTCAAAATTTGTATCAGAGTGCGCTGAAATTTTAGAATCTATGTTAAAGGTTAAAGTATAATATGGAAAAATTAAATTTTTTAACAGCTGGAATGCCTTTAGCTACAGGAAAAGGAAGTTATCCTGAAGCTTTTGATATTTTGAGAAATTTAAATCTTGACGGAATGGAAATGGAATTTGTCCATGGGGTAAGAATTTCTGATAAATCAAAAGAGTTTATAAAAGAAAATGGCAAAGACCTTATTTTGACAGCACATGCACCATTTTATATTAATTTAAATTCAAAAGAAGAAGAAAAAATTGATGCAAGTGTTCAAAGAATTATTGAAACAATACAAGTAGGGAATGAAGTTGGAGCATATAGTATAACCTTCCATGCAGCATTTTATATGGGTATGGAAAAAGAAGTCGTTTATAAACAAGTCCAAAAACAAATTCAAAGAATAACAAATGCTCTTGGAAATACAAATAATGTTTGGATACGTCCTGAAACAACAGGAAAAGCAACTCAATGGGGCGATTATGAAGAAATAATTGCTTTATCAAAAGAGTTTGAAAAAGTTCTTCCTTGTGTGGATTTTTCACATATTCACGCAAGAACGGCGGGTGAATACAATACTTATGATGAATTTGCACATGTTTTAGACAGAATAGGAACAGAACTTGGAACATTTGCTTTAGAAAATTTCCACGCACATATTGCAGGAATTGAATATTCTGCTAAAGGTGAAAAACACCACTTAAATTTAGAAGAATCGGATATGAATTATAAGGATTTACTCAAAGCTCTAAAAGATTTCGGTGTAAAAGGAGCAGTTGTATGCGAAAGTCCAAATATTGAAACTGATGCTCAAATTCTGAAAGAATATTATAATTCTTTATAATTATTTTTAATTTCTTTTAAACTATCGCCACCGAATTTATTTAAAAATTCTTCCAATAAAACACATGCAATTCTGCTTTCTGCAACAACAGCGCAAGATTCAACTGCACAAGTGTCTGATCTTTCAAAATGAGCTTCACATTGTTCTAAAGTCGATTTATCAACAGTATTCAATGGTTTTATCATGGTTGGAATTGGTTTCATAACAGCGCGAACAATCAAATCTTCGCCGTTTGTCATACCTCCTTCAATACCACCAGCGTTATTTGTTTTTCTATATATTTTATCATTTTCTACAAACATTTCATCGTGGTATTCAGAACCTGTTTTGCCCAATGGATTTTCACCAATTTCAACAACTTTAATTCCGCCAATACTCATAACAGCTTGAGCTATTTTGCCATCAAGGTTTCTGTCCCAATGTACGTGTGAACCTAAACCTACAGGAAGATTTTTGAAAACAACTTCAAATTTGCCACCTAAAGAATCACCAAATTCTTTTGCTTTATCGATTTCATCTTCAAAATTTTCTGTAGATTTTCCGATTTGTAAAATTTTAGAAGAACAGCAAATATCAAACTCTTTAAGAACTTGTTTTGCAACAGCACCAACAGCAACCTCAATTGCGGTTTTTCTTGCACTCGCGCGCTCTAAAACATCTCTTAGGTCGTCAAGATCGTATTTTTCACTACCCGCGAAATCCGCATGACCCGGACGATATTTTGTAAATGCAGGTTTTTCAGAAAAATCTTTATTATAAATAACAAGACAAATCGGTGCACCTGTTGTTTTTCCATTTTTTACACCCGCTGTAATTTCAACAACATCTGCCTCTAATTGTTGGCGAGAACTTCTGCCATAACCTTGTTGACGACGTTTAAGTTCTTCATTGATAAAGTCTGGGTTGATTACAAACCCAGACGGTAAACCTTCGATTATCGCAGTGAGAGCCTTTCCATGACTTTCTCCTGCTGTTAAAAATCTAAATTGTGACATAATTATTTTTCATCCGCATATCTTAAAAAAGTTTGCACTTTTGTTTGCATCATTTCTTCTACAATTTTCCAAGAACCATCTGCTTGTTTTTGAACAATTTGATATGTTTTTAACCAATAAGTTTCTCCGCTTGGTTGTCTTTCAGCTGAAACTTTATAACCATTTGCAACTTTTTCTACAGTAATATTTCTATATTCATTTTTGTATTTTCTTAATTTTGCTGTTGCTTGACCTATTTTCATTTGTTTAATATAAGTTGCTGTATCTGTACTTGCATTAACAAGAGAACCGTCAGGTTTTACAACTTGTCTTATAATTTTTGCATTCGGTGAATACAAATCAGGAATTGTTGGGCTGTATGAATTTGTTGCACTAACAAAATTATTGAAAAAATTTTTGGCTTCAGTTGCATCATCTGCAAATGCTTGAGCTCCTGCTAAAAAACCAAAAATTGCGATTATTGATAAAATTTTTTTCATATTCTTTCTCCTACATCAATATAACGAATCAATTTGATAGATTGTTCAAAAAAATTATATCATTATTTTAAGGATTATACAAGTTCTAATGAAGTTAAATCACATTCTAATAAATTCTTTTGAAAAATTTCACAATCTTCTATAAGCGATTTAACTTCTGCATATTTAGGATTATGTAAAACAGATGCTAAATCACTAACTTCAGCTAACTCAATTCGATAATAATTTTCGTTTCGTTCTAAAACTTTAATGATAGAAACTTCTTCAAACAAATCTAATAATGATAAAACAGCTTCAAGAGATTTTCCTAATGCACTACAAAAACGCAACAAATCAACTTTTCCAGCATTATTATTAAATGCAAATCGAAGCATCTTAACAAATGTAGTTAAAAATTCCTTTTCATCAAAATGTTTAATATTATAATTCATAAAATGAACAGATGATGGATTAGCTTCTTCTAAAATCCTATCAAAAGTTTCTTTATCCGCAGGATAATCAAAAAACATTAAAGAGTCACAAGAAGTAATATTTTCTCTATTAAAAATTCTTTCTTTTAAAGCATTAAATGGTTCTAATAAATCTTTAACTGTTTTACTTTCCGCAAAAATTATAATATTTTGATTTGAATTTTTTACGTAATCGTTTACTAAAGGCAAAATATTTGTTTTTTTGCGATGGTCATATATTTTCAAACCAACATTTTCTTCTTTTTCTTCATCTTTTAAATGTTCACTGTGAATATCATCGACAATCAATTGAACACTAATATTTCCGTTATATTCATTGATTTGAGGATGAAAAGCGACATCAATCATATCACCTTCAACAAGTGCAATATCGCCTTGTTGCCAACGAATGCAATTGAACTCACAAGCTCCCGATTGAACTGTTAATCTCAAATGGTCTTTATTTTCACCCATCAATCTTTTTTGTTTTATTTTAAGATTTTTCATTGCAAAAATTGGACTCGGATTTGATGCTCCAAAAGGTTCAAGTTGTGAAATTTCTTCAACTAATTCAACATTAATATCAGTTGGATAAACCTCTAAATCAATATCAATATATGGTTTCAATTCTTTTCCGTTTAAAACTTCTTTTATTGTTTTATTTAAGGCATTTTTAACTTCATTAAAGGAGGTTTTTTCCGCTGAAAAACCAAGACCAGCTGCCAACGTGTGACCACCAAAACCATCTAATAATTCTGCGTTTTCTGATATAACATCATACAAAGAAATTCCGTCTACACCACGAGCAGAACATCTATACATTTTTGTCTCGTCAGAATATGTCATTAAGAAGGTTGGTTTATGGTATTTTTCTACAAGTTTTGAAGCAACAATACCAATAATTCCAATATGCCAATCTTCTTTACACAAAATAATTGCAGGATTTTTATTCCCTTCTTTTTTATACAATTCATCCGCTTCTAAAAACACGTTCTGACAAAGTTCTTGTCGCACTTTGTTTAATTCATTTAATGACATTATTGCCATCTCGATTTCTTGTCTATTATCAGAAATCAAAACCTTAACAGCATCTTCAACCGTATCAAGACGACCAGAAGCATTAATTCTTGGTGTTACTCCGAAAGCTATATTTTCAGAGGTTATTCCCTTTTCTGGAGCATAACCAGCACATTCTAAGAGTCTTTTTAATCCATAATGTTTCCCTTGAGAAATTAATTCAAGACCTTTTGTTACTAAATATCTATTTTCGCCAATTAAAGGAACAATATCAGAAATAGTACCGACCGCAACATATGGCAAAATATCAAAAACAAATTCTAATTTATTGTAATGCTTCAAAAGCCCTTGAGCAACTTTAAAAGCAACACCAACACCAGCAAGAGATGTCATACTTTCAATTTCTTTTGTTGTAAGTGTTTCAACTAAAGCATTTGGAGCTTTTGGGTTAATAATTGCATAAGCATTCGGTAAAACATCAGGTGCTTCGTGGTGGTCAGTAATTATTACATCTATTTTAAAACTATTTATAAAATTAACCGCGTCAACATCACTTATACCGCAATCTACAGAAATTATAACTTTTGGTTTTGCTGTTGTCATAATTTTAACTAAAGCTTTTGTGTCAAAACCGTGACCTTCTTTATCTCTATCTGGAATAAAATAGTTAACATCAGCACCTAAAAATTTAAGAGTTCTGTATAAAAGTGAAGTTGATGTTACACCATCAGCATCAAAATCTCCATAAATAATAATTTTTTCATTATTATCAATAGCAAAAGATAATCTTTGAATAGTTTTTCCCATATCTGAAAAAACTTCAGGTTGAGAAACTTTTATCTCTAAAGGATGAAGAAAATCATAAATTTCTTGCTCGGTTTTTATACCACGAGAATATAAAAGCCTTTTAACCAAAGACTTTTCATTAGAATTATCTTCTTTAATCCTCCACTCTTTTAGCATAGCAATAGTTTAACATAAAATAGGGTTTTAGAAAACTATCTAAACTTTCTCATCATAGAAAGTGCTTTTGTCATAGAGTGTTTACCCATTTTGCCACCAAAACCACCCATCATTTTTTTCATATCGTTCATGCCTTTCATCATCAAACGCATTTGTTCAAATTGTTTAATGTAAAGGTTTACGGTGTGCATATCCATACCACAACCTTTTGCGATACGTTTTTTACGACTTGTGTTTAATAGATCTGGATTTGCACGTTCTTCAGGTGTCATACTTTGAATAAACACTTCTATTTTTTTGAATTCTTTTTCACCCTGATGAGAAATTTTTTCTCTGTCATCTTTTGAAATCTTCATACCTGGAATCATTCCCAAAATCTGATCCATTGATCCCATCATTTTCATTTGGCTTTGCATTTTCAAAAAGTCATTAAAAGTAAATTCTGCTTTTGCCATTTTTTCTTCAAGTTCACGAGCAGATTTTTCATCAAAAACCTCTTGAGCTCTTTCAACTAAAGAAACAATATCACCCATACCTAAAATACGAGTAGCCATACGTTCAGGATAAAAATCTTCTAATGCGTGTAATTTTTCACCAGTACCAGTTAATTTGATAGGTTTTCCTGTGCAATAAACAACCGATAAAGCTGAACCACCACGGCTATCACCGTCTAATTTTGTTAAAACTAAACCTGTTAAGCCAATTTGTGCATCAAAGTTTTCAGCAACATTTACAGCTTCTTGACCAGTCATAGAGTCAATTACTAATAATTTTTCGTGTGGCGCAAAAACTCTGTCAATAATTAACAACTCTGCCATCATATCAGTATCAATTTGCAAACGACCTGCTGTATCTAAAATCAAAACGTTAAAACCATTTTGTTTTGCATAATCAATTGCACTTTGGACGATATTTTTTACATCTTGTGAACCGTCAATAGAAAAAACTTCACATCCAATTTCTTGTCCTAAAGTTTTTAATTGTGTTATTGCAGCGGGACGATAAACATCACATGCAACCAATAAAGGATTTTTGCCTTCTTTTTTTAATTTAACTGCAAGTTTTGCAGAAGATGTTGTTTTTCCGGATCCTTGCAAACCTAACATCATAATCAATGTTGGGTGTCCTGACAAATTCAAAGGTTTTTGTTCTTTTCCTAAAAGTTCAACCAATTCATCATTAACTATTTTAATTAATTGTTGTGATGGATTAACACCTTGAAGAACATTCTGCCCTTCTGCTTTATCTTTAATCGCAGAAATAAAAGCTTTTACAACTCGTAAATTCACGTCAGCATCTAACAACGCACGTCTAATCTCACGTAAAGCCTCTTGCATATTGTCTTGATTAAGCTCAGTACCACGAGTTTTTGAAATTATATTTTGAAGTTTTTCACTTAAATTATCGAACATAATTAAATTGTAGCACAAAAACTTTGATCGTGATTTTACTCAAATACGTCTTGGATTATTGGCGGACTCGCAAAAGCGTGGTTTTGCTCGTCAGGACGTGCTGGGTTCGCTTCGCTCACGCGGCGCACTAGCCAAAATCCGCAAAAAAAAGCTATGTACTGAGGTGCATAGCTGTTGATTAGGGATATGTGTATCTTAGTCTCTAAGGAGTATGGTTTTATATTAACAGAGCATGTGAAAAATAAAATCATACGTTCAATCGATGTTTTGAAAAAAATTTAAAAATTTTGCATAACAAACAAGGAGGGCATTCACCCTCCTGTCTGTTTCAAATTAGTAAATATATATTAATAATTATCTAACAATACATATGCCACCGACATAACTTGCGGAATCGTGTCTCACATAGCGTTGAATTTGAGCTTTTCCATCTCTGAAAAACCCCCTTGCTTTTGCGGTTGTGGAATCTATTTCTTCACCAGACCAAAGGTCTAAATAAGTAGATCTTGGGACTATTTTTAATGAAGCAATTTTATCATAATTTAATTGTTTTCCTACATAAAAATCATTATCTTCTGTTATTGTATCAACCCCATAGATATAATTACCAATTTGGGCTAATTGAGCCATTGTAGGTAAATTATTAACATGGCCACATTTTGCTACAGCACCAGCCCAGTAATCATCATTACGATTTGCACACCGTTTAATACCTAAAGAATCTTTTTTGTCTAAGCATTCTTGATATGTTAATGGTGTGGGAGCATAAAAATAACTGCCATAACAAACACTACCAGCTCGAAATGAACATTTATTAGTAATAGAATTAATTGTTCTTACATCTTTTTTATCTTCATTTGGAGATTTAAATCCTGATACATCATAGATTGCAGATATGCAATTCAAACCATTTATAGTATTACTATACGGATCCTGCATACAATCAAAATCATTGTATGCAAGTACTGCTGTAACTCCATTTGCAAACTGTACACCAACGGTGTTAGTAGTCCATTTAGGCTGTCCTAATGATATCGCCGTTTTTAAAACAGTTACATCCAAAGAATTATTTGATGATGACGTTTCTGTTGGGTTTAAAATATCTACAATATTTTCTAATCCACCAATTTGTTCTTCAAAACATTTTGATAGCTCGTTATTTGAGCATGTTTTAGAAATTTTAAAATGTTTAGACAATTCTTCAACAAAACTTTCAGTAGAAGTATGTCCTGCAAGAGTTTGTTGAGAATTCATAACTTTTAAAGCTTCCCCAAGTTTACTTTCAAAAACAGTCGCAGCAGTATTCCAAGATTTAGTGTTATAATTAGCAACTAATGTAGGAATAGTCATTGCCGCAACTACACCGATAATACCTAAAGTGATTAAAACCTCAGCCAAGGTAAACGCTTTTTTCTTATTCATATAAACCTCCAAATTATTCTTTTTGTTCTCTTTTAGGCTACATACATTAATTGAAATATAACATAGAATGTTTTTGTGGACAATAAGATTACAAAACTTTTACAATTGGGCAGAAAAATTCACAAATTACGCCGCAATAAAAAACTTTCGCAAAATGATTTTGCAGAGCGTTTGAATATTTCTCGTGAACATTTAGCCAAAATTGAAACGGCGAAAAGATGTGTCAGCTTAGGATTATTAATTGATATTGCTGACAATTTAAATGTTTCTGTTAAAGATCTTATTGATTTTTAAACACTTGTTGTTAAAGATGGTGCAATAGCAATAAAATGTCTTACTAAATCAGCATCCCACTGAATTCCAGCGCCCATACGCAAGATTTCACAAGCTTTTTCAATTGGCATACCTTTACGATAAGGTCTATCACTTACTAATGCGTGATATGCATCTGCAACAGATACAATTCTTGCAGCAAGTGGAATTTCTTTACCTTTTAATTGTTCTGGATAACCTTTACCATCAATTCTTTCGTGGTGGTATTTAACTATTGGAATTAAATCTCTTAACGCTTCGTTTGGTTGAAGCACTTTTTCAGCACCGATTGATGGGTGTTGTTTCATAATTTCCCATTCGTCATCGGACAATTTATCAGGTTTTTTCAATACACTTTCTGGAATACCAATTTTACCGACGTCGTGTAACAATGCACCAAGTGCAATGCGTTGAACTTCATCTTCAGGTAAATTAACCGCACGAGCAAGAGCTTCTGAATACCTTGAAACAGAAGTTGAGTGATCTTTTGTATATGGATCTTTTGCGTCAATTGCACCCGCCAAAGATGTCGCCATTTCCATAAGGTGATTGTGTGAACTGATTTGTTCATTGTGGAATTTGTTTAACAATTCTTCTTCAAAATTGATACCAATTTGTGCGTGACGTTTGGTCAAAATTTCTGCAAATGAATGTAATGCAACATCATCCCAGAAGTTGTAATCACTAGAACTGATAATTGCTGACATTCCTTCTTTGTAACCTTTAGCTTGAGAAATGTACATCGCTTGTTCTGCCAAGATTAATAATTTTTCTTGATCTCTTGTACATTCAGGATATGTTGAAATACCTACTGAAACTTTAACAGGGCCAACATCATCTACAAAACAGCAAGACAAACAATATGTAATATATTCTGCCAAATATTTTGCCTCAGATGTGTTTGTATTTGGCATTATAATACAAATTTCATCACCGCCATAACGACCAGCACAGTCTGATGGTCTTATATTCTGTTTAACTTTTTCTGCTAAAAGTTTGATTATCTCATCGCCTTTTGCGTGACCAAGTTCTCTATTAATTTTAGAAATATTATTAACATCAAGCATTACAATAGACAATGAAGTTTTATTATCTTCTGCTTTTTGAATTTCTGAAGATAACACCTCTTGGAAACCTCTATGGTTATACAATGAAGTTAAGGTGTCTGTATTAGCATATTTATTTGTTTTTGTAAATAATTCAGCATTATGTATGTACATTGCCAAGTGATTTGCAAAAAATTCTAATAATGAAACATTCAAATCAAAGCTTTCTTTGCCCAATATTATTACACCAATACATTGATTTATAGAAATCATAGGTATAATAAATGCGGATGAGTTTTGAATATATGGTATGTTCAAAAATTTGATATTGTCTTTTGCCACAGGCATTGAATTATTGAAACATTCCATTACTGGGTTGATATCATCTGACATGAAAATTTTAGATGAGTATGTATCACCTCTTTTAGAATATAATTTTAAGTTTATACATTTTGATTTTTCATGAAACAAACCAAATGCTGTAAAATTACAATCCATTCTGTCACAAAATGTTTTGTGTATTCCGTTAAAAAGCTCTTGTATTCCGTTTGTTTTTTGGAAATTGTTATGTAGGTCTTGTAATAATTCAGAATAATCAATAACCTTGTTATTTGTAGAAATTGGAGCAGTTAGTCCTCCTGCATATAACCTGTTATTTGTTCTGTGTGTATTAAAATTGTTTATTTTAGCAACTATATTATTTGTTTTATCATTTAGTGGATTTTGTACTGTTTCTACTTTTGTTGTTTTTGGCGTTGCAAGAGAATTTATTTCAGCAAAAGTATTTGGGCTTTTTCCTGAAATAGGATTTGAGCTCAATGACTTTTTCATTGTTGGTTTTTTATTGTCTACCTTACTTTTTTCCAAAACAGAATTCCACCTACATTCATGTTAAACACTTGAATACGAAATTATTTGTTAAATTTTCGAACAAAATTAACATTCCTTAAAACAATTCTACACCATATTACTTTAAATGCAATACGTCATTTAGTTGGAATATGGGATAATCAACTGTCTTATTTAGTTTTAATGCAATCCTTTCGCAACCAACAATAACTTCACACAAACAATACTACATTTGTAGTATAACTCTAACAAGTTGCTTTTTCTAGTCTTTTTTGAAAAAGTTTTACAAATATTTAGAACAAAAAAAAAAGAACTCTCTAAAGAGCTCTTTTTTTGTTTGTTTTTTGAAATTATAACAAATCTTTTAAGTAGTTTGGCAACGCAAATCTTGCATTGTGATAAGCTTTGTTATAAATTTTACAAGTTTTTGAAATAGCTTCACAACGTCTTTCATCAAAATAAGAAAGAGGTTTTACTGTTTCAGAACAAAATGCCCAAGCCCAATATCCACCAGGATATGTTGGAATATTTGATGTGTATGTTGAGCAAACTGGGAACACTTTTTTCAACAAATCATACATTTTTTTGATTTCTTCTTTATTCACAAATGGTGATTCAGATTGTGCAGCAACAATACCACCTGGTTTCAATGAACGTTTTACATTTGTGTAAAATTCTTCTGTAAATAAACCTTCACCAGGGCCCATTGGATCAGTTGAATCAATTAAAACAATATCAAACATATTTTCTTTTCCTTTGATATATTCAATTGCATCTTCAACTAAAATTTCGCATTTTGGATTATCTAATTCACATGAAATTGTTGGTAAGAATTTCTTACAAGCATCGATAACCATACCATCAATTTCACAAAGAACAACTTTTTCAACTGTATCATGTTTTAAAACTTCACGAACAGTACCACCATCACCACCACCAATAACAAGAACTGTTTTTGGCTCTTTATGGTGCATCATTGGAATGTGTGCAATCATTTCGTGATAGTGATATTCATCACCTTCTGTTGTCATCATTAAATCATCAAGAGTTAAAACTCTTCCTAAAACACTTTCTGTTTCAAAAACTTCTACTTTTTGAAATTCTGATTGATCTGAAAATAAAACTTTTCCTGCTTTGATTGCAATACCAAAACCTGATGGTGTAATTTCATGATAAAATCCGTCTTTTAATCCATTTGTCATTACTTTTTTTCTCCCATTATGTGTATGTGTAAGTGAAAAACTTCCTGACCGGCATCTTTACCGGTATTAATCAATGTTTTATATGAGTTTAAACCTATTTTTTGTGTAACTTCTTTTACTGTCATCATTAATTTGCCCAATAAAAATTCATCGTCTAATTCATTTAGTGATGCTACATGAACTTTTGGCACAACTAACATATGAACTGGTGCAGCTGGATTTATGTCGTTAAAAACAACAGCGTAATCATTTTCTAACACAAATTCCGTATTAAAATCACCTCTGATAATTTTACAAAAAATACAATTGTCTTCCATATTTTAAACCTCTTCTGTTTAATTTTATAACAGATATTGTAAAAATCAAACTTGTATTTTTACAAATTTTGTTAAATAACTTGCCATAATTTGTTGTATACATTACAATAAAAAAGTGGGAGGATTTGATGCCGAAGTTAGCAGAAAAATATGACAGAAGGCAATATTATGCAGATGTTTATAATACTTACCCTAAAGTAGGTGAAGTTCGTCAGTTGCGCAATTATCAAAACCCACAACATGAAAGACCTTCTCATCTACAAGCTAATAAAAAGAAAATTAAAAGAAATAATGTATTACAAAAAATAATTTCTATTTTATTTTTCTCTTTAATGGCTGTTTTTGTTCTTCCTTTAGGATTTCAAAGAGTAACTTTATCCTTGTTACACGGCTCTCAATATCCTGAAGTTAAAGCGGATTATCATTATTTAAGATTTCCAACAACAAACTATTTATCAAATGATTTATTTTTTAATCAAAGATATTTAACTGGCGCAGAAGAGAAAAAACCTTTAATGCAAACAGTGGCTGAAACTTATAGAATGGGTGATTTGGAAAATGATTTGCGATATGTTATGTCTAAATATCCATCTGTAAAACCTGCAATTTATGTTTGGCAATATGAAACAGAAAAATTTGCGGATATTAATGCTTCTGAGATATATTCTGCAGCTAGTATTATTAAAGTTCCTGTATTGATTCAGCTTTTTAAATCTATTGAAAGAGGTCAATTATCTCTAGAAGAAAAAATGATCTTAACTGATTATTTTAGAGCAGAAGGTTCTGGTGGACTTCAGTATCAAGCTGAAAATTCTGAATGGAAAATCGACACACTAGCAAGAATTATGATTACTGATTCAGACAATTCTGCAACTAATATGATTATGTCAAAACTTGGATCTATGACAGATATTAACAGTGCTATTCGCGAATGGGGTTTGAAAAATACTTATGTTCAAACTTGGTTACCTGATATGAAAGGGAACAACCATACGACTGCTCGTGATATGGCTACAATGCTTTATAATATAGATAATACAAACTTTTTATCCTTACAATCTAAAGAAAAAATCTTTGATTATATGGGGCATGTTCACAACAATCGTTTGATTGGTGCTGGTCTTGGACCAGGAGCTCTATTTATGCACAAAACTGGTGATATTGGTAAAATGCTTGGTGATGCTGGTATTGTTTTCACACCGAATGGTAAAAAATATATTGTTGTTATTTTAGCAAATCGTCCTCACAATTCTGTTTTAGGTAAAGAGTTCATTGTGAAAGCGTCTGAAGTTATATATAATTATATGGCAAGATAATAGTTATCTTTATGTTATAATCAAACAAGAAAGAGTTTTTTAAGGGGATTTTTATGTCAATAATTATAATGATACTTTTGTTAAGTGTTCTTATTTTAGTTCACGAAGCGGGACACTTTTTAGCCGCAAAAGCTTTTAAAATGAAAGTTTCTAAATTTGGTTTTGGTTTACCAATTGGTCCAACCTTATGGGAAAAACAAGTTGGTGACGTAAAAGTTCTTGTGCACGCATTTTTACTAGGTGGATATGTTGCCTTTCCTGATGATGATAAAGATCTCGATTTACCAAAAGATTCACCTGATAGATTTTTAAATCGTCCTATTTATCAAAGATTAGTTGTTGTTTCAGCTGGTGTTACAGCAAACATAATTTGTGCTTTTGTTTTTGTCTTATTGACCGCTTTATTATGGGGTAATATGCCTTCTGGTAAATTTGATGTCTTTGTAAATCAATTGATTCCTGAAAAAAATCAATCTGTTGTGATTTCTGGCCTTGAAAAAGGTGATAAAATCTATAAAATAAACGGAACTAAAATAGATAGCAGTTATGCTCTTTCTCTTTATGCACAAGCAAGTAAAAAGTTTGATGGAAAAACCGATGAAGTTTTTGTTGAAGAATATTATGCAAGTTTAAAAAAGTTAAATCCTGCTTTCACAGAAGAAGAAATTATTCCTGAAGGAGTTTTGGTAAACCTTCCTTCTCAAAAAACAGAAGCTCCTATTGTATTGAATCAAAATGTTTTAAAAGGATATGAAAAATATCGTGATAATCAAATTTCTTTGAATAATATTCAAAAAGAACTCAGAAATTCTGTTTTTGAAAAAAATTATATTGTATCTGATGGAACATTAACTCTTAAAAATTTAGCTTTTGCTCTTTCTGACAATGTTAGACCTTTAAATATTGTTGTTCTTAGAGAGGGTAATGAAATTCAACTAAAACCTATCTATCCAAACGAAGAAGGTATTATTGGTATTCAACTTGAAGTAAAAGAAGTTTTAATTCCAACAAAAGGTTTTAAATCTGCTTTTATTACTAGTGGACAATATTTATATCAACAAACACATATGTTATTATATGGTTTATACCAAATTGTTACTGGTAAAATTCCATTAAAAGATTTGCATGGTATTGTTGCTATTACAAAAGTTGGTGGTGATATTATTGACAATAATGGTATATTTTCTGGATTGTTGTTAATTGCTATAATTTCTCTTGATTTAGCTATAGTAAACTTTTTACCAATACCAGCTTTAGATGGTGGTCATGTTTTATTTTTACTTATTGAAAAACTTAGAGGAAGACCTTTAGACGAAGAAACTATTGATAAAATCGGAACTGTTGGTTTTATGTTCCTTATTTTATTAATGATTTTTGTTGTATTCAATGATATTTTTGCATTAATAACAAAACAACTTTAATCATTTTTTATTTTTTTTAATTTTGCAAAATCTTCTTTGATTTCTTCAGCTTTTCTTTCAAGCTTGTTGTATACTTGTGAATTTATTTCTCCGCCAATTAAAAGCAAAATTGAAGTGTAATATAACCAAACCATCAATACAATAAACGCGCCTATAATTCCATATACAAAGTTATATGTTTTTAAATTATTGACATAAACTGAAAAACCCCAAGAACCAACTAACCAAAAAGTACAGAAAAATAAACTTCCTGGTAATGCACTTGCTCGTTTAAATGCTTCATTTCCTCTTAAATCAGGAAGAATGTAATAGCTTAAAAATGCCATTATATATAGAGCTAAAAATGCTATTGGCCAACGCAAAGTTAAAAGCATTAATGCTATTTGTTTTGACATATGAAAATGATTTACTGCAAAATTTATAAATACTTTACCAAAAACAATTAAGTTTATACTTAAAAACAAAACAAGTGTATTAACAAAAACCATAATAAAAGAAAGAATTCTTGTATAAACAAAATTTCTTGTTTCTTCTACCTTGTAAGCTCTATTCAAACCTTTTAAAACAACAGCTATTCCATTTGTTGATAAAACTATAGTTACAATAATACCAATTGCTGCAAGTGTTCCTCCTTGTTCAAATATCATAACTTCAGAAAGAACAGTTAAAATAAGATTCATTGCTTGTTCTGGCATTATATTTGAAAGAGCTAAAAGAATTGGATCCATGTAGGATTTATTTCCCATCCAACCAAAAATTGCCATTAATAAAAGCATAAAAGGGAAAATACCGATAACCATCATAAAGCCCATTTCTGCAGCCATACCATAGAAATCGTTTTCAATAATTGATATCACCAATCTTTTTAAAGCTTTTACAAACTCATTATTTTTCACAATTGATGCTTCCTAATTTCTTCTAACACTTTATTAATTGCTTCTTCCACACCGCATTTTATTGTACATCCAGAAGCTAATTTGTGACCTCCTCCACCAAATTTTTCACAAATTTCTGCAATATCAATTAGTTTGCTTCTCATTGAAATTTTTGTCCAACCATTATTCATTTCTTTAGCAACAAAAGCTACTTTTGTAGATACTATTGCTCTTAATTTTTCTGTAAGACCATCTGTATAATCTTCTTCTGCTGCAAACTTTTCCATATCTTTTTTATAAACGGTTGTATATGCTATTTTATCGTCATCTGTAAATGATGCTTTATTTACACAGTATGTTTGAAATAAAATCATATTTTTTGGACGATTTTCATAACACAATTTATACATTTCATCAACTTTAACACCAGATTCAATTAATTCCGCAGCAAATCTCAAAGCTCTTGGTGTTGTATTGTTAAATCTAAAAGAACCTGTGTCTGTTAAAATTCCTGTATATAAACATTTAGCACTATTTAAATCTATTTTCCAGCTTAAATCTTTTGCAATTCCGTACAAAACTTCAGAAGCTGAACTTGCATTTTCTTCAACAAAATTCAAGTCTGCATAACCAATATTTGTTGTGTGGTGATCAATATTTACTGTTTTTTTAGCTTTGTTAAATAAAATTTGTGCATCACAAATTCTATCAATTGCTGCTACATCTACATTTATAACCAAATCATATTCACGTGATTTATCAAACTCTTCCAATTGTTTTGCTTGTTTTATATTTGGAATAAATTCATAAATTTTTGGCAATTTTGAAACCAAAAGCATATCACATTTCTTTTTAAAGTTATTTCCTATTAAAGAATAAAGTCCACACATTGCTCCAAGAGTATCACCATCTGGATTTATGTGTGATGTTATTAATATGTTTTTGGAAGATTTTATGATATCATTTAATTGAGCTAATTCCATTCTTTAATATTATCATAAAAACTTTAGGAGTTCAAAACGTGAAGAAAGTGTTATATACAGATTTTGTTTCAACAGAAGAAATTATTTCTGTCATGTTGGAACAAAAAGATATTAAAAAGGCACTTACTCGCAGTAATTTGTATAAATTTTGGTCTAAGACAGTTGGAGAAAAATTTGCAGAAAAATCAAAACCATATTCTATGCTTGGTGGGGGTGTAATGGTTATTGCTTGTGAAAATAATATTGTTGCACAAGAACTAATGCTTAAAAAAACACAACTTTTAACTAAACTTCAACCTTATATGAAATCTTTAAAAATGAATGTTAAAGATTTGAAATTTGACGCAAAAAAGTGGTCTGTCGAAGAATAAATTATATTTCCAAATCCCTAAATATCAACAATTCATGTGGTTCATAACCGAAAGCTTTTGCTAATTTTTCAACAACATCAAGAGTTGTAGAAGAAAGATCCCTTTCAATATTTGTTAAAGTTGTTCTGCCAATGCCAGCTTTTTCTGCTAAAGTTTCTTTTTACCAATTTCTTTTAATTCGTTCAAATTTTATTCTTATTCCAAATTTGCTCGATATTGTTGATATCTCATTCATAATGTCAATATATTAACAGTTTGACAACATACAAACAATACTTTATTATATACATATTGTCATTATTTTGACTATTTGTCTATTATTCTAAGAAAGAGGTTTTTATGAAAAAAGGTTTTACACTTGCAGAGGTTTTGATAACTCTCGGTATCATTGGTATAGTTGCTGCGATGACTATTCCAACATTAGTGGCTGATTATCAAGCTAAATCTTGGAGTACTTCTGCTTCTGTTTTTGAAAGAAAATTAGAAGAAGCTCTTAAAGTTATGAATACTCAACAAACTCTTGCTGGGTATACTACTACTGAAGATTTTGTTAATGAATTAAAAAAACATATTAAGATTATCAAAACTTGTAATAATGATAAATTAGATAGTTGTTTCCCTAAAAATTTTTCTTATGGATATCCTGAATTAGAAACAATGGATGTAACTACTTTTACTGATTCTTCTAAATTGATTAAGGATTCTTTTGGCACGAACACTGTTGGTATTCAATTTGGGAATGGGGTTTCCGCTATTCTTGCATATGATCCAAATTGTTATCAAGATCCTTATTCCAACCAAATTAATGGTCTTAGCTGTCTTTCTATGATTTATGATACTTCTGGTAATAAAAGTCCCAATGAAAATGGAAAAGACTTAAAAATGTTAAATGTTAATACTTTGTTTGCTTTTAAATTAGGTGGAGTTAAATATTCAAATTCTTTTGTTGCATCAACTCCACATATTTGGAATGAGTGTTCTGATTCTGGTACTACTACAAATGCTGATGATCTTAAATTTATGAGTGATCATGATATTCAATATTGCTCAAAATATACTAATAGAGATTATTGGGCTGGTGCTGTTGAAGCTTGTGGTGGTACTTCTAAAATGCCAAACGCTCAACAAATTGTTGAAATATCAAATTTTTTATATGATACCGATCAAATTAAAGAATCAGGACCTGTTGACGCAAAACGTAACGAAACTAAAGTAGCACAAATGGGTTTTAAAATTACAGATCTTAGATATAACAGCTTTAATCTTTGGTCAGGAACAGAAGAAAGTAAAAATTATGCATACCAACGATATTTTAGTGATGATCTTTCTAATCAAGGAGGTAATGGTCGTACAAGCGATGATTTTTTAGCTATTTGTATTGTTGATTAGAAGCAAATAATATATCTATAAAATTAAATTATTTGTTTTAATTTTGTTTTTTTATCCGGATATTATTATCCGGATTTTTTATCTTATTTGAACTGGCATAATTAAGCAAACAAACTCTTCATCGCAGTTTGGTCGTAAAACTGTTGCTGAAAGACCTGTGTTTAAACCAATTTTAACTTCATCACAGTCTATATTTTTTAATGCTTCTAGTACATATTTATAATTAAATGCTATCAACAATGGTTCTGCTGTGTATTGAATATCAATTTTTTCTTCTGATTTACCAGAATCTGGTGTATCTGCATTTAGTGTTAATTCATTGTCTGCAAAATTTAGTTTTACAATACTTGTTTTATCATTAACCATGATTGATACACGATCTAGTGCAGAAATCATTTGAGAAACATTTACAATTGCTTCTTTTGGACTTTCTGTTGGTATTAATTGATTATATTTAGGGAATTGACCTTCCAAAATTCTTGAAATTGTCATTGTCTTTTCTGTTTTTATAATCAATTTTGTTTTTTCTGTATAGATTTTGATTGTTTCTTCATCTATATAAGAACTCATTTTTATAAATTCGTTTAATGCTTTTGCAGGAATAATCAATTGTCTTGATTTATTATCTTTGTTATCTACATGTTCTCTAGCACGAGCAAGTCTGTTTCCGTCTGTTGATGCTATTTCTAAAATCAAACCGTTTACATCACACACAATACCTGATAATAAATTACTTGTTTCATATCCAGCTGCTGCAAATCCTGCTTGTCTTACTGCTTTTGAAAATGGTCTTAATTCTATTTCAAAACCATCTTCTTCTTTCAATTCAACATTATAAACTTCTGGAGGGAATTCATTTGCAGAAATACCAATAATATCAAATTTTGAATTTTGGCAAGTTATATTTACTGTTGTTTCACCTTCTGCCATTTCAAAAGTGATTAATTTATTACCTAATTTAGATACAATCTCGTTCAAGGTTTTTGAAGGTAATGTAATTTTGCCATCTTCTTCAACTTGTGCATCAACTAATGCTGTTACTGTTAAATCCAAATCTGTTGCAACTAATCTGATAGTACTTTTGTCAACTGTTTCTATTAATATGTTTAAGAAAACAGGTTGTAAAGCTTTCATACTTGTTGCTCTTTCAACAATTTTTATACCATCAAATAAATCCTCTTTTTTTACAACAAATTTCATTATTAATACTCCCTAAATTTTATATTCCTTTAGTAAGATAATATAATAAATCATTGCATAAATAAAGGATTTGTAGATATTTGTAAACACAAAAAACAATA
>JAZRUK010000008.1:0-9659 GCA_045652525.1 Candidatus Gastranaerophilaceae bacterium | reverse complement strand
TTAGTAACTTTAATATGTTTACTTAATTCTTTAACAAAATCTTCAGTAGAATTATGTCCAGCTAAAGTCATTTGACTATTCATAACTTTAAGAGCTTCCCCGAGCTTTCTTTGAAACACAGTAGCCGCAGTATTAAAACTTCTATCTTGATAATCAGCCACTAATGTTGGAATAGTCATCGCAGCAACTACACCAATGATACCGAGTGTAATTAAAACTTCTGCAAGTGTGAAACCCGCTCTAGGAGAGTGTTCTACCCCCCCCCCATAAGGGCTTAAAGCCTTGTGTAGCAATGTTTTTAAACATGGTAAAATTCTCCTATATATCTAACTATTTAATAATGTTTTTATCTTACCATTTTTTTTTAGTATTGGCAAGACACTAATTAAGTTTAAATCTTACAATAGCGTTTTCGCCTTGAGAAGAAACAAACAACGTATTGTTAGATATATGTAGTCCATATGGTTTCATAACATCTTCTAAAATAACAGACACAAATCCAGTTTTGTCAATTTTTAAAATATTGTTAGCATTATAATTTGCGACATAAATATTTCCTAATTTGTCACTTATAAGTCCGATTGGCCCGTTAAGACGGTTGTCTTTTAAAAATATTACTCTATCTCCAGAAGGTGTGATTCTATAAATTACGTTATCAGAGTATCCCGCAACGTACAAATTCCCAGAATTGTCAGAAGTTATTCCAGTCGGACTTGCTATATTTTCGTATATCCCGTTTGTAGAAGGTTGTTTTGGCGGTTCAAGCAAGCTTTGTTCTTGTTTAATTGTTTGCAAATCAGTGTTTAATGAATGTGCAAGTTGTTGTGCTTTTGTATTTACATAAGAACCACTTGGAATCAAAGCTAAATAGCTTTTAGCTTTTTCTGGTTGTCCAAGTTTATTGCTTAAGTTTGCGGCTTTATAAACTGCTTCATAATCACTTGGTTTTCGCACAACAATCTGTTTGAAAACTGTAAGAGCTGCTTCATCTTGTTCTAAATATTCAAGCATCGAACCTAAATTATAATAAGCATCAATATATTCAGGATCTAAGTCAATAGCTTTTCGGAACGCTTCCATTGATTTGTCATATTGGCCGATTTTATAGAAATCGATGCCTTTGTTATAGTAAAGTTTCGCTTCTGTCACATTGTTTGCGAAAACAGGTGTAACAGTAAGCGAAACCAATATACTTAAAGTTGTAAGAAGTTTTCTATACTTCACTTAATTCCTCGATAAGTTTTTCGTTCTGTTTAGCGAACTCACTACCTCTTGATATTATAGCTTGTTTTAAGATTTCAGGCAAGTCTATAGGAGTTAGCTCTTTAAAGTTGTCAGGAATTCTTAAACTCCAGTTTGCATCGCCAGATGTACCAGGTCTGTTATAAACATCTTCGATTTGGAAGAAGTCTGTAAAGAACATTTGAATATTTTCAGCTTTAGAAGCAAATAATTCAACAAGTTTTGTGAATTTTAAGAACTCAACATCTTTTGTCAAACGAGTAATTAATTCATCTTTATTTTCAACTTCGGCATATAAGTCTTCTACTAAGTTTTTAACGTGTAAATATCCATCGTGAGTATTTACCATTGATTTTGCCCACATAGCGATAGGTTCATTGTCGTGAGTTCCTACCATTGCCCAAGTCGCTTCATCAATATTGCAGCAGCGATAAGGGTGATCTGCTTCTTCAGGGACAACAAATTGAGTTAATCTCATACCTTGAAGTTGATATTTTTTCATTACTGCAGCAACAGGATTTGTTAAAGTCCCTAAGTCTTCACAAACAATTGCATTTTTATCTAAACCTTCTTCTTCAGCAGCTGCAATAACGATTTTTTCGATTAAACGGCCGTAGAGTTCGATTTGTTTGTCTGTTAATGTTTTAACACGTTTTTCCTTATCCGCTTCTAATGTTGTGTCTAAATCTTCCATTGTAGCGATTGCAAATTTGTTCAAGAATGGGTGCTCAGGAGATGAGAATAATCTGCCTGCACCTTCTTCAATTTTAGGTTTTTTGCCTGCTTTGTATACCCAAGGGTCGATCAAACCAACAATGTGGTCAATTCTTACACCGCCAGGGTTTTCACGGAACATTTTTTTGTAAAGGTTTTTCAATAACATGCCACCTTTATCTAATGAACCGTCTTCTTTATACATTTTTTCAGGATCTAAAACAGGGAAGCCCCATGCTTGACCATCTTTTGAGAAGTAATCTGGAGGACAACCTAACATCCAGCCATCAAGGAATAATGATTTATATGCCCAAATGTCACGGTCAGAAAATGCAACCTGTCTATCTGCAATCATTTTGATGTCTTTAGATTTTGCATATTCTCTTGTAGCTTCGCTTTGTTTGTATAATACAAATTGGATAAATTTGTATTTTTCGATTTCATATTCGTATTTTTTAGAAATTTCTACTAATCTTTCACCGTTTGCAAGTCTTTCTTCAATTGTTTCTGGTGAGAATAAATTTTTGTCTGTGTTTGATGTCCAAAGTGGCCAGTAGTCGTTACCATTTTCAATGCTTAAAGCTTCATAAATACTATCTTTATCCAACCAGCGATTGTTTACTGATTTAAATTCTTCAAATTCTTGAGAGTATTTTTTATTACATTTTTCTTGGAAGTTTTTGAACGCTTCATCTAGGGCATCAGCATATTTTTTATAAGCATAAGAATAAGCTGTTTTGTTGTCACCTTTTTTAGGATTGTTTTCAACAATTTCATTATAAGTTTCAATTGATAATATATTGTCCCATTTAGCAGTTGTTAATTCTTTTAAGTCAACAAATAATGGGTTGGTTGAAAAAATGGTACCTGTGTATGGTGATGAATCGCAACCTTTTGTTTTGCCTGCAGGTCCAAGTTGAATTGCATTGAACAAACCTGATGCGTAATCTATTAATTCTTTTCCGCCATTTGTGTTTACGGATCCAAAACCTGTGTTTTCACCTTCTGCAGCAGGAAAACTTGCATTGTGTACGATTAATGCAAAATTCTTTTTCCCCAATACTTTTAGTGCTTTTTGAATAGTTTCAATTGTTTTTTTGTCAAAGCTCATTTTATACCCCTTATTTAACTCGATTAAAAAAAACTAGGCCCGGTGGGACTGTCTTGGTCACTCGCGATTAACGGGTCTACGGCTCTGCTCGTCTTGCTATCTGCAAGCCGACACCAGCCTTCGCCCTCAGCTCGTTCCCGCTCGAACCTTAGACAAAGCTTCGCTTTGTGGTTCTCGTCCTACGTATTTATTATGTTTTCAAAAACTAGGCCCGGTGGGACTCGAACCCACGACCAATTGATTAAGAGTCAACTGCTCTACCAACTGAGCTACGAACCCGTCAAAATAATTATATCAAATCCATTTTTTTTTACAATAAAAATTTGCGCTTATTTGCATAAAATTATTTATCATGTAGAATAATTTTATGGGTGATGTAATTACAAAGGCAATGGTTATGTCTGCGGGAATGGGTTCAAGATTGGAGCCGTTAACTTTACAGGTTCCAAAACCACTTGTACCTGTTTGTAATCGACCAGTCATGGATATTTTATTTGAAAGTCTTTCTAATATCGGAATAAAAGATATTGTTTGCAATACTTATTATTTAGCGGAGCAAATAATTGAAAGATATAAAAATAATGATTTGGGTGTAAATTTCAATTACATTACAGAAGATACTCTGTCTGGCACTGCTGGTGGCATGAAAAAATGCCAATTCTTTTTTGATAAAGGTGAAGATTTTGTTGTACTTTCAGCTGATGGTTTGACAAATGCGGATATTAAAAAAGGTATTGAAGTCCACAAAAAATCAGGTGCTATTGCAACAATTGGGATTAAACGAATTCCTTATGAAGAAGTTTCTCATTTTGGGGTCGTAGTAACTGACGAAAAAGGGTTTATAACGGAATTTCAAGAAAAACCATCTATTGAAGAAGCTAAAAGCAATTGCATAAATACAGGTATTTATATTTTTAATTATAAAATTTTTGATTATATCCCTGAAAATACATTTTATGATTTTGCAAAAAATGTATTTCCAAAACTATTGCTTGAAAAACAAATAAACACTTTTGTAATAGAGGATTATTGGACTGATATAGGAACTTTAGATCAGTACAAGGTTTCAACACAAGAAGTTTTTGATAAAAAATGTGATTTTAAACATGGGGATATTGTCACAACTTCGAATGGAGCATATATTTCAGAAAGTTTTATACCCGATGATACAGTAATTGTAGGAAATTCAACAATTGGACGTGAATGCAAAATTGGTAAGAATGTAACAATTTCAAATTGTATAATCTGGGATAATGTAAAAATTGCAGACAATGTGGAAATTTCAAACTGTATTATAGCCTCAAATGAAGTAATAGCTTGCGATATGTCAAACAAAGTTGTAGGTTGTAGCAAGTTAATTACTGTATAATCTTGATTTTTTATTTATTTGATGTTAAATTTAAGAACGTGGCAGAGGTTATGACCGCAAGCCATAACAATTAAATAAAAGTTGACCAGCAACTTAAAAATCTGGGCCTGTGGCACTCTGCCGACGAGAATGATTAAGTATCATTCGAGGAGAGGGAAGGTAGCGCAGCTACCGCAAGCCATAACAATTAAATAAAAGTTGACCAGCAACTTAAAAATCTGGGCCTGTGGCGCAGCGGTAGCGCAGAGGACTCATAATCCTTTGGTCGTGGGTTCGAATCCCTCCGGGCCCATTTTTTAAAAGACAAACATAGCAAGAGTTTTAGGCTCTTGCTTTTTTAATGCGCATGCGCATAACTTTAAAATTGTCGTAAAAATGTCGTAATAAAATTTTATAATATTAATAAATTATTTTTCTAAAACTTTTGCTGGCAATATTAGAGGAATAGACTCCTTATTGGCATATATATTTTTAAGAAAATTATTGTGTTGCATTATTGTCCAATTTAACTTCGATACAACATTATATGAAGTACAGGATTTTTCTTGCTTCATTCTCTCCAATTGTTCTGTACAAATTTCAAGTTCTCTCCCTTGGCCAACACAATAATGATAAAAATTAATATATTTTAAACCATCAAAGTCGGAGATTATATTGTAATTAGCCTTAAAGTACTCTGGGCATTCTTTCTCAATAGATTCATGAATTACAATTCTGGGATAATGAGCAACTTTTTCTTCTAAATCTAAAACATCTAATAAACCTTTCCCATAAACAAAATTATCATTTATAAAAATATCACCAATGGTAATACCACCTCGAACAAGAAATCCATTCATTAATGCAATCGCTTGGATATTGCCTGCGATTCTTATAAAGTCTCCTAATGCATATGATAATTGCCATTTGTGCGTTAAATTCATTGATGTTGCAAATAAAATATTATCAGAAAAAGATCTAACTTTAATTTCTTTTAGGTATCTATATTCATCACTATTGCGTTTTTTTATATCGTTAAATAGATTTTTATATAGGTCTAATAAAAATAAAAAATACTCATTAGTTGAGTCTTTTTTAATATGTTCTTTTGTTCCTAAGAAATCAATATATGCAATTAAATGTTTTCTCGGTAAATTTTTGGGCATGCTTGTCTCCTAAATTATTTTTATAATGATAACATAATGTACTAAATAAAAAATTTAAGTAAAAAAAGTTAATATTAAGTGTAAAATATTTGCACACAAAATACATTTAACATAGTATGTATAAGTAGGGATTTTTATTTAAAATTATTTGTGTTAGTAAATA
Source organism: Candidatus Gastranaerophilaceae bacterium (assembly GCA_045652525.1). Lineage (GTDB taxonomy): Bacteria > Cyanobacteriota > Vampirovibrionia > Gastranaerophilales > Gastranaerophilaceae > SIG32. The sequence continues at coordinate 3,915 of JAZRUK010000008.1, read as the reverse complement.
GATGTAATGTATCAGAGTTTTACCAATAATAACTAATAATTGTAGTTAAAAGGATTGAAGATGAAATATGAAACTTATAATGTACCAGTAACTGAGGTAGCAGATTACTTTTTATCAAAAATTAATGAAGAGTTTGGTGATTGTATCTCAAATCTTAAAATACAAAAATTGGTGTATTTCGCTCAAGGTTTTGTTTTAGCAATAACGGGTAAAACCCTTTTTAATGAAGATATATTAGCTTGGCAACATGGTCCAGTAGTTAAGTCTCTATATGATAAATATAAAGAATTTGGCGCTACTTGCTTACCAAAACCAGAACATTGTGAATTTTCTTTTTTACGATGCGAAGAATTAACAGAAGTTTTAGATGAAGTTTATGATACATATGGACAATTTTCGGCTTGGAAATTGAGAGATTTAACGCATTTACCAAACTCTCCTTGGGCAAAGGTTGAAATCAATGAAGTTTTAAATCTAGCTGATATGGATGTATATTTTAAAAGTTTATTGGTTGTTTAGATGGGTAAAGTATCAAGAATAACTAATCCAATTTTAACTAAAGGAAAGCAGATTAGTTTGCCTCCTGAGGCTGATATTTTATCTTTGGTTAAGTATGATGAATTAACACCAGCATTTTCTTTTGAGTATGTACAAGGTAATTATTGCTTATCTAAGTGGGATGCTACGCATATTAAACGCCTAATTGAAGAATTAGGAAAACTTGAAAAACACAAATGGAAAGATATTTGGGCGCAACATTTGTTTCAAATAAATAAAGTAGATCCAAAAGGTTTAAGAAAAGTTTCAATTCCTACATTTATTACCCCAGATGTAACTATTTTTTATTTCAAACCATTTGGTTCCGGAAATAAGCATCGTGTATTTGGAGTTAGAACTGGACATAATTTTAAATTCTTATGGTTTGATAATAAACATGAAATATATCCTGGAAGTTATTAATGCCACTTGGTATGGTCTGTAATGTAAACTATATTTGGATTGTAACGAGATTGTAATTTTACACTTTATTAATTATTAGTAGTTAGCGCAATAAGTATAAAACCTAGTAAAGACAACCATTTTGCGTATATTTAAAAATGGCAAACCAAACCAAGTGGGTAAAAAAATAATTTTGCAAATTTTATGTTTTCTGGGCATATGCTCACCTCGCTCGAGCGAACGAAGTGGGTAAAATTTTAAAATAAAAAACTACAATGTTTTTGGGCATAAATTTACCCTAAAACGAAACGAAATGGGTCAAAAAAATTTTTTCAAAACTATATTTTTCTTGGGCTCGCAAGCACCTCAAAGCCAAAAATGCGCCAGAAGTACCTACGACAATTTGGGGTTACTGAATAATAACCAGTAATAAAAAAAGAGGGATTATAAAAAATCCCTCAAATAAGCAAGATAAATTTTATTTATGATAATTTATACCTACTTGGTATAAAACTTTCGAAATAAACGATTTTTATTTAGCCATTTTTTGATGTTTAGCTAACAAGTTTGCAGTAGCTTTTTTAACTGCAGACTTTTTTGATTCACTCATATAATCTTGAGGTTTTTGCACATCAAAATCGATTCCCATTTTTTTACAACATTCTGCGCAATACTTCCAACTTGGCGCAACTGTTTTTGCATTAGTGATATCTTTATCTATCCAAATGTTATTGCAGGTGCCATTTTTGGTATTTCTACAATGGTGCGCAACGTATTTTATCATTTTTAGCCTCCTTATTCAAAACTTTTTGCTATGGTTCTATCTAGATAATCCGAACGTTCTGCGCATTTGCGTTTGTGTTGTTCATCTTTTTGCATAAAATAAGGACTTTTAAGAAAGTATTCTTTCATCAAAGTAATATTTCCATTAGAGAAAAATCGTAGCGAGTTCATAAAGGCAAGATCGTTTGAACTCTCATCTTTTGATTTTCTTGCTCCCTTCCAAATGTCGTGTAATTGACCTTTCTGCGCAATGCCCCTTAACAACAACTTTTCATCTTCTGATATGTTGTTGCTTATTACTATATAATCCATATATCTTTTAGTTTTTGGCTTATATTGTTCTGTGCTGAAGTACTTATCTGTCAGTAAATTACACTCATTTTGTCTTGAGGTTATTGGTTTATCGATGATTAAATCTTCTGTTAGGGTAAAATATCTATCTTTGTCATATAATTCCAAGCACTTGCACCAATCTAATTTGTTATTTTTGCAAATCGTAGTTTGTTTAGTTGCTAAAAATAAACAATGTATTCCTTTTTTGCTAGGTGAATATTCTGTATAAGAGTCTATCTGATTTAGAATTTCTTGTGCAGTTTTGTTTATTATTCCGGATTCATCAATACAATTATCAATATCTAATCCACATAAATTACCAAAACTATATTCTCCAAGAATAACACCAATACCTGTAACGTTACTGTAACGATGCGCACCCTCTACAACTTCTTCATAGCTCCAACTATTTTCTTTTATACTTGTATATCTTCCTGTTTTTGGATTAATAGGACGTTTGTCTTTATCATAACAAACAAAACATTTTTCCTTTTTTAGTTCTTCCAAGCTTATTACAACGTCTTTGTTTTTATTAGTCATTTTGTAATCCTTTCTGTATCCAATATGGATACGACTTAAATATATTTCCCTTATATTGTGGGATTTCCATTTCTAGTTTTATCTTTAATTACATTTCTATTTCTATTTTCATGTAGCTTTGCACTAGCTAAAGCATATGCTTATACACTAGCTTTTTTTATTTGATCTTCGTTTCAAAGCATTTTGACGACGACTTTCTGTAAATATTTTGCGCTTTTCAATAACATCTTCTAATCGTTCATTGTACAAACAGCTATTTTCATCTGTTAAGAATTTCTTTGAAAGTTCTGGGCTCATTTTACCTATATTTAATTCAATTAGTCTTTCTGAAAGATGTCCATGTTGATGTTGTAAACACATTGCAGTAATAAATTGCCCTCTTTCTTCCATTGTTAAGTTTGCGCAACCGCTTAAAAAGTCGCTGCTATAAAATAGAAATGCAGGATCTTTATTTTTAGAATTAATCATAATACCTCCTAAGCTTGCTTATTGTCTATAATTGAGGTATAATAAGGTTATTAGATATTACTAAGGGGCTACAGGCTCCTTTTTTCTTACCTTTTTATACCTGCGCACCAATTAATAACAAGCTCTTTCTCCTGTGTTATTATTTACCCATTCAAAAAAGTCGGATACAGAAATATAAATACGCTTTCCTATTCTGCGCACAACTTTAGAAAAGCCGTTTCTATGACCATAAAAATTGTATTGGTACATAGCATTTTTGCTTGGATGTGGAAAATAGTCATTCCAACGGCTTAAAGGAATAAGTTCAGGAATTTCCTTTTTGTTTGTGTCAGTTAATGTGTGAATTACTTTTAATTCATTCATAAAAAATTCTCCTTTTTATTTTGTAGTACTAGCAATTTTTTTGCTTTCTTTTGAATATAAGAGAATTTATTTTATTTTTATATTAACTAAATTAAGAATTATAAATTGGCTTACTTTACAATTATTGTAAAGGTTTGCGAGGTTATTCTATTTATAATTTTAGTTAGTTTTAGACCTTCTGTTATCAAAAGATTTATGTAATCTGCGTAACATTGTATATCCTTTTAATTTAATTTTTGATAATCCTTCTTTGTTTTGTTTTTTATATTTTCTTCTATATTGTGTGGCATCTAAATACAAACTTTTATTTATACAATATTTCATTTTTAAAAAATCAATTATCATTTTAGGAATATCAATATTTCTATTTTGTGTATTTTCACCTCTATCAATTCCTATGTATTGTAAATACCCTGCAGCATCAATTTTTTCTATTATTGTGTTAAGTGAAACCTTTATTGCACCTTCACTTTTTTGCTCATTAATAAT
>JAZRUK010000007.1:0-66233 GCA_045652525.1 Candidatus Gastranaerophilaceae bacterium | reverse complement strand
ACAAGCACGTCATTGCGAGGACGAACGTAGTGAGGACGTGGCAATCCAGAAAAAGATTGATGTAAAAGCTGGATTACTTCGTAAACAAGGCCTCTTGTTTACTCGTAATGACAAACTAGTTGCGTTTACTTTGGCAGAAGTTTTAATTACTTTAGGTATCATCGGTGTAGTTGCTGCTATGACTATTCCAACATTAATCGCTGATTACAATCAAAGATCCTGGGATACTGCAACTTCTGTTTTCAATAGAAGACTTGGTGAAGCTTTAAAAGTTATGAATGCTAATTCAGCATTAGCTGGATATGCAACTACTCAAGAATTTGTTAATGAGTTAGGTAAAAATATTAAAATAGTAAGAACTTGTGATTCTAATCATTTGACTGATTGTTTTACTGAAACTATCAATACTGGTGCTGATCCAATTGATACTACTAAATTAAAAAAATCTAAAAATCTTTATTCAACTGAAGATTATGGTACTGAAACTATCGGGGTTCAATTTGCTGATGGTGTGAGTGCTCTTATTGCATACAATCCTAATGTTAAAGAAGATCCATATAACAATAGTAATGACGCAAACAGTCCTGTAGCTGTTACTGGTGAGGGAAAATCTGTTAGTTTAAATACTAAAGCTCTATCTATTCTTTATGATGTTTCTGGTTCTAAAAATCCTAATTCATTCGGTACTGGTAAAGATATTAAAGGTATAAATATTGATATCAATACAGGAGCCAATATCCATATGGTTGGGATAAACTATAGTCCTGTTGACTGTTCTGATAGTACAAGTGAAGGTTATGAATATTGTGATGCAAAAGATATCGCTAAAGCCAGTGAAATTGGAGACAATTATTTGGTTGGAGCTAGATATGCTTGTGCCAAGCAAAACATGTCATTACCTACACATAATGAATTAGAAGACCTTTATAAAGAAGGTGAATTTGAACTGCCAACTACCGGTAATGGATACAGTGAAGCGCTTTGGACGTCTACATATAGTGGAATGGGTGATACATATGGTATTACCTTTCACGGAATTAATCATGTTGGCCACAGCGCTAGATATACTCCTCACAGTGTACTATGTGTGGGAGATTAATAAAATAGTTTATCATACAAAAATGACAAAGGAAGGTGAAAAACCTTCCTTTTTGTTCTACTATATTCTTTCGATATACCAATTAGAAAGCCCGTGATTATTAAAATTATAACATTTTGACTTTCTGAATAATTTCATTAAGTATTAAGTATGAACTTGATGGAGTTATTTAATCGAGAATGTAAGCATGAAAAATTCCCCGCAGATAGGGATATAGGGTATTGTCCTGATTGTGGTGAATTAATCGAAAATCAGTGGTTTATTACTCGCTGTGCTTGTTGTGGCGTAAAACATAAAGCGATTTATAAACAAGGTAAAGTTGTTCCTGTTGACAAATTTTGTGAAAATTGCGGATCTAAAGAATTTGTAGCTGAAAGAATTGATAAAATAAATTTTATTGATATAAATTACGCAGTGGTTGTAAAAGCAGTTATATCAAATGAAGTTCAAAGTTTTACTCAAAGTTGGGTTGATGCTACAGAAACATCAAGTTACAAACCGCGATTGCTGCCACAATTCCGATAAAATCAGCTAATAAACCAACCCACAAGGCATATCTTAATTTTGAAATGCCAACAGCTCCAAAATAAACAGCTAATACATAAAAAGTTGTTTCGCTAGATCCGACCATTACGGCAGAAAGTTTTGTTGCATAACTATCTGGGCCAAGATTATTTGCAATATCAGAGAAAACACCAAGGGCCGCTGAGCCAGATAATGAACGAACTATCATTATTGGCAACGTATCTGCGGGAACATTTATTGTTGATAAAATTCCAGCTAAAGAATTTTCTAACATCTCTATAATTCCTGACGCTCTAAACATTGATATTGCAACAATTATTGCAACTAAATAAGGTATTATGTTTACAGCAACTTTGAATCCGTCTTTTGCACCGTCAGTAAAAACTTCATAAATCGGTACTTTTTTAGCCATTCCCATTGTTAATATTAATAGAATTATAAAAGGTAAAGCCCATAGAGAAACAAGGTTCATAATGCTTTGAAATGTCATTATTCAACCTCCTTTTCTTGTTTTGGCCAAAATCTTTGAAAAATTTTTGCCAAAATTAACGCAGACACAAAAGCGATTGTTGTTACTAACAATGTTGGTGCAATGATTTCAGTTGGGTTTTTGTATCCAATTCCTATCAAAACGGCAATTACTGTTGCTGGAATAAGTTGAAATCCTGCAGTATTCATTGCTAAAAAGGTACACATTGAATTTGATGCAGAGGCTTTATCAGTATTGTGTTTTTGAAGTTCTTCCATTGCTTTTATTCCGATTGGAGTTGCGGCATTAGTTAAACCAAAAGCGTTTGCTGTAAAACTCATTGCAATATCACCTACCGCAGGGTTATCTTCAGGAATTTCGTTGAATAATCTTTTCGTAATAGGTTTAATTATTTTTGCAATAATTTGTACAAGTCCGCTTTTTTCTGCAATTTTCATCATCCCAAGCCAAAATGCCATAATACCAATCAAAGAAAATGCAACTTTGACAGATAATTCAGCACCTGTCAGAATTGAATTTACAACATCAGGCAATTTGCCGTTTATAGCTCCGAAAATTATTGAAATTACTATTAAAAAATAAAATATGTAATTCATATGAAAATTTTAGCACAAAAAAACGGAATTGCTTTTGCAATTCCGTTTTTCTTATCTTAAATGATATTAGTGGCAGCAAGAACATTCTGTGCAAGAACATCCTAAAGCTTCTTTAGCTTCAGCAAGTCTTACTTTGATACGTCCGTCTACTGCGATACCTTCACCTGTTTTTTCGCTTACTAACAATGGGTTAATATCAAGTTCGTCGATGAATTTGAAGTCGTTAACTAATTGTGATAAACGAAGTAATGTTTCTTCGATTTGATCCATTTGAGCAGGTTTTGTACCTCTAGCACCTTGTAATAATTTGTATGCTTTTACTGATCTAACCATATCTTTTGCATCCAAATCTGTTAGAGGAGCGATTCTGAATGTTACGTCTTTCAACGCTTCAACGAATACACCGCCTAAACCGAACATCATCATTGGACCGTATTGAGGGTCTGTTGCAATACCACAAACCATTTCACGGTTGCCTTTTACCATTTCTTGAATAATTACACCTTCAAGACCTTCGATAAGACCTTTTTCAGTTAATTTAGCAATCAAGTCTTGGTATTCTGCTCTTAATTGTTCTTCTGATTGAATGTTTACTCTTACACCGCCAACATCAGTTTTGTGAGAAGTTGTTTTTGAAGTCATTTTCATAACAACAGGGTAGCCGATTGAGTTACCTAATGTTGCAACTTCTTCTTCGTTTGTCGCTAAGCCATATTTACAAGCTCTGATGCCGTATGCTTGAAGAACATCGATTGATTCAAGAGTTGTTAATTGATCACGACCTTCTGCGATTGAAGATTTGATTATGCATTCAACTTTAGCTCTGTCAACGTCATAGCAAGGAATTTTGCCTTCAGGTTGTTCCATCCAAAGTCTTTGCTGGTTCAATCTCAAGAAACCTTCTGCAGCTTCTTCTGCGTACATAAAGAATGGCATATTAACTTCTAAGTTAGAAATTTCTGTGAAGAATTCGTTCTTAGTCATAAATACACCGATAACAGGTTTGTGAGGATATTGTTTTTTGATTTCCATAACTGCTTTTGCAACATCAATATCTTTCAAGCCTAAGAATGGTAAGTAGATAACCATAATCATATCAACGTTTTCATCAGCGATAACTGTTTCAAGAGTTTGTTTGTAGTGTTCAATTGGAGCTGATGCAATCATATCGATAGGGTTTTTAACAGAAGCTGCAGCTGGTAAGAAGCTTCTTAATTTAGCTTTAGTTTCTTCTGTAATTTGAGCCATTTGCATACCGTTTTCGCAGATAGCGTCAGTTGCCATAATACCAGGACCACCTGAGTTAGTAATGATTGCAACTCTGTCACCTTTTGGAATAGGGCAGTTTGCAAATACTTTTGCAGTTGAGAATAAGTTTTTCAAAGAGTATTCTCTGATTACACCTGATTGGCTTAATAGTGCGTTTGCAGCTTTATCAGCACCAGCTAATGAACCTGTGTGTGAAGATGCAGCAGATGCACCTGCAGCTGAACGACCAGCTTTCAAAGCCAAGATAGGTTTTTTCTTAGAAATTCTTGTAGCTAATTTTCTGAAGTTTGCAGGATTTTGAATTGATTCCATGTATAACAAAATCTGTTCAACGTCTTTTTCATTTTCCCAATATTCCATTGCTGTTTCTGCGTTAACGTCAGCTTGGTTACCGATAGAAATGAATTGAGCAAAACCTAGGTTAAGGTCTTTTAAGATATTCAAAATACCGCCACCTAGAGCACCTGATTGTGAAACAAAACCGATGTGTCCACGTTCAGGAAGTGCTTCAGCGAATGTTGCGTCCATAGAAATTGCTGGATCTGTGTTAAGTACGCCTAAACAGTTTGGACCAACGCATCTCATACCGTATTCACGAACTTTTGCTAATAATTGTCTTTCAGCTTCAGCTCCTTCAGCACCTGTTTCTTTGAAACCAGCTGTGATGATACATAAGCCTTTTATACCTTTTGCGTGGCATTGATCGATTGTATCAAGTACGAATTTTGAATTAACTACGATGATAGCTAAGTCAACTTCACCAGGAATTTCAGCAACTGAAGTGTATGCTTGGAATCCTTCAATCATACCACCTTTTGGGTTTACAGGATAAATATTACCTGTGAATTTGTAGTCTCTTAATCTTTGCATGATTTCTGAGCCAATAGTTTTTTCCTTTGTTGAAGCGCCAACAACGGCAATTGCTTTTGGCTTCATGATTTTGTCTAAATTACTCATCTTCTTTCCTTTCATTTATTATGAATAACCGTTTGTAATCCATTCACGCACTCTTAGAGTTGCCCCTAAGTTTTGTGCAATTTCTTCGCATTTGGCTATATCAAGCCTTCTGCCTTTATATCCATCAACAACAGTTGCGATGGTTTTTATACCCGCATCTGATGATGCTTTTATAAACTTTTTAACTTCTTCGTATGCTTCTTCAAATTTTGGTTGAGAAAGCTCATTATATTCTTCTTCTGTTGTTCCATTTAAACTGACAGAAATAACATCAATAAGATTTTTTAATTCATCTACTACATTTCTTTTATAAACAAAATTGGCGTGGCCATTTGTGTTTATACGAAGTATAATTTCAGGGTGATTTTCTTTCAAATATTGTGCAACTTCTTTTAAAATGTCTAATTTCAACATAGGTTCACCGTATCCGCAGAACGTAATTTCATTGGATAAAGGCAATTCGTTAATTTGATTTATAACATCTTGTGCAGAAAAATCTTCTGAAGAGAGCCACATGTCTTTACCGCAGACGTCGTCTTTATCATTTCTAAGACAGAATATACAGGCGTTTGTGCATTTGTTTGTAAGATTTATATAAATTTTTCCGTCTAACAAATAAGCCAGAGTATTTGACATGTCAACCCTTTCGATACTTATATTATTGCACGTCAAAATATTTTAGCAAGGGAATTTATCCAACCTTTGCAGTATTTAGAAAAAGAATTCCTATGCTATAATTTTAAAAAAATAGGAGAAAGAGTATGAATTATTTTATGGGTTCTTATATTGTAACAGTTGCAGGTTTGACAGGTGCATATTTTTGGGGTGAACACGTTCATCCAGGCACCGGTTGGCTTTGTGTTTTTATTGCAATAATTTTGGGTGTTTTGGAAGTTAGTTTATCATTTGATAATGCTGTAGTTAATGCTATGAAGTTGGAAAATATGTCGCAAATATGGCGTCAAAGATTTTTAACTTGGGGTATTGCAATAGCCGTATTTGGTATGAGATTTGTATTCCCAATTTTAGTTGTTGCAATTTTTGCAAAATTAGGTATGGTTGAAGTTGCTAAAATGGCACTGACAAATGTTGATGAATACGCGCATTATCTTCATTTAACACACGCACCAATAGTTACTTTTGGTGGTATGTTCTTGATGATGTTATTCTTAAATTATTTCTTTAATCACGAAAAAGATGTTCATTGGCTTAGAAAAATTGAAGAACCTCTTTCTCATTTGGATCACATAAAAGGAATTGAAGTTATTATTTCATTGATTATATTGGTAGTTTTACAAAAATATATTCCAGCTGAACAAGTTTCAAGTGTCTTAATTTCTGGGATATTTGGTATATTGGTTTATATGATAATTGATGGTGCAACTCACTATTTAGAAAAACATGAAGAAGAACGTCTAGCTAAATGTGTTGAAGGTGGAGCAAAGTGTACAGGATTAATTAGTTTCATTTATTTGGAATTAATTGATGCATCATTCTCTCTAGACGGGGTTTTAGGTGCGTTTGCATTAAGTAAAGACATTGTAATTATAACAATCGGTCTTGCAATTGGTGCTATGTTTGTTCGTTCTTTGACAATTATGTTGGTAGAAAAGAAAACATTGGCAAAATTTAGATATCTAGAACACGGTGCTCATTGGGCAATTGGTGCGTTAGCTACAATAATGTTTATTTCTACAGTTCATGAAGTTCCTGAAGTTATAACAGGTTTGATCGGATTTGGTTTTATTGCAGCAGCATTTATATCATCAGTTTTGTATAATAAAAAGCAAGAAAATTGTATAGCTGAGAATTAAAAAAAAGACCTCTTTAAGAGGTCTTTTTTTATGGTAATTATATTTCCCAACTATGAAGATATTCTTCTTGTTCTGGAGTTAGAGTATCAATTTCAATTCCCATAGCTTGAAGTTTAAGTTCAGCAATTTTAACATCAACTTCGTGAGGAAGTGTATACAATTTATTTTCTAATTTTCCTTTGTTTTGAACGATAAATTCCATACCTAACGCTTGGTTTGCAAAACTCATATCCATAACGCTTGCAGGGTGTCCTTCTGCTGCTGAAAGGTTAACCAGTCTACCTTTTGATAATACATAAGCAGATTTACCGTTTGTTAATTTGTATTCTTCAAGGTCAGGTCTAATTTGTCTGATTTCTGTTGTATGTTCTTTTAAACCATTTACGTTAACTTCCCAATCAAAGTGACCAGCATTTGCTAAGAAAACACCATCTTTCATAGTTAAGATATGGTGGACATCAACAACGTGTTTATCGCCAGTTACAGTAATAAAGATATCACCTTCTAAAGCAGCTTTTGCAATAGGCATAACCCTGTAACCTTCCATAACCGCTTCAAGGGCTTTTAATGGATCAACTTCACAAACAATAACATTAGCACCCAAAGCTTTTGCACGTAATGCACAACCTTTACCGCACCAACCGTAGCCTGAGATTACAACTGTTTTTCCAGCGATTAGAATATTTGTTGCACGAATAATACCGTCCATAGAGCTTTGGCCTGTCCCGTATCTGTTGTCATATAAGTGTTTTGTCAAGCTTGTGTTTACGCCAACAGCAGGGAATTTTAACTTGCCTTCTGCTTCCATAGCTTGAAGTCTTATAATACCTGTTGTTGTTTCTTCAGTTGAACCTATAACTTTTTCTGCCAAGTCAGGTCTTTCAATGTGTAATAATGAAACTAAGTCACAGCCATCTTCGATAATCAAATCTGGTTCGTGGTTTACAGCTTCTTTAATATGTTCTTTGTATGTTTCAACGCTTTCGCCTGCGATTGCAAAAACAGGGATTCCATAATATTTTACAAGGGCTGCAGCTACGTCATCTTGAGTTGATAATGGATTTGATGCAACTAAAATTGCATCAGCTCCGCCAGCTTTCATAACAATACACAAAGCCGCTGTTTCTTTTGTTACGTGAGAACAAGCTGATAATTTCAAGCCTTTAAATGGTTGTTCTTTTTCAAATCTTTTTTGGATTTGAGTAAGTACTGGCATGTCTTTAAATGCCCATTCAATTTGGTTTTTGCCTTGTTCTGCTAAGTTAATATCTTTAATATCACATTTTACTTCAGTCATTAGCATTAAATTTCTCCTTGTTGCATACAAAATTATTGTATTTTCTACACGCTTTAATTATAATCTATAAAAGATAAATAGTCATAGTATATTAATGTATGTAAAAATTTCTTAATAATACTAGCCGATTAGGCAAAATAAAAAATTCATCTTCGTTATAATCTTAGAAGTAAGGAGTATTGTGTGAAAGTTACAGCTGTAGAAAAAACACCGTCAAAAGTTACATTTCAAGGCTTTAAATCTATCAAGGATGACTTGGGAAGAAAAGGGTACGAATTTAACTTCCCATTTGATGAAAATGTATATGATTGTTATTTAGAAATATACGAAGTTGGCAAAGACAAAAGAGGCAATTATTTTGTTACTGATATTTTGTACAACTCTGAAACTGAGGATGGTCAATTAAAGCTTAAGAACGGTTCTAATACTGTGAATTTAGCAGATGAATACTTTTTACCTGAAGATAGACCTTTTGCTTATCATTATAAGCTTGTAAATAAATCGAATCCAAAAGAAGAATATTTTAGAGTTGATGCAGGGGATGTAATTGACAGAACAGTTAATACCGGTAAAAATTACGAAATTTATAATATTGTTAGCCAAAACGGTTCAAACGTAGCTCGTGGCGGTTCAATGAAATTAGTTATTCCTGACAATTATAATGTAGGTTGGGAATATAATAAAAAATTATTTGAAGATAAATATATTGTAAAAAATGATAGTCTTATGAAAAAAGCTATGAGTTCAAATAAACATTTTTCTAATAAAATGGGTGGAACATTAGCTGGCATTGAAAAAGCTATTGATGATGGTGAATTTGATGGATATTCAAGTATAATATCGTTACCAATTTTTACTGATGATAGTTTATCTTCACACGCATACTGGAATAAAAACTGTATGCAAATGTCACAATCTTTAGGCAACATAAACAATTATACTTCCTTACAGAAAAAAATGTTTGCGAAAGGTTTGAACTTTGTATCAGACGGTGCTTTTGTAAATGAAGGCTTAGAAGGTATACACTTTGCAAACGTATTAAAATGGGGCGAAAAATCACCTTACTTCAATTGGTTTAAAGCCTCAGGTTTGAAAAATGGTCCATTTTTGTTGGGTGTTTTAGGTAAAAATCAAGAATTTATTTCGCACAAAATTGTAAACTCCCCTTACTCATACAAACAAGATTCATCAGGCCAAATTCATATTAGTAAAAATAGTAAATATGATTCTAAAAAGCCAACATATGTACAAATTTTTGATTCAAGACTTGTAACTGAAGCACAGAAAAAAGATACTGAAAATTTAATCAAAGCATATGATATTTTAGATACAGGTAATCCTTATGATATCAATACTCACGATGATACAGTTGTAAACTATCATTTTGAAGTTGATCCAAAAATTTATCATAAAAATGTCTTGAATTTGAATGAATATAACAAGTCAACTAAAGAAAATGTAAGATTAGATGAAATTGCAGGAACAAGATTTGTTAATAAGTTTGAAAATTTTGAACTTGAAGAAAAAATTGAAAGCAATTTTGAAACTTGGGATGCAAATACAGATATCGCAAAATTGAACTATGTTTATTCTCATGCTGATACAGAAAATGGTAAAAATCTTACAGCTGTTCAAAAAATTGCAAGAGATGCAAATATCAAACGTAATAATAATGAAGTCCGAGATTATGTTATTACTTCAGGTATCTATTGGACTCAAAAGACAAAAGATATTTTGACATTGCATGTGGCTCAAAATCTTAAAAATATTGATAAATCTAATCCTAAAAAAGTTGTAGAAGCTATTAATAAATCGATTGCTGATGGTGTATTTCCTAAAAAACTTTCTGACGATTTGAATTCTGATGTTGTAAGAAATGTTTTGGACGGAGCTTATGAGGTAAATAAATCATTGAGCAATGAGTCATTTAAAGATCAAATCAAAATGGGTATAATGAATTTCCCATTGGATTCTGTTGAATTTGGTGACAATATCGCAGGTGTTTTGGCTTCTCCTTACATTACAAAAAGAGCAACAAAAGAAGATCAAATAGGTGTTTCTCGTTATGATTTGTTTAAACAAGGTAATCCACATTTAATACAAGAATACAAAGAATCTTATTTAAAGACTCAAAATATGTATGAAAATGAGATGTCGAATTTTGCCAATGATATTGTTGCAAAAGTTCAGAAAAAATTATCGCACGAGCTTTCATCTGGTAGTGAAGCAACTTTGTATGGCAAGTATGTGTTGCCTTTAATCACTCCAGAGATAGCAAAATTTGCTGTTGTAAAAGCGTTAGCACCAGATGCTAAAGTTTATGTAAACGATAATAATGGTGAAATAGGATATGATTATAGCGCATTGAAACAACTATCATTGCAATCATTAGGTATAAATGGCGCATCTCCTGAAGATGAGGCTTTGTTGTTAATTTCTAAAATCCGCACAGGTATTAATAATATTAGTGCTAAAGATAAAGATGTTTTAGTAAATGCTATTGCAAAATCTTTAAAAGGTACAAGTGCAGAAAGTTTTGCATTAGCAGATATGATTGTTGATCGTTCTCAATCAGGTTTGGATTGGAGAATTGATGCTACAAAAGATATTGCTGATATGGATGCTTTACGTGATGGCAAAAATGATTTTGCCTATGCTTGGGATCAAGTGACAGATTTTTGGAAAACATTCAACCAAAATATTTTAAAAGTTAATCCGAATGCATATTTGGTGGCCGAAGTTACAGATGAAGGTGATTTATATAGAGCAAACTTGGGTTATCAATCAAGATATGATGAAACAGGAATTACAAGAAAATTCTTGGATGAAACAGGAATGACAGCTACTGCAAACTATTCATACATGTTTAATGGAACTATCAAAATGTTCGGTAAAATGTTTGAAAAAGGCAATGGTATGGAATTTGATGTGAATGGTCTGCCTTCAATTATCTATGAAAGAATGATTGGTAAAGAAAATTATTTAAGAACTTCAAATCTTCAATCATTGATGTATTCATATACATTTATTGGTAACCACGATAAACCAAGAGCGTTGCATGGATTTGCTATGGATATGGATCAATTCTTTGCAGATTTGACAGATAGCAATAATAAATATTATAGAGAACGTGCATATAGAATTTTAAGTGATAAATCATATGGTGCCGTTAGTGAAGATGAAATTAACAAATTTAACTTTGATAATGTAAGCTCTAAAGCTATTGCTATGGCTGATGTTATGTACAGAGGGTTTGGTCAAACAATAGAAAAATTGGCTAAGGAAGACAATGATTTTAAAAAGGATAAAGATGCCATTTATGCATCAATTGCAAAATCAATTCAAGATTTGGCAGGTGGTTCATATTTAGGTAAAAACTTTAATGCAGACGCGTTTGGTGTTAAACCTTTTGATATTGTTATTGATACTATTGTTACACAAGCTCAAAAAGAACATGGTTTGAAATTAAGTGACAAGGATATTAAAAAATTCAAAAATGAAATGTTTAAAAGCGTTTTAGAACCTGCATATTCAAAACTTGTTGATTCTATGAAGTTTTTAGTTGCGTTACCTGGCAAACCTACATTATTCTCTGGTGATGACTTAGGCGCAACAGGTTATGAAGAAAAAACAAAAAACATTTATCTTCAAAACAGAAATTACTTGCATAATGAATGGTTAGAAGATAATAATAAAGCATTTGTTAAACAAAAATATAATGAATTAAAGCAGATAATGGCACTTCGTTCACGTCCAGAACTTGATGCATTGAATAATGGTGCGCCATTTACATTGAAATTGCAAGAAGTTTCAAACGGTGATAATAAAGCAAGTGTTTCTGCGATTTTAAGACAAAATACTGATGGCAGAATGGCTGTTTCGATATTTAATACAGCAGGAATTACTCATGATCCGGCACAATCAAACACTGTTCTTCCAATGTATTTTAATGATAATAAAATCGTTTTAGATGAAGATGTAAAAAATTCTCAAATTGGTTTGAGAGGTGGTTTACAGGAAGGTGCTAGATTTGTAAATGCAAATAATGCAGACGATGTTTATTATGTTCATAAATATGGTAATTCATACTGTCTTGAACATCATGACAAATCTCCAATTTGTATGAATGATCGTACTATGGTATTGTACCATGTACCAGAAAAATCAAGAGTATTCCATACAGGAACTATCGAATACAAAGTTCCTTCGATTCAAGCAGCTCAAGCTTATGCTACAATTTAAACGCTAAATCTGAAGTGTGCTAAATCGCCGTCTTGCATAACGTAGTCTTTGCCTTCAAGACGTGTAACACCTTTTTCTTTGCAAGCTACGTAAGAACCAAGTTCTGCAAAGTCTTTGTATGGAGTGATTTCTGCACGAATAAAACCTTTTTCAAAATCTGTATGAATTACACCCGCAGCTTGAGGCGCTTTTGCACCTGCTGGAATTGTCCAAGCGTGGATTTCTTTTTCGCCTGCAGTGATAAAAGTTCTTAAATCAAGTAATTTGTAAACTGATTTAATCATACGGTTGATACCGCTATCTTCAATGCCAAGTTCATTTAGATATTCTTTCGCTTCATCTTCGCCAAGCTCTGCAAGTTCTTCTTCAATTTTGGCAGAAATTAGAACAACTTCGGCATTATGTTTTGATGCATATTCTTTAACTTGTTTTGTGTAATCGTTGCCATCTTTCAAATCATATTCAGAAACGTTAGCGGCATAGATTACAGGTTTTACTGACATTAGGTTAAGTTGTTTTGCAACAGCAATTTCATCTTCGTTAAAGTGGTCTTTCAAGTTAATAAATGTTCCTTCTGATAAAAGTTCAGTTAATTTAGCTAAAACATTTGATTCCAAAACAGCTTCTTTATCGCCGCCTTTTGCTTGTTTTGCGATACGAGCCTGACGTTTTTCAACTGATGCTAAATCTGCTAGAGCAAGTTCTGTATTAATAACTTCTATATCGTCAAGAGGATTAACTTTACCAGCAACGTGAATTGTATTAGGATCGTCAAAACAACGAACTACTTGGATAATTGCATCAACTTCTCTTATGTTATGCAAGAACTGATTACCAAGGCCTTCGCCTTTGCTCGCACCTTTAACAAGACCAGCGATATCAACAAATTCAATTGCTGTTGGAATAATTTCTTTTGCATTACAAAGTTTGCAAAGTATCTCTAATCTTTCGTCAGGAACTGTTACTACACCAACGTTTGGTTCAATTGTACAAAACGGATAATTAGCACTTTGTGCGTTTTTTGCACTTGTAAGTGCATTAAATAAAGTTGATTTTCCAACGTTTGGAAGTCCTACAATTCCTGTTCTAAGCATTTATATTTCCTCTTTTTGTGTATCTCTAAAGTTTATTTTAGCACAAACAAACGCTCGATAAAAATCTTACCGAGCGTTTGTTTGTTATTGTATCTTGTTAGACTTAATTATCTACGCACAACACGTACTTGCCGCTGCTGCCCTTGCTGGGGTTGGTCTCGCGCCCATCGCTAAAACGGAGTATCCACGCATTGCTGCCATAGCAATCTGACGCAGACCAGAATAAGCCTTCAGTAGGAATACCTTCTTCACCTTTTCTAGCATAAAGGTCACGAAATTCTTCAATTGTTGGTAAGTGCATGTCTTCATTTACACATGCTTTTTTAGCACCCGCCCAGTAATCTGATGAGTAACCTGACGGTGAAGCACCACAGTATGTGTCATAATCAGATTTGATTGCTGGGTCTGTAGATGTTTTTGCCGTTGTTGAACAATCTACTGATGTAGATATAGTTCCAAGGTTTTTAATTGCTGCCCCAGTTTTAATATTAATATTCACCCCTCTAATATCTTTACCAGTACCGTATGAATTAGGAGTTTTGAGACCCGATACATCATAAAGAATAGATAGTGCATCTGTACCTAACCCAATAGATAAATCTTTACCAGAACCTGATGATGTAACAGAAACAATAGCATTCTCCCCATTACTATTATTAAACGGATCTTGCTTAGCATTTTTATTATAAGCAATTAAAGCAGAAACTCCATTTGCAAACTGCACACCGATAGTTTCAGTACCATAATCAGTTGTAGAATATAGATTTTTAGATTTTTTCAATTTAGTAGTATCAATAGGATCAGCACCAGTGTTAATAGTATCTATAAAACAGTTAGTTAAATGTTCAGAATCACAAGTTTTAACTATTTTGATATTCTTACCTAATTCATTAACAAAATCAGCAGTAGTGTTATACCCTGCAAGAGTAGAATTAGCATTCATAACTTTTAAAGCTTCACCAAGCTTTCTTGTAAACACATTAGCCGCAGTATCCATAGATCTTTGTTGGTAATTAGCAACAAGAGTTGGAATAGTCATCGCAGCAACTACGCCAATAATGCCGAGGGTTATTAAAACTTCGGCAAGCGTGAATGCATTTGAAATTTTATTTTTAAACATATAATACTCTCCTTTTAATGTCTCTACTATTTCATTATACAACTAATTTAATATTTTGACAATTAATTAAAAGCTTTTTCGAATTTGCCCTTGAGATTGTCTAAGATTTCTTTGTAATCTATTGAAACAGGGGTGGTTTTTGAATTTTCTATTGCATTTATGAAAGTTCTGGCATTAAGAGGTTTTTTGTTGTCAAAGAAATAAATACTTTCAGCAACATCTTTTCTCGCTGGAACTATTAAGCCACTCTGTGTAAATTTTTGGGAACTTTCTTTTGATGCTAAAAAGTCAACAAGTTTTCTTGCCATAATTTTATTTTTTGAAGATTTTGAAATTGCCCAACCTGATGCATCTAATGGAACTATACTGCCATTTTCACCTTTAGGAAATTGTACAACGTCCCAGTCAAAATCAGCTTCTTCTCTGTATTTTGGCACTAACCAACGACCAGATAGATGCATAGCAAGCTTTTGTTGTAAAAACATTTGTGCCATTGTTGCACTTGCACTTTCAGACTTTAATGGAGCAACATGATATTTTTTTCTTAAATCTGCATAAAAATTTATTCCTCGTTTGCTCGCGTCTTCATCAATTATTAATCGAGATAAATCGTCAGACAAAATACCACCACCAAAACTCATTAAATATGGTAAATAAAACAAAGCATCTTCTTCAAAGCTAATACCAAAAATCCCGTCGTGAGTTAATTTTTGTGCAGTTATTAAAAAGTCTCTCATAGTCCAATTACTGTCTGGAGCAGAAAGATTATTTTTTCTGAATAAATCTCTATTATAAAAAATTACCAAAGTTGAAATATCTCTGGGGATTGCATAGAGTGTGTTATTCCAAGAAAGTGCTTTCAAAGCTTTATCATAAAAATTGTTGTCGGCTTGAACTGGTTCTAATAATCCCGCATTTGCATAAATTGGTAAATAGTGATTATTGATAAAAATAACATCAGGTGCTGTATTTGAGGCAAATAGCAAATGTATTTTTTGAAAATAATTTTGCGGTATATGCATAAAATCAATTTTGATTTCAGGATTTTCTTTTTCAAATTCAGCCAAAATTGGCTTTATTATTGCGACCTCAGATTTTGATCCCCAACTTGCAAATTGAATAACTTCGCGGTTATCTTGAGGTTTCAAAAATGCACAAAACAAGCAAAGCAAACTCCCGCCTAATATCACTAATGTTATTACAATTTTTTTAATCATTTAATCTCTCTAAAGTTCGATTAAAACACCCATTTTAGTATCACTTACGTCAACTAATGATTTGAAATCACCAGCTTTAACCATATAAACGTTTTCATTATCTAAGCGTACTTGAAGTTTGTCTACTGCAGTGTCGAATTTTTTAAGAACAAAAATTTCTTCACCAACACGACCAATCAAGGCATTTATGCCGTCAAGATTTACGATATAGAATCCTTTATTGCTGTCAATTTCATAACTTGATTTTACAATAAGTCCATTCAAGTTGTTTTCTTTTCTCTGAGCAATAGGGTTTGAAATGTGTTTAGGTTGAATAGGTTTTTGAATGCTCATTGAAGGTTTTACTTTAGCTAAGCTAGCTGCAACCTTATTTGACAATCCTTTGTTAGGGTTTGACATTTTTCTAGATTGTTCTTTGTCTAATAGTGCAAAATACTCGTCAATTGATGACATAATGTAATCTTGTTCTTTTTCCATCATTTTGTAATCCCTATTTTCTTCTTGTAAGTATTGGCTACTTGTATTAATCAAGTCTGATACTCTTAAATTTGCATTTCTAAATCTTCTTGTTGTTGCATTTAGTGCGTTTTCTTGTAATTTAACGAACTTGCCTTCTGTAAATTTATGAGCTCTAGGAAGTGATTTTTTAACTTTATTTCTATTAGATGATTGCAAAGAAGCTGGTTTTGCAAATGATCTTAATTTGATTCCTTGAATATCTTCTTGAATAGTTTCATCTTCAGAAATAACTTCAGATATTGTATCTTCACTTATATCAATTGTATGTGGTTCATAAATTTTTGGTGTTTTTTCTAAAACATTTTCAAGTTCAAGACGTTTTTTATCTACCTCTGTTAATGGATCTGGAGTTGTAATGAATGCATATTTGCGATTCTTAACTTGTCCGTTGGATTCTTCAACAAACCTTTGATATCTTTCTTGCCAATTTAAATCTCGGGCATTGATAATATCTTCATAAGTGCCTTGTGTAATTGGTTGTTCTGCAAGATTTTCTTTAAATGAAGCTTTTAATGCAATAGATTTTTGAACAGAATTTCTTGCCATTTTTGCTAACAAGTACAAGCCTAATAATGGCAATACAACAAATGCCCAATTAGAACTTTGTCCAGATTTAGATGTTTTTTCGGAGGATTTTGAAATCTTTTCAATTTTTTCAACTTCTTTTATGTCAAAAGCTTCTTCCGGTTGTGTAGTTTCAACAACAGGTGCGATTTTTTCTATCGATTGCATTTTTTCATCAAAGATTTCAGTAAATTTTTCACCTATTTTTGTTTCAACTTTTGGAGGTGCAACGTCAACAATTTTGTTTGGTGAATTTTTTACATTAATTGCCGTTTTTGCTGCAGGGACCTCTTTAGGTTTTACCGCTGAAACACTCGAAGTAACAGTTGTTTTTGTAACTTCTTTTGCAGGTCCATTTTTTTGTGTAATTTGTTTAGGATGTGTTTTTACTTGTGCAATAATTTCTTTAGCAGCTTTTTCTTCTTGAGTAACGGGAGCTGCTTTTTTAACGTTTGTTTTGATATTTAATGGTTTTGTTGTGATAAATGTAACTTTTGTGTAGCCACCAATGCCATCGTCAACATTTTTAATGTCAACATTTGTTATGATATCTTTTACTGCGCTTAAATCAGGAGTGCCCGCGTTTTGGCCAGTAACATTTGGCATTAAGATAACGTATTTGTTATCAGATTTTCTTGTAACCATTGGAGTGCCAGAAATTTCTGTAGTGTGGAATGTTACATTAACTTCGCCATCAGTAACTTTATTAATATCCATTTGTACAAGGCTAGATGCGTTTACGGAAGTAAACGTCATACACATTACGGCTAAAGCTGCTAGTACATTCTTTTTATTTATCATCACATTCCCGTTGATTACACTACACGTAATTATATAATACATGAGTATAAAAAAAATTGCTAGTATGTAAATAAATTGAAACCTTTTTGTGATATAATTTCTTTATGAAAAGCGGTTTTGTAAGTATAATAGGACGCCCAAATGTAGGCAAATCAACTCTTTTGAACCAAATTCTTGGACAAAAGATTGTTATCGCGACTGATAAGGCGCAAACTACAAGAAAAAGAATTAAAGGTATCTTGACGACAGATGAAGGGCAAATCGTTTTTGTCGATACGCCTGGTGTGCATAAACCTTTAAATAAACTCGGTGAATTCTTGCTAGATGAAGCAAAGATTGCAATTCCTGATGCGGATTTAATTCTTTTTTTAGTTGATGGTTCGGAACCTGCAGGGAAAGGCGACAAATGGATTGCGCAAAATCTTTTGCAAACACAAATTCCTATTATTATCGTTATGAACAAAGTTGATAAAGTTAAAAACTTGGGCAAAATTGAAGAAAATCTTTTGACTTATAAGATGCTTTTCAATGAAAATTTACCAATTGTTAGGATTTCTGCAAAAACCGGTAGAAATACAGATACTTTAATAAAAAATATCTATAAAAAGCTTCCTGATGGTGTGCCAATGTACCCTGAAGATGTTGTAACTGAAGAAACTATGCGAGATGTTACTGAAGAAATTATTAGAGAAAAAATTCTTTTGAATACTTCTGACGAAATCCCGCATTCAGTTGCAGTTAAAGTCGAAAATTATTTTGAGCAGGAAGATATTGATAAAATTTATGCTTCTGTCTATTGTGAAACCAAAAGCCAAAAAGGAATTTTGATCGGTAAAGGCGGTAGTATGCTTAAAAAAATCGGCACAGAAGCTCGTAAAGAACTTGAAAACATTACCGAAAAAAAAGTTTACCTTGAATTAAACGTAAAAGTTGAAAAAGATTGGCGCAAAAAACAATCTTCACTTAAGAATTTCGGCTACGAACAAATTAATTAGTCCTCAAAGTCTAAAAGTTCGTTCAGTTTAATGTTTAAGCCGTTGGCAATTTTTTCTAAAATTAATAAACTCGGATTTCTTTTGAGTGTTTCAATTCTGCCCACATAGGTCCTATCAATGTCGCATAAAAGTGCCAAAGCCTCTTGTGATAGGTTTCGTTCTTTTCTTATTTGTATTAATTTTTTAGCAAACTTTTCGAGAATATTACTTGACATATTTGTGAATATATGCCATTATGTGACAATAGTCGACCGCCAATTGGCATATAGAAGGGTAAAAATGAAACTGTTACTTGAATTAGTTTATGCTGAAATCCATAGCTTGGCAGAAAATATATCGTATTTGAAAGGTAGATGTGACAGTATTCTAGAAATGTGTACAACTCATAGATTCGCTAAAAAGGGGAAACGTGTCAAGACAAAATATGAAACAGAATTATATAGTTTAGAGAAAGATTTACAAAAAATAAAAAATCAACTTTGTGATTTCTCTGAACAAACTTCTGATCTTTTATACCAGCGAATCAAAATATTTGAAGATGAAATTAATAAAAAGCGTTCAATATACATAAAAACTATGCAGGGAAACGACTAATTTCTTGCAAATAATGTTCAAGAGCTTGATGGCCGTTATAAATTTCATTTGTAACTGTTGCATAACGGCTTGCATCAAGGTATTTTAATTCTTTTACACGAATTTCTAACAACTGCTCAGCATCAGCTTTTAATTTATCGTCTGTTGCCCATTTTTGCAAAAGTGCAATTTCTTCGTACATTTGTTTCATTGTGGTAAATTCCAATGTGTTAAAATCGTATTTATTTAAAAGAGCTTTTTCTGTGTGAGAAATTCTACTCATAACAGCTTGGAATTTATAAATCTTTTTAATAATTACATAATTATCAGCAAGTTTTCTGTGATAGTAAGGAATTATATTGCGAGCCAAAAGTGCCGCATAAGAACGTGATGTGAATACATCAGATTCATTTGAAAATGTACTTTTTGATGTTAAATCAAAGTTAGATTTTTTGTCTAAAATATTTTCCAGCATCTTGCCTCCGCATGAAGATAATAGAATAATTGTTTCCTTTTGTCATGACATGTGGAAACTTTTTTTACATAAATTAAACATGTAAAAATTTTTTCAAAAAAAAAGAGCCTTTCGGCTCTTTTTTAATTTTCTAATTGTTGCATAATCGCAAAAGGTTTTTCGGCTACCTTCATTGTTTCGCGATCAATTATACCTCTTTTCAATTCTGTAAATGTTGCTTTTTTAGAATTGAACATTTTTTTCAAAAATTCATATGAAACTTTTGGATCACATTTGTCACCGCAAGTAAATAAATCAACTGCAGCATATCCTAATTCAGGCCAAGTGTGAATAGCCAAGTGACTTTCTGAAATAATTACAACGCCTGAAACGCCGTATGGGTTAAACATGTGGAAACATTTTTGAACAATAGTTGCACCACATTCAAGGGCGGCATCCACCATATATTTTTCTACTTTATCTAAACTGTTTAATGTGTTTGGATCACATTCAAAAAATTCTGCTAATACGTGTTGTCCTAAGTGGATCTCTTCTATTCCGCTTTCATTGAACGCTGTAAAAGGTGATGTTATTGCCAATTCATGTGCCTCCTATAAATGTATATTTACTACTACTACGAATTACATATTACAATAAAAATCCGTAAATTTGTATTTTTTACACTTTTTCGAAAAAATATTTTTTTATTGTAAAAAAAAATATAGCCAAAACGCACAAATAATATACTATTCAGGTGTATAATTTTTGTTTACAATTATTAACATTGTAATAGTTTTTTGTGTGTTTTGTTATAAAATTTTTGTATGAACAAGATATTAGTAGTTGATGATGATATAGCTATAAATGAGCTTATAAAGGTAAACCTTGAGCTTGCGGGGTATAGGGTTTTTCAAGCGTTTGACGGGACTACAGGTTTTGCATTATGCAAGCAGGAAATGCCGTCAGTTGTTGTTCTTGATGTGATGATGCCTGAAGTTGACGGCTTTACTGTTGCCCAAAGAATAAGAAAAAATGATGCAACAAAAGATATTCCAATTATTATGCTAACAGCGCTTTCGCAGCTTAATGACAAGGTTAATGGATTTAATATTGGTGTTGATGATTATTTGGTTAAACCTTTTGAAATGGAAGAATTGCAAGTTAGAATAAGGGCACTTTTAAAAAGAACACAGCAAATCCCAGAATCAGCTTCTACAAGAGAACTTTTGACATTGGGCGAAATTACATTATTACCAGAAACTTATTCTGTTAAAATCAATGATAAAACGGCTAAATTAACTCCTATAGAATTTGATATTTTTAATTTATTATTTCAACATCATGGGAATATGGTTTCCTCTGCTCAACTGCTAAAAGATATTTGGGGCTATTCTCCAGACGATGATATTGAAACAATTCGAGTTCATATAAGACATTTAAGAACTAAATTGGACAAAATTTCTAATGGTAAAAAATATATAGAAACAATTTATGGTGGTGGGTATAAATTAACTGTGTAAAGGAGGCTTCCTATGGTTAAATTACTGACAGAAATTAGACTTATTGATGCGACAAAAAAAGATATTGCAAGGGCAATTAATCACTCGATGAAAAAGTCTAAGCGAGCTGCGAATACTTTGGTTGGACAATTAGATTTACATGGTGCTGTTACACCAAAAACATTAAATAAGATATATAGTCAAGATACATTTAATTATGATACAGGCAGATTGTCCCCAAAATCTTATAGAAATTTTGCAGACAATATAAAAGATGCATTAAAAATTAAAAAGCCAGCTCATGAACTTAATTTGATGGACTTTTCTAATGCAATTGTGAAATTATTTAGTAAATAATAAAAAAGACAGCCATTTGGCTGTCTTTTTTATTATTGTGTAAGTTTTATAAAAACTACGCTTCAGCAACTTCTTCTGCAGGAGCTTCTGCTGCTGCTTTTGCAGCTGCTTCTTCAGCTTCTTTAGCTGCTTTTGCTTCTGCTTCTGCTTGAGCTTTTGCTTCAGCTTCAGCAGCAGCTTTTGCTTGAGCTTTTTTAGAAAGTTTTACAGTTTCTTTCTTTTGGTAGTTTAAAGTGCCGTCAGCATTACAGTTTTTGATTAAATAAGCAACTGTATCTGTAGGTTGAGCACCTTTTTTAATCCAAGCTTCAGCAGCAGCTTTGTCAAGTTGCATAACTTTAGTTTTTGGGTTGTAGTAACCAAGTTCTTGAACTGGTTTACCTTCACGTCTTGTTGTAGAATTAATTACGATAATTCTGTATGATGGAGCTTTTTTTGCGCCCATTCTTTTTAATCTGATTTTTAACATTTTGTTTTCCTTCTTATTGTTGTTTTACATTTGTCAGAAATCAACCGCCGCTTGCTGATTTCCTAGAGTTAGGCTAAGAGGAATTGCCTTCTCCAACATCAATAAAATCATAAAAAAAACTAATAATCAAGCCTGATATAGTAAATGTAAACAATTTGTCTTAATTGAAATTGTTCATTATAATAATAAGAATGAGCGACATAGATATTTCTAGACTTGAATATATCAAATCTCAGGTTCATCAAAAGCTTGATGAGACGGAGCTTTTTCGATACAAAGGAACAGTTTCTAAACTTTTGGGTTTAACTGTGGAAGTTAAATTACCAGGGTTAAAAATTGGAGATTTATGTTACATTGAAACAAATGATGGCCAACAAAAACCGGCAGAGGTTGTTGCATTTAAGGGAGAAGTGGCACAGTTACTTTTGCTTTTGGACGGTATTGGTATTGGGCAAGGTAGTTTGGTAACTTCAACAGGAAAACCAATTATAATTCCTGTTGGCGATTTCCTTTTAGGAAGATTAATCGACCCAATGGGGCAACCGTTAGACGGCAAGCCGTTAGACACAACTGGGGCTCAATGGCGATCTATTGAAGGTCCGCCACCAGGGCCGTTTGAAAGACCAATTATTACAGAAATGTTTTCAACAGGTGTTCGAGCAATAGATTCTTGTATGACAATGGGTTGTGGACAGCGTTTAGGCTTGTTTGCAGGTTCTGGTGTTGGTAAAAGTACACTTTTGGGTATGATTGCGCGAAATTCTGATGCGGATGTTAACGTTGTTGCATTAATCGGAGAACGTGGTAGAGAGGTTAAAGAATTTATCGAGGATTCTCTTGGTGAAGAAGGTATGAGAAAATCCGTTTTGGTATGCTCAACAGGCGATAAGCCGCCTTTGATTCGTCAAAAAGCGTTGCTTGCTGCAACAGCTGTGTGTGAATATTTTAGGGATCAGGGTAAAAAAGTTTTCTTGATGACAGATACTGTTACTCGTTGTGCGATGGCTGGTCGTGAAGTTGGTCTTGCTACTGGAGAACCTCCTACAATGAAAGGTTATCCTCCATCTATTTTTTCATGGCTTCAAAAAGTTCTTGAACGTGCTGGAAATAGTCCAAAAGGTTCTATTACTGCGCTTTATACCGTGTTGATGGAAGGTGATGATATTTCAGATCCTATTGTCGATATCGTGCGTGGTATTGTTGATGGGCACATTTTCCTATCTAGAAAAGTTGCAGAGATGAATCATTATCCAGCAATTGATGTTTTGGGAAGTATTTCAAGGCTTATGTCTGCTATTGCAACGCCAGAGCATAAGGAAGCTGCTGCAAAAATGAGAAAGATTATGGCAATGCATAGAGAAAACAAAGACTTGATTGACGTAGGTATGTATCAACCAGGTTCTAACCCTAAACTAGATACGGCAATTGAAATGATGCCTCAAGTCAACGCATTTTTACAGCAAAGAACTTCTGATAGTGTAACTATGGAAAATACGATTAACACACTTGTTAATATGATGCGTGGTGTTGATATTTAAACTTTTTTTGTGCTAGAATTATTTCCGAAAAGGAGAATTATGCAATTACCTGAAAATTGTGGACTAGCCTTACTATTAACGCTTATTGCTGGACTTGCGACTGCAATTGGTGCGGGGCTTGCATTTATTGTTAAAAGAAATAATATGCAGGCGCTTTCTGTTGGGCTAGGTTTTTCCGCTGGGGTAATGATTTTTCTTTCTTTCAATGAGATAATTCCAGAGGCTGAGCATTTGCTTCAACAATATTTCCCGAATGATTTTCATTGGATTGTTTATGCAGGTTTTATTGTTGGTATTATAATTGCAATTT
The DNA here is from genome assembly GCA_045652525.1 of Candidatus Gastranaerophilaceae bacterium. GTDB lineage: Bacteria > Cyanobacteriota > Vampirovibrionia > Gastranaerophilales > Gastranaerophilaceae > SIG32. The sequence goes on along the minus strand of JAZRUK010000007.1, from coordinate 42,434 downwards.
TAATCGACTTTTTTATACCGGATCACATTGATATTGAAGAATTGGAAGATCCTGATGCGCCGTGTTTGCATCGTCACAAACTAAAAAGAGCAGGTATGTTCACTGCAATTGCGATTTGTGTTCACAACTTTCCAGAAGGTATTGCAACATTTTTAACTGCAACTCAAGATGTTGCACTAGGCGTTTCTGTTGCTTTGGCGATTGCAATCCATAATATTCCAGAAGGTATTGCGGTGGCACTTCCTATTTATCATGTTACAGGAAAAAAACGATATGCAATGCTTTATGCTGCTTTATCGGGGCTTTCTGAACCTGTTGGTGCTTTAGTAGGTCTTTTAATATTCAGTTTTTTGTTACCTCAAATGCTTATCGGTGCGATTATGGCTGCAGTAGCTGGTATTATGATTTATCTTGCATTTGATACTTTGTTACCTTTGGCGAAAGAATATGGTGATTGGCACTTATCATTGACAGGTATCATTTCAGGTATTTTATTTATTTGGTTTGGGCTTATTATAATAGGTTAATATATCCGTAAAAATACTTAGGTATTTTTACTTAAGTAGAAATACGGAATTGTTTTTTATTTTAAAATAGCTATACTAAGAATATACAGAACGGTTAAGGTTAATCCCAGATGGTTATATCGTTTGCCGGTTCACAGAAAGGGAGTACTATGGGGTATATTCATTGCTGTGGAGGTCTGAGAAAAACAAGAAGTTTCAGACTATCTCCTCAGGAGAATTTTGTGCTGTGTGAATTGGATTATTTGAAAAAGTGTCCAGTGTGCGGAGCAAATGTTGTTCAATTAACTAGATTGGATAATGAAAATAATATTTCAACTATCAGAAGAACAAAGGACAGTGCAATAAAATTTTTTCAAGCATTAAAGGATAAAATCTTGTATGAAGAAGAAAATACAAAATATTTACCAAAACAACGTGGTACATTTTATCTCTATTATAACGAATATGGTGTGAAGAAAAAATGTTACTCAAATTTAAAAAATCTAAAACTTGGTCTTAGAACTCTTATATAATCCTTCAATTATTTACTCTTATGGGAGGGATTATCCCTCCCAGTTTATTTTGAGGAAATATTATTAAATTTAAAGAAAATAATTGAGATAAGATTAAAATACCAGAGAAATCAGAAGGAATTAAGATGAAACTTACACCAAGGGAACATGATGTAATAATTTTGGTTGCAGAAGGTTATGTGGATAAAGAGATTGCAAATTTTCTTAAATTATCGCATAGAACAGTCCAAACACATTTGAATTCTGTAATAAACAAGTTAGGTGCGCGCAATAGAACCAATGCTGCAGTATTGTATATAAAAAACAGTTATGAGCAACAAAATATATGAAAAAAATTATAATTCATTGGACGGCCGGTATTTATTATCCAACAGATTATGAAAAAAAATATTATCATTTTTTGGTTGATAAAGATGGTGAAGTTCATATAGGCAAATTTAAGCCTGAGTGCAATTCAAAATGTGTAAAAGGGAATTATGCAATGCATACAGGTGGTGGAAATACAGGGGCAATTGGTGTTGCGATGTGTGCGATGGCAGGGTTTAAAAATCGACAAAATGTTGGTAATTATCCAATAACGCCAAAACAATTCGAAGCCACGATGAATCTGTGCGCCAAGTTATGTGAAAAATATAAAATAGAAATTACACCTAGCAATGTAATGACACATTATGAATTTGGTAAACAACACCCACAAACAACTAGTTTTGGCAAAATTGATTTGATTTATTTGCCACCATATTCTTGGGTTGCGCAAAATGATATAGGGAGTTTTATTAGAGCCAAAATTAAGTGGTATAAATTAAAAGGAGAAAAATAGTTATGGAAATTGCTTACTATGATTTGTCTGGTGGTATCAATCAAGCTTCTACAAAAACAGAATTAGGATTGAATACCAAGAGAATTTATTGGGCGGATTCTGTTAACATTGAAATTTTACAAAATAAAGGATTTTGTAAACAAAAAGGGAATACTTTGTTTTTGGAATTGCCAGAAAAAGAAGAAATTACAGGTTTACATGAACTATTTGCAGATAATATTTATCGACTTATTATAACAACTATTAACGGAAAAATTTATGTATATGATGATGAAAAAAATAGTCTTGATTTAGTCGAAAAGACGCTTGAAGGCAAAGTTCCTATTTTTACAAATTTTTTGAGAGGCGCGGTAATAGCAACTGAAAAAGATTCTCCATTTTATTTAAATGTAGATTTAACAACGGAAGATTGCAATTTGTTGGATAAAAATGATGAGCCAATTATAATAACATCATCAGCTACTTTTAGAGGTCGTATATGGTTTACATCAGGCTCAACTATATATTATTCAGCATTAGGAACGTATAATGATTTTTCAACAGATAACGATGCTGGATATATAAGTGATTTCCATACTGATACATCTGAAATTACAGCGGTGAAGCCGTATAAAGACTATCTTGCCATTTATAAGCGTAATGCTGTATATTTGCTGAGTGGTACAAGCCCAAGTGATTTTGCAATTATTCCATTTGCCAATAAAGGCTGTATCGCACCAAATGCAATTTCAAATGTCGAAAACAAACAATATTTTTTAAGTAATGGAATTTTTGCGTTAGAACAGGTTGGTGAATTAAATCAAATTCAATTAGGTTCAGAAATATCTCAAAAAATAAGGCCAGAATTAGAACAATTTAGCACACAAGATTTGTTTAGAAGTTTTTGTGTTCATTATGAAGATCGTGGCCAAATGTGGTTTTTCTTTCCTTATCCGTCACAAAAATATTATCATACAGTATGGATAAATGATTATTACAATAAAGCTTGGTATAAACGAGTTATTCCTCAAGATATAACGACTGCATGTATATTTAAGTATAATGTTTTATCTGCAGATAAAGATGGAAAGATATATCGAGAAAATTATGGAGCTTCTTTTGATGGTAAACCAATAGAATTTATGTGGAAATCTCCATTTTTGGCTATTGGTTCTGCGCATCATCGAAAAATAATTGATGAATTTTATTTTATACTCGATGAAGCATATGATAATAATTTTGATTTCTTAGTTTACAAAGATTATGATACTCAATTACCTGACGACTCTGAAAAGATTTATTCAGTGCATTTTGAGCATATGATTTGGGCTGATGAAAAAACTCATGATAATTTGCCTTGCCATTGGGCGTTAGATGAAGAAAATATTCCGATTTGGGCCATAAGTAGAAATACCCTCGAAAAAGCTGAAATTTCAGAGTCAAATTATTCTATTCAACTCTGTGTACAGGGTGACTCTATAGAACAGTCGTGTTCTATTATTGGCTTGCAATTTAGAGAAATATATAACGACGACTAGCACCACTCACAATGTAGATACATTAAAAACAGAAAGGAAAAACAAATGTCAGAATCAACAGAAACTTTCACAACTACTTACGGAGCTTTCGTTCCGGAAATTTGGAGCCAAAAATTAAACACAATGCTAGAAAAAGACTGTGTTATGCTTCAATGTGTTAACAGAAATTATGAAGGTGAAATTAAAAACCAAGGAGATAAGGTTAAAATCATTACACCGGCTGCTGTTTCAATTTCAACATTAGGTTCAAGCAATATTACCTATGATGCATTAGAACCAACGGCAACAAGTCTTGTTATTGATCAAAAGAAATTTTTTGCTTTCAAAATTGATGATGTTGCTCAAGTTCAAGCTAATACGGATATTATGGAAGCTCATTTAAAAAATGCTAAAAAAGCAATTGAAGAAGTGCAAGATTCTTACTTATTAGCACAACATGCATACGCATCTTCTGATAATGTTGTGGGTACTGAAGAAACTCCTATTACTTTGAACAAAACAACAATATATGAACAATTTGTTAACTTAGCATTATGCTTAAAAAATTCAGATGCGGTTTCTGCGGATAAGCGTCCTTGGGTAGTTATTAACCCTAAAATTGAATCTTATTTATTACAAAGCACTGAATTTATTAATGCTCACAATGTTGCTGATGAAACATTAAGAGAGGGTGCTATTGGCAGAATTGCAGGCATGGATGTTCTTGTAAGTACAAATTTAACAGCGGTTGATAATAAATTCTATGTACTAGCTGGTACAAATGATGCTATTACATTTGCTTCTCAACTATCAAAAATTGAAAGTTTAAGAGATAAAGACAGTTTCTCTGATTTAGTTAGAGGCTTATATTTGTACGGTGCTAAAACTGTACAACCAAAAGCATTGGCAAAAATGATTGTCAGCGCAGCATAACCCCACTAAATTGGCTGTATCTTTTAAAGGTACAGCCACCTCAAAAGGAGAAAATAATGTTTAAAAACTTAAAATTAAAGATAAAAGAAATTGCAATGCATGCAGTTCAATTGGCGGAAGATACTTTAGGTAGTAATAAAGGCAAAGAAAAGAAAGCATTGGCAATTGAATATATTGTTTCACATATTCCTATTATTGCTCCATTACAACGACTTATTGCAATGTTGTTATCAAGTTTTATTGATGATGCAGTAGAGTTTGCTGTTCAGTATATGAATGATGGAGGTTTTGATGGAAGAAGTGAATAATATAGAAAGTATTTCATCATCTGCCGACCAACAATTATTTGAAAGCGAAAGTATTTCACAGGATGCAGCAAGGATTCAAGGTCTTGTAAATTCTGGTTTACTAAATCCTCAACAAGGGCAATATTATATGAGTCAATTGGCAAAAAAATCTATGGAACGACTCGCACAAGAGCAAATTCCTCAAGCGCCCAATATCAATTCGACTTCGGCATTAGAAGATTTTTCAAGAGAAAATCCAAATTTCTTTAATACTGAAGGTAGAGGCGATATTTTGAATTACTTACAAAATTCAAATTTTATTGTGGATAAAGATGAAATTAACTTGATTACCCAAATGGTAGAAAAATTAGAAAAAAGTGCTGTAGAACGGTATATCAAGCAACAAGCTCATGAAAGAACACTTAATGAAAACAATGAACTAGCTAAAAGAAGATTAACAGCGAATGCTCAAAATACTTCATCAATAGGAAATAATTTAAGTAAAGTTTTTACTCGTGAGCAGATTGGCAGAATGAGTGGTGCGGAATTTACAAAAAACGAATCCCTCATAATGGAACAATTGAGAAAAGGTTTAATTAAGTAAATTCTATCCTCTTTTAGGCGGCTATTGCCGCCTAATAAAGAGGATAAAAGGAGAATAAATGAATTATTTAGATTTGATTAATAAATGTTTGGTTGAATTAAATTACAAACAGGTAAATACATTTGCAGAACTTACCAAAAACGATCACAAAAAAATTAAAAATATTATAAATTTGGTCAACACAGAAGTATGTAGATTTGATAAATGGAATTTTTTATTAAAAAAAGAAAAATTGGTATTGCCCAAAAATACAGGTGAATTAGAAAATACAATTCAGGGTAGAATTACATTAATTTTGGTTGATGGAATTAAATATGATTTTTATAGTGATTTTAAAAAGTTTTTAACAAATTCTCAACCGATGTGTACTTATTCAGAATTTAATAACAAATTGCTCTTTCCGATTTTCGATGAAGATAAAACCATAGACGTTGTATATTATTCGGAAAATACGGCAGTCGATAATGAAGGGAATGAGAAAATGTATTTAAATGCTGAAAAAGACATTTCTTTAATTCCAGATCCATTTGCTGAGCCGATATTAGTTTATGGTACTTGCATGCGCTTAAAAGCTAGTGCGCAGCATGTAAAATTTAGCTATTGGCTAAGTATGTATAAGGAAGCGTTATCTAATTTACGCTCTAAAGATTCCGTAAGCATTGACGATACTCCGGTTATAAATCTTTTTAGAAATTAAGAGCAAAAAAAACAGGAGTTGAACCCCCTGTTAAGATTTACACTAGCCGAAATATAAATAGCATGACTATTATACAATTTTTTTTTAAAAAACACAAATAATACTAAGAAATGTAAAAATGAAACAATTAACTCAACAGCAAAAAAAGTTTGTTACAGAATACATAAAATGCTTAGACGGCGAGGTTTCAGCCAGAAAAGCAGGTTACAAATCAAAAGATTTGAAGAGTATTTCTAGTGAACTTTTATCTAAAGATTTCGTAATAAATGAAATAAAACTTCAATTAAAAAAGCAAATATCTTCTCTTTGTGTGAATAAAGGTTATGTTATTCAGAAATTATTGCAAATTGCAGAATTTTCGTTAGAGGAAGAAGATATTTTAGATAAAGAGGGATACCCTACTGGCAAAAAGAAACTTCGTGATACTTCAGCAGGATTAAAAGCTTTAGAAAGTTTGTGTAAATATTTAGGTTTTCAAAATGGGGAAGAAGAGTATAAAGAAGCCAAAATAATTACAATTTCTAACTTGGATGATAGCAAAATTTAGAAAGGAAAACTATGAAAGACATGGAACAAGTGTTGTTAAACAACGCTTCACTTGACGAATTAATAAAAATGAAAATAGAAGAGGAATTTAAAACGAATTCTGAGCAACAAAAACAGAAAACAAACAAAAAAACAATTTATGATTTAAAAGAAGTGCCATCAGATATGATATTTACTAAAAATTCAGTTTTTAGAGTTTATAATCGGATGAATAAGATGGAATCATTGATAAATGGGATTCAAGCTGATGCATTAATTGGAATTCAGTCAGGAATTAGAGAAAAATTTCTTGAAAAGGTTTTGACGGCTTTTTCGACTGAAGATGCATATGTAAAATTTGAAAAAGTTGTTATTTAATGTGTAAGTTTGTTCAATTTGAAATAAAACATTTTATTTTTGTCAGTCAGCTTTATAACAAATACAAAAAATATTTGGAAGATGACTACAATGAAGATACCATAGCCGGTTTAATAAAGCGAACAAGTCCTTTTTTCTGGGTAATACTCTCCGACACTACACCAGCCGGCTTTGTGTATCTTGAAAATATTATAGGAAACAGTAAAAAAATACATAGTGCAGAGGTAACTACCTGTTTTCACCCAAATTTTTGGGGAAGTTTTCCAAAATATTGTGCCAAGATTTTTTTTAAAAAATGTTTTGATGAATTGGGATTGTACAAAGTTAAAGCTTTGGTATATCCACAAAATCATAGAGTAAAAACACTTTTAAAATCGAGTGGTTTTTTCAAAGAAGCGGAACTTGTTGGTGAAACATATAGAAATGGGAAACCACAAAATATAGAAATATATTCACTGTTTAGAACATATTATGAGGTAAATGAAAATGAAATTTGAAAAAGAAGATTTAACTACTGAAATTAAAAAAGAAGACGAACATCTGCTTTTAGCGAATATTGTGAATAAATATGATAAATTTGAAGAATCCAGAATTTCTCAATTAACAGATATAAAAGCTGTTCGTAATGCTATATATGATGCAACTATTCCTAGAGTAAATGCTTGGGGAAGTAAAATGCAATTGCCTGAAATTTATGAACTGTCGCAAACTTTAAAATCTCATTTAGGACAAATTTTGTATTCACATCCGGAAGCCATGTTTGATGTGTCAGGTACTACACCGCAAACCCAAGCCTTTGCTAACAAACAAAAAGCAATGTTGGTTAATACTTTTGAACATATGAAAATTGAAGACGAATTTGAAAAAGTAATTGATAGTATTGTAGAAACTGGTGAAACAACATTATTTGTCGGTTGGGAAACTAAAGTTAAACAAACAAGACGAGCTCAAACTTTAGAAGAACAAATTCTGAATCCTACAGAGCAAGGCTTTATAGTTGAAGAAAAAGTTATTTATGACAACGCAAAAATTAAACATATAAAATCTGAAGATTTTGTATTTGATAAAAATAATCGAGATAATTGGGATAATTGTGCCAAGATTTATAGAACTTATTCTACGTTAGATGAGATTGTATCAGATAAATCGAACAATTTGTTAACAGATGAAAAATTGGAAACATTGAAAGGAGTGGTGGTAAGCAAAAAAAATAAACAAGATGATTTAGCTGTTGATGGTAAAAAGATAGAAATTTTGGAATACTGGGGGGATATTGAACTTTTAGACGGAAGAATATTAAAAAATTGGCTTGTTGTGGTTGCTGCGAGAAAAGAAATTATTCGTTTTGAAGCAAATCCATTTGTAATAAATCCGTTTATTCATGCAAATATCATAGAGAGTCCAACAACTTGTAGAGGGATTTCACCATTAAGAGTTGCGTTGATATTAAATAATATTTCTTCGACTATACTTAATAAACAAATTGATGCATTGGCTCTGATGATGAATCCACCGTATTTAGCGCCAAAAGGGTGTTTTAAAGGTGAGCAAGATGTTCGTCCTGGTAAAATTATTGAATATGACGCTGCTTTGATGCCAAATCAGCCGACACCATTGACTTTTGATAAGGCAATGCAAGGTTGGGATTTTCTAAATTATTTCAAAGGTACAATTGAAAGCGCAACCGGTATTTTCAAAAATATGGCAGGGAATATTCAATCAGCAGAACGTACCGCAACTGAACTTAATTATTCAGTAAGTGGACAAGAAGCTAGATTAAATATGATGTTAGATGCAGTTAATCGTAAAGTTATTGTTCCTATGGTAGAAAAAACTGCAGAAATTATTGCTAACTTTAAATTGGGTCGAGAAGTTATCGGATTGAATGAACACGGCAAATCAATGTTTTTGGAAATAGATGATAATATTCGAAATGCCAATTATATTTATCGTTATGGTGACAGAAAAGCAACTTTTGAACGTAAAGCGAAGTTAAAAGAACTATTTGAAGTTGTGAAATCCTTTGCTCAAGTACCGGAAGTAGAAGAAAAAATTGACTGGATGGAATGCTTCAAATTTGCATTAGAACAATATGGAATAGAAAATGCAAACAATTTTTTATTGGAAAAATAAACGAATATGGCATATCAATTATTAAAAGCTCAACGAGAATTTTTAGAAATTCCTCATAAATATACCCTTGATGTTGCTGTATATCAAGGTGGTTATGGCTCTGGTAAAACCTTTGCAGGTTCTCTATTAGGAATACTACTTTGTTTAAAGTTTCCTGGTGTTAGAGGTTTAGTTGGTGCTCAAACTTATACATTAGTGCGTGATACAACATTACAGACTTATTTTGAACATTTAGATAATATGGGTTTTGTTGATGGTGTTGATTATGATTGGTCAAGTACTTTGCAAAAGCTGACTTTCAAAAATGGTTCAGAAGTTTTATTTAGACATTTTGATGAACCAAATAAATTGAAATCTTTGAACCTTGGCTTTGTCGAAATTGAAGAAATGTCAGATGTTCCATATGATACTTTTAAAATGCTTTTAGGTCGTATGCGACAAAAAACAAGAAAATGTTGGAAAAATTTTACATATAGAATTTTTGGGCATACAAATCCAGAAACGCAACGTGGTTGGGTGTATAAAACTTTTATGGAAAGTCCTCCGCCCAATTATAGATTAATTACAGCACCAACTACTCAGAATGTATTTTTACCGAAAGGGTTTTGTGAGGAGTTGAAAAAATTATATGATGAGGAATATTATAATATTTTTGTTCTTGCCCAAAATGGGGAATACAATAATGGATTAGTTATTAAAGATTTTACGGATGCAAATATTAAGGATATATCTTATCAACCAGATATGGATTTGCATATAAGTTGTGATTTTAACGTTGATCCTATGTGTTGGGTTTTGGCGCATAAAACAGAAGATAAGGTCTTTTATTTTGATGAAATTGTTTTAGAAAATACAACAACGGCTAAGACTTGTGAAGAATTTTGTCACAGGTATCCAAATCACAAAGGTCGAATTATAATAAATGGTGATGCTTCTGGTGATAATAGAAGTTGTACGAGCGAATACACAAATTATGTCATTATTAAGAAAAAACTTGCACAATTTGGCTATGATGCAGAGATTAAAATAAAAGCTTTTAATCCTCCAATAAAAAACAGAATTATGGCTTTTAATGCAAAGGTTAAAAATGCAGAAGGTGAAATTTGTATTTATGTGGATAAAAAGTGTGAAAAATTATTATACAATATTTATAATTTGCGCTACAGGGAAGGAAGCTCAAGAATTGATATTCCAACTTATACCCAAATTAAGCAGAGCAAAGAGTTAAAATTTTTATCTCACCCTATGGATGCGGCATCATATTTAGTAGATTTTTATTGGCCAATAAGTTTATAAGGGGATTTTATGGAAAATTTATTACATTATTCTCCAATTTTGATTGCAGTTATGGTGTTTTTGATTCAGCAACGAATTGTCGTAACACCTGAGCAGTTGGAGAAGAAGCATCGTGAAATTCTACATGATGTTGAAGAAAAATTTGTTACACTGCATAGTTTTAATGATTTAAAAGAACAATTTAGTGATATGAAGGAAAAAATTGATAAAATATATGACTGCATTATTGCAGTAAAATAAATTGTTAATAAATGTTACAAATGTGATATTTTTTGCTAAAGTTTCAGTCTTAGAATGCCGATATACTACATGAACGGATTTTGTACTAAGTAAACTGAAAGGAAAAGCAATGGGACTGGCGGCATCACAAGCAAGATTTTTAGCCATAACCTCAAGAAAAGCTAATTGTGAATTCCAATCTATGCAGATTGCACAAGATAAGCTTTCAGTTACTCGTGATTTGGCAGAAATTTCACAGAATTATCAAAATGCGTTAAATCAGACAACATTGGTATGGGATTTTGATGGCACAGGTGCTGAACCATACAATTTGTCTTATGGACTTTTGATGACACCTACAATGTTGAATAACTTTACGCCTTATTTGCTAACAACAAGAACAGGTTCTGTTGTATTGAATAGCCAAATGGCTAGAGCAGCAGCTGCTATTAGCCCTGATGGTGTTCCTGTAGGCAGATCTTCAGCAGGTTTTGCGACATTTTTAGCAGCTTTAGGTGCAAATGGCGTTATTTCAGAATCTATGGCGAAAGATATTGGAAAACAAACATACAACCCAGTTGCAGGTTATGGTGCTACACCATTAAATAAAAATGGTGCTGAGACAAATAACGTTTTAGGTTTGGCGCATGAGTTAGAACAAACTTCCAATATGACCTTGGACGCTTACTTTGGAAGTGGTTATACTCTTTATGTTAATGGTGCAGCTGTTAGTGAAGAAGGTAAGAAAAAATTAACATTTAGTGATTTGCTTACAAAAGATATAATTGCAGTTAAAATACTACCTGATGGAAATCATGGAATTACAAATGAGCCTGGTAAGGCTATTTTAAACTTAGTAGATGCTTCCGATGCTACTAATAAACGTTTGTTCTCAGATTTAACTACTGAATTAAAATCTATTCTAGGAACAGATCCTATATCAAGTGACGCATTCAATAAAGCAACAATTGTTACAAGAGATCAATACACAAATATTACAACAATTAATAATGGTGATAAAAAGAGATCAGAAGATGAAGCAAGAAATAGTTTGAAGAATGAATCATCAGAACGTAACAACGTTGTGTTCTTCCAAAACAAAGGTGATAAACGAAATTCTGGTTATGCAATCAATTTAACTAATATGGTTAGTTATTTGTTGACACAATTTGAATGTATTATGAATGGGTATGAAAATTATTTTGCAGGGCTTACATCATCGTCATCATCATTTGTTACTGATGATTTGAATTACAACTTTGTTATGAAAAATAGAGATGCTGTAACTGATGATATATTATTAAAAACAGACTTCTATATGCAGTTATACAATAATATTTGCGTTAACGGTTGGACCGAAAATACCAAGATTGATGCGGATGATAAATACCTTGAGCAAATGTTGAAGAATGGTAACTTCTTTATGACATCTCTAAGTGGTGATGGATATTTCTATCAAGGTCGTTACAATGAATCAGATTGTATTGTCGAAGTTAAAGATAGTGATGCAATTGCTCAAGCAGAAGCTGAATTTACGACTAAAAAAGCAAAATTAACATATAAAGAAGATAGATTAGATATGGAAATGAAGAATTTAGACGCTGAAATTTCGGCCTTAACAACTGAATATGATTCAGTTAAAGGTCTGATAAGTAAAAATGTTGAAAAAATATTCCAAATGTTCCAGTAGATCTTTAATAAATTATTAATTATTCCTTAAGAAATGCCAATTCTCTTATGTTTATGGTACTATTTATTCATAAATAGAATTGGAGAGGAATAATGTTAAGTTTGCTATTCAAAATGTTAGGAGATCCTAACGAAAAAAAAGTTAAGCATATGATGGGGATTGTAGAGCATATCAATGCTTTAGAACCTCAATTTGAGGCTATGTCTGATGAAGAATTAAGGGCTAAAACTGATGAATTCAAAGAAATTTTGGCGAAGCGTCCGACATCTAATGATTTTAAAACGGATAGAAAACTTGAAAAAGAGGCTTTAGATAAAATTTTGCCAGAAGCTTTTGCAACTGTTCGAGAAGCTGGTAAACGTGTTTTAAATATGCGTCACTTTGATGTTCAGTTGGTTGGTGGATACTTCTTGCATAATGGTCATATCGCAGAAATGAGAACTGGTGAAGGTAAAACTCTTGTTGCCACATTGCCAGCATACTTGAATGCATTGACTGGTAAAGGTGTTCACGTTATTACAGTCAATGATTACTTGGCAAAACGTGATAGTGAGTGGATGGGCAATATTTACAGATTTTTGGGTCTTACTGTCGGTGTAATTCTTTCAGGTGGCAGAAATGCCGAAGACTTTGCTGCTAAAAAAGCAGCTTATAACTGTGATATTACTTATGGTACAAATAATGAATTCGGGTTTGATTATTTGCGCGATAATATGGCTGGATCGCAAGAAATGCTTGTGCAAAGACCATATAATTACGCAATTATAGACGAAGTTGACAGTATTTTGATTGACGAAGCTAGAACCCCTCTTATAATTAGCGGCAGATTGGATAAATCCGCAGAAACATATCAGTTGATGGCAAAAGTTGCCCCACAAATGGAAAAAGTAACAGATTACGAAGTTGATGAAAAAAATAAAAATATCATATTAACAGAAGCGGGTATTGATCATGCGCAAGAACTTATAGGAGTTGAAGATTTATTTGATATTAACACTCAATATGCGCATCATTTGTTACAAGCATTGAAAGCTAAAGAATTGTTTATAAAAGACACTGATTATGTTGTAAAAGACGGTGAAGTAATGATTGTTGATGAATTCACCGGAAGATTGATGGAAGGTCGTCGTTGGTCAGATGGGCTTCATCAAGCTGTAGAGGCAAAAGAAGGTGTTCAAATCCAAGATGAAACTCAAACTCTTGCAAGTATTACGTTCCAAAACTTATTCAGGTTGTACCCAAAATTGTCAGGTATGACAGGTACGGCAATGACTGAAGAAGCTGAGTTTGGTAAAATTTATAATTTGGAAGTTACGACTATTCCGACTAATAAACCTGATATTAGAATAAATTATCCGGATGTGATTTATAAAAATGAACGCGCTAAATATAATGCTGTAGTTGAAGATATTATTCAAATGCACAAAATTGGCAGACCGGTTTTAGTTGGGACAATTAGTATTGAAAAGTCTGAATATGTTTCGTATTTATTAAAACAGCGTGGAATCCCGCATAATGTTTTAAATGCTAAACATCATGAACGTGAGGCTTATATTATTGCTCAGGCAGGCCGTGTTGGCGCTGTAACTATTGCTACAAATATGGCAGGTCGAGGTACGGATATTCTTTTAGGTGGTAATGCTGAATATTTAGCAAAAGAAAATTTGGATAACAAAGGTATAACACATGATCATCCAAATTATGAATTTGAAAAAGAACAAGCATTGGCAGAAGCAAGAGAATTAACAGAAAATGAGCATAAAAAAGTTGTTGAAGTTGGTGGACTTCACGTTATTGGTACAGAAAGACATGAATCTCGACGTATCGATAACCAGTTAAGAGGTCGTGCTGCTCGTCAGGGTGACCCTGGTTCAACAAGATTCTTCTTATCTTTGGAAGACAATTTAATGAGAATTTTCGGTGGAGATAAAATTACGGCATTAATGAATATGTTAAATGTTGAAGAAACTATGGCAATTGAATCGCCATTGATTACAAATCAAATTCAATCTGCACAGAAAAAAGTTGAAACATATCATTTTGATATAAGAAAAAGCGTACTTGAATATGATGATGTTATGAATATTCAACGTGAAAAATTTTATGCACAGCGTCGAAAAGTCATTGCTGGTAAGAATTTGAATGAAGACCTCCAATACATGATTGAGCGAGAAGTTGATAGAATTTTAAGAAGTTATATTGCGCCTGATATGCACGTAGAAGATTATATTTACGAAGATTTGGTTACAATGATTAAAGAACTTCATTCGTATATACCTCAATTATCTCATTTTGAAGTTTCTGACATTCAGAATATGAGATTTGAGCCAATGTATGAAAAAGTCAAAGACTTTGCTCTTCAGGCGTATCGAGACCATGAAACAGAAATTGTTAATTTTTACAATAGTGTAATCGCTCAATACGATCCTAATTACGTACCTCAACAACCTTTCGTTGCAGAAAATGTTGTAAGAGATTTGGAAAAAGATATACTTTTACGTGTAGTTGACAATAAATGGATTGATCATTTGCACAATATAGATATGTTAAGAGAGGGTATTGGGTTAAGAGCATATGGTCAAAAGGATCCGTTGATTGAATATAAACGTGAAGCGTATGATTTATTCAACAACATGATGTTTGAGATTCAAAAGGATACAGTTAGACACTTATTTAGAACGAAATTTGGTGTACAAATTGTAAATCGACCTGATGAACAAGAAAATGCATAAAATAAAAAAGAGAAGTTAAAAGCTTCTCTTTTTATTTCATGGTAAAATTTACTTATGAAAGAATTTGATTTTTACATAGTTCCAACACCAATTGGTAATTTGGGTGACATAACAAATAGAGCAATTGAGGTTTTAAAAGCTGTTGATATTATTGCTTGTGAGGATATGCGTGTGACTCAAAAGCTTTTAAATCATTTTGATATTCATACCAAATGCATTTCGTATCATAAATTTAATGAAAAAGAACGTATTAATTTGTTTTTAAATTACTTGAACGAAGGTAAAAAAATGGCACTTGTATCTGACGCAGGTACGCCACTAATTTGTGATCCTGGTGCAGTTATTGTGGAAGAATTGCGTAAAAATAATATTAAAATAACGTCGTTACCTGGGGCAAATGCCGTTGTAACCTTTCTTTCTCAATTGTCACGTGAGGATGAAGAGTTTACATTTGTAGGATTTTTGCCAAAAACGGAAACTCAAATAAAAGAGTTGTTCGAAAATCATAAATTTTCTGATACGGTTTTTTATGATTCGCCAAACAGAATTATGAAAACTCTTGAAAATATACAACAAGTTCGTCCTTATGCAAAAGTTGCAATAGGTCGAGAACTAACAAAAATGTTTGAAGAAGTTGTTGTAGATGACATTTCGGCTGTTATTAATTATTTTAAGCAGAGTACCTTAAAAGGTGAAATTGTTGGAATGATATATCGAGAAAGTCAAAAAAATAATGATATTGACATAGATGAAAAGATTAAAATTTTGAAAAATAAAAACTTTAAAGCAAAAGAAATTTCAATAATTTTATCAGAACTTTATGGTGTTAATAAAAACGATGTCTACAAGCGAGTTTTAGAGATTTAATTTTCCCCATGCAAATGAATGATTTTTGATTGTCTTTTCTGTGTTTTGTGGTATAATTTTGGTAAGGATAGACAAGAAGTTTTAAGGGATCGGGATACTTGATTTTATATAAAGAGCTTTATAAGACAATAATAACTCTATTTTTAATTATGGCGTTTCCTCTAAATGCTTTGGCAGTTGGAGATTTGTGGGGTGAAAAAAGTATTGATCCCGATATGCAAAAAGCAACACAAGCAACAGAATTAAATGCAGATGCTGATAGTGAACAAGCTTTAAATAAAGAAGAAAAGATAATCAAAGAAATTGAACTGTATGGTGTAAATGCTCTTGAACCTACTGATATTTTGCAAAAAATGTTACTTCAAAAAGGTTCTGCATATAAAAGAGATATAGTTCAGACAGATTTAAAAGCGATTTACCAATTAGGTTATTTTTCAGAGAATATGAAAGCAATTCCTGTTAATAACCCTGATGGGACTGTTACTTTGAAAATTATATTGGAAGAAAATTTGCCTGTAAAAGATTTTACAATCGAAGGTAATACGGTTGTTTCTACAGAAGAAATTTTGAATTGCTTATTGCCAATGAAAGGCAAACCTCAAAATGTTGCACAAATAAATCAAGCTATTTATGATATCCAAGATATTTATTCTTCAAAAGGTTACATTTTATCTCGTGTCGATTCAGTTACTGATGATCCAGACGGAACTATTAATGTTAGCTTAAAAGAAGGTAAGATTAATAAGATTATGATCCAAGGTAATGAGAAAACAAAAGATTATGTAATTGAACGTAATGTTTTGACAGAACCTGGAATGATATACAATGAAAATATTTTAAAAGAAGATATTATTAGATTGTATGCAACACAAGCGTTCAAAGATGTAACAAGAGAAATTGAACCTACCGACGAAGATCCTGATTTGTATGATGTTACAATTAAGGTCGAAGAACAAAGAACAGCAAGTGTTTCTGTTGGTGGTGGTATTGATACTGTAACTGGTGTGTTTGGTTCATTAGGTATTGCAGATAATAACTTTAGAGGTAAAAACCAAAGACTAGCATTAAATGGTTTGGTTGGTACTGGTGTAATGTTGAACGACGCATCTGTAAAAGATCACATGAACATTCAAGCTGAAATAAGTTTCTTTGAACCATATTTCTTTAATGCAGATAACTCTTTGATGTCTAAAGTATTTTTTAGAGATTTTGGTAGCTATCAGGTACCATTGGCAATTGAACGTCGTTTAGGTGCAGAAGTTACTGTTGCTCACAGATTGAAGAAAAATAGACGTGCTAATGCAACATTCTCTGTAGGTGTTGAAAATATTGATGTTAAAGAAGGAGATTTCAATAGAATTTCAAGTTTGTATAGACAATACAATATTCCTATCAGTGAACGTGCAAAACAACTTGAAGGTGGTTTATTTATGTCTTTGAGTCCTGCATTAGTTTATGATACAAGAGATTCTGCTACTGTCACAAGACGAGGAACATTGGCTAGTATCAGATTTTCAGAAGAGATTGGACTTGATGGCTTTGATAAAACTCATGGTAAGTTGACAGGTATGGTTAAACAATATATTCCTATTGCAAAGAAATCATCTTTGTCATTTACAGCTAAAGCTGGTGGTAAGATCCACGGTGATATGCCTGAAGTTATGGCATATCGTTTAGGTGGTCCATACACAATCAGAGGCTTTAGAATGAGTGGTGTTGGTACAGGTAGTGCCTTTGTAATGGGTTCTGCTGAATTTGCAACACCGATACCTTTTGTTGATAGAACAAGAATTAAGTTCCTTAATAACATGAGATTAACAGCATTTGTTGATGCTGGTAAAGTTTTTGATTCAACCATCGCAGATAAAATATATGACAGACCGATGTACGCAGTTACAGCGGGTGTCGGCTTAAAATTGTATGTTCCAGGTATGGGCCCATTGTCAATCGACTATGGTATTCCACTCACAAATCCTGGACGTAATGGATCTGACCATGGTTACTTCACATTCGGTGTAGGCGATATAATGTATTAATAAGGAGGGTTACTCATATGAAAAATTTTAAAATGACAATGTTAACTGCAACAATAGCTATATTTGCAGCATTATCATTAAAAGCTGATGCTGCAGGCGTTGGTTTTATTAACTATCAGAAAGTTCAAGAAAATTATTCTTTTGCTGTTCAAGCCGTGAAAGAAGTTGATTCTAAAGGTTTGGAATTACAACAGTATATGGTTGATAAAGAAAAACAATATAAATCTTTAGACACACCATTGAAAAAGAAAAACTTTGAAGATATGACAGCTCGTGAATTCAAAGCAAAAGAAGAAGCTTATATTAAACTAAAAATGGCTAAAGAAGAACAAATTTATAACAAAATTCAAGCGGCAACAAAAGATGTAATGGTTGATCAAAAACTTGATGCTATTTTGGATTACAGAGTTATATTTGTTGGTGGTTTAGATATTACTGATTTGGTAATTCAAAAATTAAAAAATGGTAAATATTAAGGAGAATCTATGAAATATTCAGCTGATGGAACTCAATATCATATTGGTTTAAAAGAAGGCGATGTAGGTAAATATGTACTTTTACCTGGTGATCCGAAGCGCTGTGCTAAAATTGCTGAATATTTTGAGGATGCAAAATTAGTTGCAGACCGAAGAGAATATGTTACGTATACTGGTTATTTGAACGGCGAAAAAGTCAGCGTAACTTCAACTGGTATTGGTGGGGCATCAGCTGCGATAGCTATGGAAGAACTTGTAAAAGTTGGTGCAACAACTTTCATAAGAGTAGGTACTTGTGGCGGTATTGATATTGATGTTAAAGGCGGAGATGTTGTGATTGCGACTGGTGCAAT
This sequence comes from Candidatus Gastranaerophilaceae bacterium, assembly GCA_045652525.1. Classification (GTDB taxonomy): domain Bacteria; phylum Cyanobacteriota; class Vampirovibrionia; order Gastranaerophilales; family Gastranaerophilaceae; genus SIG32. The sequence continues at coordinate 23,853 of JAZRUK010000007.1, read as the reverse complement.
TCGTATGGAAGGTACAAGTAGGGAATATGCACCTTTAGAGTTTCCTGCAGTAGCCGATTTTGATGTAGCTAATGCCTTGGTTGAAGCTTCTAAAAAATTAGGTTTTAACTATCATACAGGTGTTGTTCAATGCAAAGATTCTTTCTATGGTCAACATGATCCAGATAGAATGCCTGTAAGTTACGAGTTAACAAACAAGTGGGAAGCTTGGAAACGTCTTGGTTGCAAGGCTTCTGAAATGGAATCAGCAGCACTTTTTGTTGTATCTAATTTTTTAAGAACAAAAACAGGTTCTGTATTTTTAGCTGTTGCGAACCAAGAAAGAGAAAAATTAAATTTAGAAAATCCTATTGTTCATGATACTGATGGTGCTATTAAAGTTGCAGTTGAAGCATTAAAAATACTTATTTGCAACAATAAAAAATAAGGAAAAGAAGTATGTATAACAAAAATAGAATGCAATATGTCGTAAAAACTTGTTCAGGAGACGATGTTAATGCGTTACAAGATTTGTTAAATGAAATGTCTAACGAAGGTTGGGAATTATACAGTATGCAAGAAGTTGAGTCAGACGAAGGCTTTGAATATAATTGTATCTTCATGGCTCCTGCAAAAACAGTAAATGATTCAAATGCTGCAGATGAAATTAATATTTCCACATTCAAAAGTCAAATGGAAAAAATGCTTTCGCCAGAATTGACTCCATATGAAAGTTGTCTTGAAATACAATCAAAAATAAGAACTCAAAAAGAAAAAATCGCTAAGGTTAAATTGGCTCTTGACGGTGCAGATCCGGCATCTAGAAAAAAATTAAATGATAAAATTTCAGCAGGTTTGAAGGAACTTGATGAATTAAAAATAAAATTAGCAAAGGCTACATCACCTGATGTTATGTTTGCAAAATTGAAGGAAGAAAAACTTTCTATAAATTTGAGTGAAGAACTTTTAGGATATGTTGATGCGGATAGGGATTCGCAAGAAGAAGAACTTGTTGCGGAAACAGTTAAATCACGTCTTAAATTAACTGAAGAATTAGGTTATGTAATTCCAAAAATTATATTTAAAGATGATGTTTATTTGAATCCGTTTGAGTTTTCTATAAAAGTTCGAGGAATGGAAGTTTTTAAATCGCTTATCTATCCGAATTATTTGATGTTTTATGCAGATGATTTAAAACTTGAAAAGAAAATAAAAAATTCGATTTATGATATCGACAAAATTACCGGTAAAAAAGTAGTTTGGATTGAAAAAGACAAAACAAAAGATTTTTGGTATCAAGGTATTATGGGCTCTGAATATATAGCAAGAGCATTAGAACATGTTGCTATAAAATATGTTGATGAACTTCTTGATTATGAAGATTTGGATAAATACATTGATGTTGTAAATGAATACAATTCATTTTTAATCGAAAATATAGTTCCTGATTTTGTATCGTTGGCGGACTTAAGATTTATTTTAACTAGCTTGATACGAGAAAAAGTTTCAATAAAAGATATCATTTATATTTTTGAAAAAATAAATGATTATGCTGAAGATAGTGTAAAAGCAGATATTTTGAAAAAAATACGTTTGGCTTTATCTCGTCAAATTTGTAGAAAATATGATAACGGTGATGAGACAATTAGTGCATTTGAACTATCAGAGGAAACTTTTGAAGAAATTCTTGTAAGTTGTGAAGATGGCGAAGATTCTGTTGTAAAAATAGATGGCGAATTCGCTGAAGATATTGCAAATAAAATTTTAAAAGCGTGTAAAAAACAAGGTATTGATTGTCCTAAATTAATTGTTCCTATGGATTATAGACAATTATTCTTTGGATTGTTATCACTTTATATAAATAATATTGTTGTTCTTGCGCAAGAAGAAATCGGTTGTAACTACAAATTAGAAATATTAGGTGAGATCTAGCAAAAAAATCTTTGTTTGATTTTTAAAAACGTATGCGCATTTCAAGTATAAACAGTGTAGTAAATTTTCAGCGTCGACCGACCAAGCAAGAGGAACCTGAATTAAAAGCCGTTGTAAATCATGCCTATGATCTTATGGGTGTGAAAGAAAGAGCGGTGATTACTCATGGGTCATGTTTCCCAGCGGCTAATCGTGACACTCATATCGGTTCTCCATATGGTGAAGCTGCACGTGAATATATAAAATTCCTTGCTATGTATGGATTTAATAATAATCAATTAGGTCCTAGTGGTTTATTGCAAGCAGATGTTAATTCCCCATACAAATCATCAGCTTTTGCGCAAAATCGTATGTTTATTGATTTAGAAGAGTTGACTACAGATAAATATGGTAATATCTTGACTCAAAGAACGTATGAAAGAATCACATCGGATTTAAAAAATACCGATAAAAATTATACAATGACTGATTTTAAAAAATCAAAGAGAGTTTATGATATAGCATTAAAAGAAGCATATACTAATTTTAAAAATAATGTTGAAGCGAAGCAACCTGAAGCTTTGAAGCTACGTATAGAATATGGTGAATTTTTAAGGAAGCATAACCAGCGTTTATTGGAAGAAGGAGTTTTTCAAATTCTTTCAAAAGAGAATGGAACTGATGATTATACAACTTGGTTAAATGATACAGATGCGACATTAATTACAGATTTGCGCAAAGGTGATGTTGTTGCCGATGAGAGATTTAGTGAAATTTATTATTCAAATGTTGATGAAATTAATCAGTATAAATTTGAACAATTTTTGATTACAAAGCAAATCAAAGAGCATAAACAATGGCGTGATGAACAAGGATTTAAGTACATTAACGACTTGTTAGTTGGTTGTTCAAAGATGGATGCTTGGCGATATGAAGATGCGTTTTTAGATAATTGGGAAATGGGTGCATATGAAGGTAATGGTGTTTCACAAAGATGGCATATCCCTGTAATTGATCCTAAAAAAATATTTTCAAATGCTGATTATGATTTAAATATAGGTGGCGAATTTCTAAAAGAAAAAATAGATTTTGCTTTGGAATTTTGTGAAAATTTGCGTGTTGACCATGTTATGGGATTGGTGGAACCTTATTTATTAGCAAAACATGCACAAGATAGTGATTTTATAACAAATCCGACTCATATAAAAAATAAAGATATAGAAAAATATATTTCAGAATTGCGTAATCCTGAAGATTATAATCAAGAATATGATTTGTATTGGGATTATCCAAAATTGATAGAAAAACTTGTTTTGCCTGCATTTAGAAAACATGGGCTCGATAAGAATACTGCCGTATGGGAGGACATTTGTAGTTGGCCAGATAGATTTAAGCAAGTATATGCACAACAAGAATTACCTAAAATTACAAATTTAGATTGGGCTAAAGCTAGTGATATGGTTGCTATTGAACCGAATAACTGGTTTATTTTAGGTAGTCATGACAATATGCCTGTAATGAAATACTTAAAACGGACTGCAAAACTAAATAATGGTGAAATAATTGAATATACTCGAAAACAACAGCCTTGGAGTGGCAAATATCTTTCTGAATATTTAAATCAAGATAATTCTCGTGAAAACATTCAAGAAATTCGTCGTATGTTAGAAGATTTGTATAACAATGACGACAAAGCTATTGTACGAGCAAAATTTTCAGAGTTAATGACAACTCCAAAATTTCAAATTTCGTTTGATGATTTGTTAGGAATAACAGATGTTATTTATAATGTTCCTGGTACATCATATGATTCTAATTGGCGTGCAAGAATTACGCCAGATTATTTAGATAAATATTATGCAAATTTGGCAAGTGATAATCCAACAGCTTTAAATATTCCTGAATTATTGCGAAATGCTCTTCAGGCTAAAATTGATATCGATGTTAAAAATCACAATTATGATGCTAATTATAAAGCAGAAGTTTATACCAAATGCCAACCAGTTTTAGATAAACTTCAGTATTTTGCCGAAATTCTAAAAGAAAAAGAAAACTAAATTTGTTCTTGAGCTTTACCAACCTGATAACCAGGAACTGTTAAAAATAAAGGAACGCTTCTTGTAATAGAACCTGCGACAATAGAATCCTTTGCCCCCATAAGTGTAATTGCTAAGCATAAATCATCAACGTGAGGAGCAAAATCACTTGCTTTGATGTCTCTATGTTTGGTTTGACCAAAAAGTTTTTCATTGATAAAGTTTGTAACAGCACTGCCAGCTTTAATCCCAACGGCAAGAGCAACACCTGTCATTGCAACTGCAGGAAGGCTCTTAGATGCTTTATTTAAAAATTCCAATGATTTTTTGCCATTTGTTTTAACTTGTGGCATTACAGATTTTATTTGTTTTTCATATTTATTATAAAGTCTAGCCGTTGCTCCAACGCAAGCTACAGGAACAGCCACATTACCAGCAATTTGGGTAAGAGCTTCTCTGCCTTTGGCTTTCATATTTTTTTTGTCTACAATTGCACCACCCACAAGACCTCCTGTAACAGAGCCTGAAGCGAGTGCCAAAATTTCGGCTTCTTCAATTCTTAGTGGCGCTTTACCATTATTATTTTTGATTTTAAAAATAGCCCAATCTTTTATAGGAGTTTCTTTTATAACTTTTGGATTAAGTGAAAAGCCTTGTCGTTTAGCAATTAAAGCCAATGCTGTACTCATTCCAATAAATGAAGTTGCAGCTACAGTACGTTTTACTTTTTTAGAAGGTTCTTGAGTTGAAAAAACAGGCACAGAAATGCTTTTAACCTCTGAAAATTGGTTAAAACGTTGTGGACAATTGGCATTTATTGCTTGTATACTCATTAGATCCTACACTTTCACGATCAATATATCAAAAACACGTAAAAAAAACTATTGTTATTTTAAGTCGTTTTTTGTTTAAAATTTTAACAATACTTAATTATTGTTTATGTTACACTACTAGTGTAACAAATTATTAAAACCCCGTGAAAATAAGGCAAAAATTACAGTTGACATGATTTGTATGTATTATCAGATTAGTGTGTGTGTAATATGAATATTTCTCCAATAAATTATAGACTCCCAAAACAGAATATAAATAACTTTACTCCAATGCAAAGATTTGTTAGAGGTATGGAAATTAAAAGTCTTGCACCAGTAATTCTGTTAGAATGTTTTGTAACTGGCGGAAGAACAATCAACGCACACAAAAGAGGTGGCTTTATTGAATCTAGAGAAAGATTTACAGAAGAAGTTATCGGGGCATTGTTCTGGTTTGGTGGAGTAAAAGCATTAAATAAAGTAAATGATTTTGCTTTAAGTAAAATGATGGGTCTAAAAGATACTAATTTTGATGTCGTAAAAGATTCTATTAGGGATCCATTGGCTAACTATATGAAACAGGCTAAAGATGCGGGTAGAGCAGTATCAAGAGGTAAAGTTGCAGCATTCAAATTTACTAAAGTTGCGGCAAGTGTTGTAATGGCAAATGCTTTGGTTGGATTTGTGGTGCCTAAATTAAACCAAGCAATTACAAAAGCTTATCAAACAAAACAACAACAAGAAGAAATAAATTCAAATATTCAAGAAAGTACACAAGAAAATATAATTAAAAGAGATGAGAAAGAGTTTTTATTAAGTCCTGTAAAACCTAGAATGGTGGATTTTGCGAATAAAAAAGACGATAATGTATCATTTACTGGTGCAGAAAAATTCTTATGGCTGGCAAACAAATTAGAAAATGATAGTTACTGGCAATTAATGTCAACAGATATTGGTGTTACAGGTGGTAGAGCAATCAGTGCTAGAAATACTCCTGAAAGAATTGAAATTTTATGGCGTGATATTGCTTCTATATTCTTCTATATGTTTAGTATGCCTTTAATAAATGGTTTGATGAACAAATTCCAACTAGGTCATAAAGACAGATTGAATCCAGTTGGAGCTAGACAAACTACTGATTATGTACAACATGTAATGGAAAAATTGGGACACAAAGAGGGTTCAGTTTCCGTTGCTGATTTTGAAGATATTATGTTTGGTAAGAAAGACATAGTGGCAAAGATGTCAAAAGTTCAGCCAGAAATTAGAGATGGCGCGATTACTTTGGATAAATTCTTAGAAACAATTCAAAGAGAATTTAGTAAGGAAGACTACGATAAATATGCTGAATTAGCTAAGAGAATGTCTAAACTTCAACCTCAAAAAGAAGGTGTTTCAATGCTTGCGGAAAGTCAAGTTAAAGCACTATTCGAGGGTGGTGCGTTGAACAATCCAGATTTCTGGGATAATGTATTTACTGTTGCAAAAGGTACAGAAACAAGAACAGAAATTATTGATGGTGTTAGAACTAAAGTAGAACTTCCAAACCATAAAAATCCAATGAAATTTATAGCACAAAGTGATTTGGATGGTACTATTGATACGGTTAAAGCCTATGTTAAAGATTTGATGAAACAAGCTAAAGATGGTCAAATTGATATGTCTGTAATTGAAAAAGCTTGTAAGAAAAACATGAAGATGAATGTCTTGAATTGGGGTACAGGTTTTGCTGTATCAGCATTATTCTTGTCAACAATTATTCCAAAAATTCAATACTGGATTACAAAAGTTACAACAGGTTCAGATTCTTTCCCTGGGGTTTCTGAGTATGAAAATAAATCAGTTAAAAAGTAATTTTATTTTAGCCATTTGAAACTTTTTACGTAGTTGTCACCATTGATATCTCCGTAGATCTCTGCTGCAAACATTCTTGCGGCATTTTCTGAATTTGGAATTTTTTTGATGTCATCTGTTAATACAGAAGGTGCTTCAGAAATGTTTATTCCTGGAATTGTGTTAAAAAGTGTGTTTAAGGATGCATTTGCTATTTTCCCAAAAGGCGTGGAGAAATTTTTTGTTAACGCACCAAAAATTTGCATATCTGCAATCAAATTTGTAAAATTATATGTTCCTTTCATATACATATTTAAATCTTTTCCATCAGAATATATTTGTATGTCATCGACAATGCCGTTTGCGACGTGGAATGATCCTTTGATACTATCAAAGTTTCCTGTTTTGTGTGGAGTTATTAAGTCAATAATTCCATTTATTGAAAGTCCAGTTAAACCACCTTTTACAAGATTGCCAGCCTTTAAAAGATATTCTAATGATCCAAGTTTTGGCATTTTACCGTCAGCAACTACAAATTGACCTTCGCCTCCAAGAGTTTGTGTGCATAAATCTTGAGATTTGCCATTGCAATAAAGGTCGATATCTCCAGTTACAATCCCGTATATTTGACCTTTTAAGCCAAACAAAGTTTCTGCTACAATTTGTGCATTTGTCTCTTTAATTTTCATTGATAGATTAACTAAATTATTTAATAAATTATATTTTATGTTTCCGAAAATTTCTCCTTCTGCAGTTTTGAATTTAAAATCTTCTACTTCAAGTTGCATTTTGTCATTTAAAATAACGTGAGCTAAAAAGTCTTTTGCATCTAAGTTTTTGATCTTAATGTTATTTGCTGTTATTTCGGAACCTTTAATGATAACTTGACTTAAGTCTGGTATGCTGGTTGATTGAGATGTTGAAGATATGTTTCTAGATGTATTAACATCATAATCTCTTAAAGTTTCAGATATTTTGTTTAAATCTAAATCTTCAAGATTTATTTTGATGTCTTCAAATATCATTGGTGGATTTGGATTATTGCGCATTATAGCTGAAATATTTAAGTTATTTGTAAGGATTATGCCTTTTGAATTAAGATAAATATTATCTTTTTTGAAATCTAAATCTATATCGTTAACAATAGCATCAAATAAAGGCATATCGATACTTGTAATATGCAATTTGCCTCCAATTATAGGTTCTGATGCTTTACCGTTCAATATTATGTCAGAAGTGAAGATGCCTTGTTTCATAAAAGGTTTTCTGAAAATAATATTGAATATTTTTGCATCAGTTGGTTCTTGTGTTTTTATTTTAAAATTGTTAAATTTAATATCATTGTTAGGTAAGAAACCAATATTCCCAGCTGCGGTTAGCTGAGTTTTTTTGTGCAAAATATTGTTTTGTGATGGAATTAATTTGTCGTATTGGAAATTATTAATTGTTATTTTATCAGGATAGATAATGTTGTCAGCAGTTAATAATGACAAATTGTTATCTGTGTGACTACCTAATGTTGCTCCCATATAATAAATGCTGGCATTTTCGGCTAATTTTAATTGAGTTTTATTATGTAACGCTTTTGACGTTCCTGATATATTTGATGTGCAAATAATGTCACCTTTTAATTTTATCGGATATACAGCTTTATTGTTAAAGAATTGATCAATAAACTTTTGAGTTGGTTTTGCATTTATATATATATTAAAATAAGGTGTTTTATCTAGATTTGAAATTTTTCCATCTGTAAATACGGGCATTTCACCTAATAATGAATTGATTTTGCTTAAAATCAAGATATTATTTTTTAGTTGAATTTTGCCACTTGCGATTTTGATTGGCAACTTTTCGGGCAAATATATAAAACTTACATCATCTAATTGTGTATCAGTGAAAAGGTTATTGTTGTTGATTTGCCCTGATAAATTTATTACTCCAGAAAGGTTTTGTACATTTTGGATGCTAAAATAATTCATGATTTCTTTTAAATTCGCCAAATTAAGCTTGTTAAAATTAAATGTTCCGTTTAATAATTGCTTTTCAGAAAGTATATTTGAAGCATTAAAGTTAATATTAAATGGGCTTGTTTTAAGTAAACCTTTAATATTTGTATTTTTAAGGTTTCCATTTGCTACTTCAAAAGGGATATCTTCTATGTTTATATTAGTACCTTTAAATTGATGAACTTTACCTTTAATGTTAATCCCTTTTGATTCTATTTTTTCTATTTCACCCTTGTATTGCGCGTTAAAACTGGTGCGGATTTTGCTAAAGTCCTCATTGAATGGAAGTCTAATACTTAAAAGATTTATGTAGTCTTTTAGAATGAAATTAGTAGAATTGATTTTTATATCAGCGATTTGTTCTTTTAAGTTTCCAGTAATTTTTAATTTTGAGCTTCCAATAGTAGAATTTAAATCAAAATTTGTATCAAAATTTTCAAAATCTATTTTTCCATTGATGTTTGTTATAGGTATATTTTGTACATTAGCAGTATTTGAAAATAAAATCAGGTTACCTTTTGCAAAAATATTTTTATTAAATACTATATCGTTAATATCTACAATTTTACCTGTTATATTAAGATTTAAATTAGCAAGTCCTTTTGCATATGAGATTGGCTTTAATAATTTTTGTATATCTTCAAGCATTGGTGAAGTTTTTACGATAGTCAACAAGTATCCGAGGTCTTGTTGATCAGCTTTTATGTTAAAATCTAAATCTCCTTTAAGAGTGCAAATCCCATCAGCTGAAACGGGCTTTCCATTAAGATTAGCTGAGCTTGTATAAAAATGAGTGCTTTGATCGTCAAATTCAAGATATCCATTCGTATTTTTAATAGTCATATTGTGTATATCATTGAATGAAGCAGTGGCGTTTTGGAAAAATAATTTTCCCCAGCAGTGAGGCTCACTTCTTGTACCTTTAACTTTTAGATCGATATTTCCAGTTCCATTGATTTGCATAATAGGAACTGGGCCAAGATCAAATTTTAGTATTTCGTGTAAAGGATTTAAGACTAACTGTGCTGTCTTTAAATCCACATTTGAGGAACTTTTAATGTCTAGGTCTGCTATTTTTTCTCCGTAAAGTTCTTGGTTTCCAGAAACAAAAACATTATTGTTATTTGGAGTTGGAACCTTTGCATCAATAAGCATGTTTGTATTATTAAAGGTTAAATTTATTGTCGCCTTTGGTGTATTGTATGGTAAAGGTTTAATTAAATAACCATTTTTAACAGAGATGAAACCGTTAATATCTGGTGTTAAAGCTTTGCCTTTTACAGTTAAGTTACCTTCAATATCGCCAAAGAAGGGATACTTTTTAAGTGCATAAAAATCGACTTCCTCTATAGCATGGTTTAATCCTGGTATTAAAGTTATAAAATTTTCAGTGCGCGAATCTTTTATAGATATTGCTGTGTCAATTGTTGGATTTTTGGATTCAAGATTTGTTATTTCCCCTTTAATTTTAGTATCAATGCCTTTAGCTGAAATTTGCATGTTACTTATGTTTAAGCCGTTTTGAATAGTATCCATGTCGGTTTTAATTTCTAAGGTATCTTTACAATAAATTGATTTGGCTTGATCTTCTCGTAAAATCCCTAGGTTTTTGATTGTAATTTTTGAAAAAATATTTTTATGGTTGTATTCAGTGGCTTTAGTTTCAGTAACCATATTTACTAAGCCTGATAATGATTTTATGGAGTTGTTAGAGACGGCTTTTATGTAATCGGAGAAATCTGCTAAATCCAAATTAGAAATACGACCATTTATTTTAAATTGGTCTTCGGTGATTTTATTAATCGGTAATTTAATATCAATATCAGTTAAAATTTCAGAAGATTTTTTATCAACGAACAATTTGGCGAATGTTGAAAGTTTGATGCGTTTATTATTTTTAAATTCATCGAGTATTAAATAATTCCCGTCTAATATAATATTTTTATTTTGTTTTTGATCTTCTAGATTAATATTATAATTCCCTAGTCTAAAATATGCTTTACTTAGTATCATATTTGATTTTGGGATTTGTGGCAGAAGATATTCACCTAATTTAAATTCACCATCTTTTGTGTATATCAAATTTATGGCAATTTTGTCGCTTGAAAAATTGCCAATATGAATTTTACCTGCCAATAGAGGTAATAAATGGATTTTAATAGCTGAATGTTCTAAATTTGTAGCCTTAGAACCGTCGCTATTAAAAATAACGATATTTTCTGCCATAAACCATATTGCAGGAGTGTGTCCCATTTTAATATAAGGCTGTTCGACAGAAATTTTAATACCTGTTTTTTCTTGTATGAAATTTTCAACAGAAGTTATTCTTTTTTCGATATTTATAAATGCAGGAATTCCCCAATAATAAAGCCCGTAAAAGAAAGTTAAAACAGTTATTAAAATTAACGATTTTTTTCTGTTATCCATTCTCCTATATTATATATAATGAGCATGGATATGGCAACTAGTAATTTTCACATAATATTTGAAAATAGGCTTGTTCGTGACCACAATTTGGACATTTGTTTGGCGCGCATTTATTCTCACATAAATAACCACATTTTCTGCACATCCAAGTAACCTTATCGTCTTTTTTGAAAATAGTTTCTTCTTTCAAATTACCCAAAAGTTTTTGAAAACGATTTTTGTGGTGTTTTTCGGAATTTATTATATGGTTAAATGATTCAGCTATATCATCAAAGCCTTCTTCGTGGGCGATTTGTGCGCTTTCCTTATAAAGTATATTTGCCTCTTCGTCTTCGCCGGCGATAGCACTTTCTAAGTTTTCTTCGGTTGTTCCTAATTTAAATGGATAAACGGCATTTACGTGCCCCATAGTATCACCGATATGTTCATAAAAAATTTCAGCGTGTTCTTTTTCGTTTTCTGCGGTTAAACAAAAAATTTCTGCAATTTGTTCATAGCCTTCTTCTTTTGCTATGCTAGCAAAAAATGTATAACGGTTTCTTGCCATTGATTCGCCAGCAAATGCGTTGATAAGATTTTGTTCTGTTTTTGATCCTTTAAGTGTTTTTTTCATAATTAAATCTCCTTTTAAATGAAGATAAAATTATTTTTTATGTTTTTCTATTGATAAAATGTATTATCCAACCTGACTATTGGATAACAAAAATCACTACTTTGTGGGGATTAATCAAGCAGGTACAGATTAAATAATGTATGTAATAGTCGGGAGGTTAGTTTATGAAAAACCTATTTGAATATACAAAGAGATTATCTGAACAAATCGCATATTATGACGCTTTAGCAAATGGTGAATTTTCTGAATCAAGATTCACAAATCCGTTTGCTCAGCCAATAAATATTACTATAATTTGGATTGACGAAAATAAAGAAGAATTTTAAAAATTAAGAAATTCAGATAACGACATATTAAAACTCTTAGCAATTCTATTTAATTTGGTAAATGTTAAATCATTTTTGGCTGTTTCAATATTGCCAAGTGTTGAACGAGCTATGCCAGAATGAAATGCCAAGTCGTCCTGAGTGAAATTATTTATTTTTCTCAGTTCTTTAATTCTGTTTGCAAGCTTTCTTAACAAATCATTGTCCATTCTATAATTGTCCGCTATAATGACAAAATAAACAAACCGCCATACGGACAAAACATGAAAAAACATAAAAAACTTATACTTGTAGACCTTGATGGTGTTCTTAATAAATACAATGGCAAATATTCTTCAGAATATATTCCTGAAATTAAAGAGGGTGCAAAGGATTTTTTGGAGACTCTTTCTAAAAATTTCGAGGTTAAAATTTTTACAACTCGCAATAGAACATTGGCTCAAGAATGGCTTATTACTAATAATATTGCTCAGTATAGTATAACTAATGTTAAAGAGCCAGCTTATTTGTTTGTTGATGATAGATGTGTATGTTTTGAAGGTGATTATAAAAAGGCTTTAGGCCTAATTTCTGATTTTAGAGTTCATTGGAAAACTACAGTCTAATATTGGTATTTTTATCAAATTTAAATAAATCTTCTTCTCGAATACTTAGTTCTAGTGTTTTGTCAAAATTAAAGTCGGCAGAAAGTTTTGCACTGCATTTTTTGTCGCCAATTGAAAAATAAGCTATTTTTTCACTGCCTAAAAGCTCGGTAATTTCAATATCTACAGTTTTTTTGATGTTGCCGCCACAAATCATTTTTTCAGGACGAATTCCATATAAGATATTTTCATCAAGCCCTAAATCTTTTCCGTCAATAAAATTCATTTGTGGTGAACCGATAAATCCGCCAACAAAGGTATTTGCAGGATTATTGTATATTTCTTCAGGAGTGTCTGCTTGTTGAATTACACCTTTATCTAATACAACTATTCTATCCCCCATAGTTAAAGCTTCTGTTTGATCGTGGGTTACATAAATAAAAGTAGTTTGTAATTTTTCGTGTAATTTTTTAATTTCTGAACGCATTTGAACGCGTAATTTTGCATCTAAGTTAGATAAAGGTTCGTCCATTAAAAATACTTTAGGATTTCTCACTATTGCACGTCCTAATGCTACACGTTGTCTTTGTCCACCAGAAAGCTGTTTTGGCTTTCTGTCCAAATATTCAGTCAAATCAAGTATTTCGGCAGCTTCTTGAACTTTTTGTTCAATGGTTGCTTTATCAACTTTGCGCATTTTTAAACCGAATGCAATGTTTTCCCTAACAGTCATATGTGGATATAGTGCGTAGCTTTGGAATACAAAAGCGATATCTCTATCTTTTGGGTGAACATCATTTACTTTTTTATCTCCAATAAAGATTTCACCTTCGGTAATTTCTTCTAAGCCAGCAATCATTCTGAGAATTGTTGATTTGCCGCAACCAGATGCTCCGACAAGAACTACAAATTCTTTATCTTTAATTTCTAAATCTATGTTATCGATAACGACTTTTTTATCATAGATTTTTTTTACGTTTTTTAAAATGACATTACTCATGTTTTAAATGAAAATCCTTTTCAATCGGAATTATAAGATTGAATGTAGTACCTTTCATAACTTCAGATTCTGCCCATACAATGCCTTGTAGACGTCTTGCAAGAATATTTGATGTTCCTAAGCTGATAGTGCGAACCATATTCTTTTTATTTTGTTTATCAAGTTGTGTATAAGGTTCAAATAGTCCGTCCATTTCTGTTTCTTGTAAACCGATACCAGTATCAGTAATGGAAATTTGGATTAGTGATTCTGGTTTTACATTTTCAAAAACTCTTAAACTTCTTACTAAATCTTCTTCTGGATAAAATGCTCTAAATGAAATTGAACCTGTATCAGTTAATTTTATAGAAGTTTCTAACAAGTTTTGTAAAATTGTTTTTAAGGATTTTTCATCAGAATAAATAGCACGTTTTACAATATCTTCAAAATCGAAATTTATTGTCAAACCTTTTGAAGAAGTTACAACGTCGTTGCTTCTGATAACATTTTGAATAGCATTTACAATGTCAAAAGTTTGAAAATCATATTCATATAATGTTGATTCAGCATATGCAAATTCAATAAATTTTTCCATAAAATGTAACAAGTCATTTGAATTTTTGTTGATAATTCTTACGTATTTATCTTGTTTTTCATTAATTTCACCGCCAATTCCATCAATTAATGCTTGAGAAAAACCAACGATTGAATTAATTGGAGATTTAATTTCATTGGCTAGTTTAACTAACATTGCATTTTTTTCTTTGTTGAATTGGCTTGTTTGTTCAGCATTTGTTAAAACATTTGTCATCGCTGTAATATCACGAATTGTTACTATAAAGCTCCCGTGATATTTTTTTGCGTTCAATTCAATGAAAAATTCCCTAGCGGCTGGGGTAAAAGCTCCTGCTATAATAGGAGTTCTTGTGGCAATAGATTTTTCAATTTTTTCTTTGCCTTTATCTACTAAATCATCAAAATGGTAGCTCTTTAAAAGTCTTTTCCCGCCTTCAAAAACTGTTGTTGCTTTGTCGTTTACCCAGGAAATTCTACCGTCTGTTTCTACTATAAAAACCGCGTCAGGTAAATTTTTTATTACTCTTCTAAGATTGCAGCCGTAAATAAAATCTCTAAATAAATTGCTAAAATTCATAATTTGCATTACTTCCTATATTATTATATAATTCATAATAACATAAAAAAAATTATTATTAACTTTTGTAATTTTTTTTGTGTTAAATAGCAAAAAAATATTTTTTCGAGTTTTAAAATACAAGATGACGCGATGAGATAAATGGAATCGGTTATGGCAATCGGTTCAGAAATGGTAAGGTGAACTTATGAGAGAAGTTAACAACACGACGAATTCAAGTAACATTAATTTTCAAGGTATTCAAGCAAGAAAAGATGCAGTGCCTTCACCTCAATTTGAGGCTAAAGAAGTTACTGATTTAGGTAAAATGCCTTCAGAAGTTATTGGACGTTCACAAGTTGCTCAAACAGCTTTAGAAAAAGATATTGCTTTTTTGAACAGCAACCCTGACAAAGTAGAAGATCTTGACAGATACTGTGAATATTTAATGAAAAATGGTTATTCTTATGAACAAGCTTGTTCATTAGTAGGCGCAGCTGCTGAAGAATTCTACGGAATGTAATTTAAAAAAAATTATTTGTTTTCTTTATTGGTTAAGTAATTGACCAATCCTTTGAGACCCAATTTATAGCTTTCAGCTTTAAATCCTGATATTTGCCCCACACATACAGGAGCTATTAGTGATTTGTGCCTAAAGTCTTCTCTTTTGTATATGTTTGACATGTGCACTTCAACAGTTGGCATAGATGCTGAAGTTATAGCATCACGAATTGCGATGCTAGTGTGAGTGTATGCACCAGCATTAAGTACAATTCCGTCAAAATGTTCTCTTGCTTGTTGGATACGTTCAACAATTTCACCTTCAATGTTGCTTTGGAAGGTTTCAATGTCAATTCCAAGTTTAAATGAGTATGCGTGAAGTTCTTTTTCAAGTTCTTTAAGTGTAATAGTTCCATATTGCTCAGCTTCTCTAAACCCAAGCATATTAAGGTTTACACCATTAATTATTAAAATTCGCATGCTTTTTCTCATGCACATATTATATAACAAAATCAAGAAAATGTAAAGATTTATTAATTTTTCTCCTACTCATGTAACAAATTTGGCATGCTTGAATTATCATGCATGTACAACTATCCCCAAATCTCCTCCCAAGATTATTGTTCAAAGTCACAAACACAAAGATGTGACTTTTTTTTTGAGGATTTTGCGTAGTGCGCCGTGTGAGGGCTTAGCAGAACAAAACACGCAGACCCGTTAAACACGAGCGAGTGGATTTTGCTGATGCTAAAGTCCCTTATGCAACTTGTGTTGACAGAAACGGAAAAATATAATACTGAATTGGATAATTTAACACCAATCGAGGAGTAGGTATGATATTAAAAAATAAGCGAACAAGAGAGAGGTTAGAGCTTACTGAAGCTGAATTTAAGAAAAGATTTGCTAAAGAAATAAATGATTCATTAGAAAGTTATAAAAGGAGTGTTATGGCAAAGACTATGTTTCTCCCTTTTAAAATTAATAATGATATCGAAAGGGATTATTATTTCAATCTCTTGTGGAATTTTAATAACCACGGAATTTCTAATTGGTATATTGAAAGAATATAGAATAACACAGGAGGGCAACCCACCCTCCTGTGTTTTAATGTTTATTATAAATTTACTATGAGTTATCTACACATAGCGTATACATTCTCCAACTGCCATGACGAAAACCACTTGTTACGCCTGCTCGTTCGGACTCAAAATGTCTATACAATACCCTTTCAGCTGATGATTGCGCATCACCAGCCCAAACATGGAAGTCACTTAGTGGAAAGCCTAAAGAAAGTGTTCTATTATCATTTCTGCAATTTGTTAAATTCCCACTATCATCTTTTGGACAATTTGTATTTCCCTCTGAACTTGCAATCATACCATCATACATATAAGTAGTAAGTTCTGCCAATTGTACCATTGTTGGCATTTTGTCTTTACCACCGCATGCTGCGATTGCACCTGCCCAATAGTCATTTGTGCCATTGCTTGAACTCATACATGTGTTTATTTCATATTTAGACATAAAAGCTAAATCGTCTGGATCAGTTGTGTTACCTTTTGTATCGCAAGCATTCCAAACGTGTGCTGTTGATGTGAATAGAGTTGTAGTATAACAAGTTCCGCCAATCTCAAACGCACAACCAGAACCTAACTTTTTAACATTACCATTCGCTCTTAAATCTTTTCCAGATGTATTAGGAGATTTGTAACCTGAAGTATCATACAGAATAGCTAAACAATCTCCACCAGTAATTTGGTTAGAATAAGGATCTTGCTTACAAACTTTAACTGTAGAATCATCACTATGAGTTATAGGGTTATATGCAATTAGAGCATTAGTACCATTGGCAAATTGCACACCTACAATATTAGTACCCCAATCCTTTTGACCAAAGTTTTTAGATGTTTTAATAGTACTCATATCAACTGCCTCAGGAGTAGCATCCCCTCCACCCCAATAAACAGTATCAGAGAAACAATCAGTTAATTTAGTGTTATCACAAGTTTTAAGTATTTTAAAATGCTTAGATAATTCAGCAACAAATTCTTCAGTAGTAGTATACCCTGCAAGAGATTGTTGAGTATTCATAGCTTTTAAAGCTTCTTCTAATTTTCTTTCAAAAACAGTTGCAGAAGTATTCCAAGATTTAGCTTGATAATCAGCCACTAATGTAGGAATAGTCATCGCAGCCACTACGCCAATGATACCAAGGGTGATTAGGACTTCTGCTAATGTAAAGGCTTTTTTACCCCTCACCCTAACCCTCTCCCACAAGGGGCGAGGGGACTCCTCTAAACCCTGAAAACCCACACTAGGAGAGCGTTTTACCCCCCCCCCCTATGGGTGCAAAATAAATCTTTAATCATGTGTACATCCTCCTGTGCTGATTTTAGCATAAAGAGAATGTGAGAGGAATTTATTAAGTTTTGTTGAGCTGGTATAATTCAATACCAGTTGCTACTAACTTAGTTATTACTCAGTAATTTTAGACGATACTTCTGCTAAAATTCTAGCAACATCAGCTCCGCCAACGCACACTTCCAAAATCAATGGTGCGTGGATTAAAATTGTTTCGCTGTACTCCATTGTATCAACATCAACAATGTTGAATTCAATAAAATCATCGCCAGCATAAACAAGTTTTCCGTATTCTCCACCTGTTGCCCATCTGATAAACATGTAATTATTTTCAAGCTCTTTTAGTTTTTCTATTAAACGCATACCTACAATCCCTATACCAATATATTAGTTATTTTCTGAAGAATGTCAATTTTTTTTAAATATTAAATTGTCTTCTTGCACCTTCTTCGTGGTAGAAACCGCCACCACAAATAGTTTCAACAACTTTGAGGACAAATTCCCTTGGTGCGTCAAGTTGGTTTAAGTAAAATTCCCTATTAGATAAATGTTTGATTTTTAAAATTGAATTTTGGTTTGTTTCTGCAGGTATAAATAGTGATGCCACTTCGTTTTCTAGAAGTCTTCCCATTTCGTCATCGTGGTCTTTTACACCTTGCATTATTTCGTTGTAATTTCCTCTAACAGCCATAATACGACCAGAGAAAAGATGATCTCCATTTTCTCTGTACAAAGCTTGAGGTTGGTGATTGCAACGAGTTGTAAAACTGATTTTGTGCCATAGGATATTGATTATGGCAACGGACTTTTGAGGATCAGTGTCAACGTATATGTTTTGAGTTGTGATTCCTCTAGAAGAGAATGATTGTTTTAAGGATTCAGAAACTGCTTGTAGATTGTCAATCATTCTTATAAAAATTTCGTTTGTATTAACTGTAGCGTGTTGATAATCCAAAAACTGCTTGTACATATGAGTTGATACAAGGTTTACTCTCTCTTGAATTAAAGAAGATTTTCTTGCAGATGTTTCTGAATTATCAAAATTTTCGAAGTTGTTTAACAATATTGTTTACCTCTATAACCATATTTTAATAATAAACATGATTTTATGTAAAGATTATAATATTTTTTTTTACAAAATGGAATAGGTGCAAGGATTGATTTAATTATTATTTAACTTTTGCAATAACAATGATAGGATTGTATGTCAGTTTAACGGAATTATATTTTTGTAAATAATTTTCGCAAAAATCTTTTACTTCTTTTACTGTCCAAGTTTTTGAAGTTAAGGAATTTACACCTGTATTTTTCATATGAGCTAAAAGTTCAAGAGGATTGTTGAAGTTTAGGGTATATGTGTATTCTTCTATATGCAAAATATCAAAATCTTTTTTTAAGATGTTTTCGATTTCTTCTTTTGTTAAGTAATTCAATGAAAGTCCAGAAATATCTTTTAATTCAGTAAAGTTTTTAGTTCCGAATGTTGTAAATGCTAAAATCCCGTTATTATTTAATAAGGACTTGCAGTGCGTCGTAATATCTTCTAGATTAAAGAACCATTGAAACATTGCATTTGAAATGATTAAATCAACATTTTTGGGAGGCCTAATTTTTATTGCGTTCCCGTGTAAAAAAGTGTTGTCAGGTATAATATTTGATATGTAATTTTTTGATTTTTCTACTAAGTCATTGGCAAAGTAATTTTTAAATGAAAAATTATTTTTAATTCTTTTTGTTAAGACGCCTGTCCCACAACCAAGCTCTAAGATATTTTCAAATTTGGTTGTAAATTTAGTAAGAGAATTGGTAAGTTTTTCGGCAGAATCAATTTGGACAATGGCGTTTTCGTCGTATTTGTCCATACTTCTTTCGAAATGGCTTTTTATAGATTTTGTGTTTAATTGCATATTTCTGTCCAACTTTTGTAATTATAAAACGGAAAATGTCCGCAATCAACAGTTTGGGCCAAATCTTTCCAAAAAGCTAATTGATTTTTTGTTGGAATTATTTTATCTGATGTCCCGATAATTGCTTTATCGTAAAACTTGTCGTATTCGATTGTGGTTTCTTTTATTAATTTGTCTAGGGTTACAAGTTCGGAAACTCTGTTTTTAATAGGACGTTCAATAGGGTTTTTATTGTATTTTGCCCAAAATTTATCATTGGTGAAAACGTTTTGATAAAATTTACCTTGCAAGCCTGTTTCAGCATATTTTAAAGTTAAATCAAATGTTTTTTGAGGGATTCCAAATTCGTTGTGTACTGGATATGGAGTCCCGTTTACAGCTATTTTCTTGTTAAATTGTGGTAATTTGTTTTTTAATAAATAAGCGATGAAAACTCCCATTGACCAAGTTATGAGAATTTTTTCTTCATAATTATCGTCGATATTTGGCAACTCAAGTGTATTATAATCATAAAAAATCAATACGTCATAATCATCGCATTCTAAGCATTCAAACGGCTTATAGTCAAAGCTCCAGCCTGCAAAAAATACTATTAATTTTCTCTTGTTTTGTTTGTTTAGCCAATAATGTTGCATAGAGTTTCCAAATCGTTTTCTGTAATTTCAGTTGTAAGTGATAGTCTAAGCCTTGAAGTGCCTTCTGGAACTGTTGGTGGTCTTATTGGTAATGTAAAGTATCCGTTTTGGTAAAGCACATCGCATATTTCAATAGTTTTTTCATTTGAACCGATAATTTTTGGAATAATATGACTTTGACTACCTAAATTTTTACCCAGTTCTAACATTTTTTTGCGTTTTTCATAAGTTTCAGGCAATTTATTTTCAATTATCCATTTTGAAAAAGCTATATTTATTGGCGGTAATGCGGTTGAAAAAATAAAAGAGCGGGCTTTGTTTATCAAAAATTTGATAAGAATTTCGCTACCTGTTACGAAAGCTCCCATTGAACCAATTGCTTTGCCGAAAGTCCCGATAATCAAATCAACGTCTTTTATAATATTTAAATCTTCGCAAACACCTAGTCCTTTTTTGCCAAATACTCCAAAAGCGTGTGCTTCATCAACTATTAAAATACAATTATATTTTTTCTTAAGCTCTACAATTTTTTTAAGGTTTGCAATGTCACCGTCCATACTGAAAACACTTTCGGTAATAATAATGGCGTTATTATAGTTATTGCGTTCCCTTTTTAAAATGGTTTCAAGGCTTTCCATATCGTTGTGTTGGTATCTAAAAAATTTCCCTTGTGAAAGTTGCATACCGTCAATTATGCTGGCATGATTGAGCTTGTCTGAAAATACAACATCGCCTTTTTGTGCAATAGAGCTTGATATGCCGATATTTGCGTGATAACCGCTATTAAATAACAGGGTTGCATCTTTATTATATAAGTTTGAAATTAATTTTTCTAATTCTTCGTATATTGGTAAATTCCCTGTCAAAAGTCTTGCAGACGCGCTGCCAAAAGAATATTTTCCTCCAACAAATTTCATAAATTCTTCTGTTATTTTTCTGTTATCAGCGAAATTTAGATAATTATTTGATGATAGATTTAAAAGACGAGTTTCGCCAAAGCAGATGTATTTACCATCTTTTTTAGAAAAGTTTTTGATAGAACGCAAATGCGAATTATCTTCTAACGCTTTTAAAATGTCTGAATAAGTTTCGTACATACCTGTATTTTATCATGAAAAACAAGTGACGTTAAACTAAAGCAAGCTCAGGAATATTTGTTTCTGCAAAAAATTTATTTAGCAAGATTGGTACGTATTTTGCGTGAAGTGCACTAAAGTCAAATACAAATTCGTTTACGCCAGCGTCAGCAAGTTCTTTTACGCAAGAAAAATCTTGAAGAACTGTATCTTCAAACATGTGCATTCTACAAAAACCATCACAAGTAAAAGGATACATTTTTTTCAATGAAGGATCTTTTAAGGCAAATCCACCTTGATGACAAGGAGCTTTGCAAGATAAGCGAGAAGTTACTGCGCTATCATTATTTAGTGGGCATAACCCCATACTTGGAACTTTTTTGTTTCCTGCGATTGTATATTTTTTTGTTGGAATATCATTTTTAATTTTTTTAATTGTTTTTATTGCGCTTTCCATATCCTTGAATGAAGTAAAATCAATTGTTTCGACTGGAGCTAGATTGTTTAAACATTTTATTGATAAGCTGTTTAATAAGTTTATACCTTGACCTATTTCTATTGGAATATGGTTGATGTCGTTGTCATTAATGAAAGCCCAAAAATATCCGATATTATTTATTATTAATGAATCAGGTGTTGGTTCTGTTAATAAAAGTTGTTTAACATATTCATAAACTCTGTCAAAATCTCGTTCAATTAAAATTTTTGGCGTTGAAAGTTGGAACTTAATATCATATTTATAACAGAATTTTCTAACCTTTGTTATAAGTTCGCTAAAGCTGCTTGTTGCAAGGTCGCAAGTGGAAAGAATTTCCCCATATTCAATTGAATAAATCGGATTGTAACCTATTTTTTTAATGAATTTTTCAAGTTCTTTGACTTGAGCTAATTCTGATAATCTTAAATTTATGCGATGTTCGCTATTGTAATTAATTTCTTTTGGCGATTTTGACCGCTGAACGTCCCACTCAAATTTGTGTATATTGCGGCTGAATTTGAAATCTTTGCCCTCAGCGCTTACCATTTCGCCAGAAAAGTGGTTGGTCTGGTAAATACTTTTTCGTACGTGTTTGAACGGAAGTTTTTGATTTTTGAATAATTTAGGTTTTTCCAGAATTTTTTCTACTAATTCTATGCCTTCTAAAATTTCTTCAGATGTCGCAAATTTACCTTTTATAACTACATTGTCGATTGCTTTCATCTTTTTGATATCTTCGGCACACCAAGGCAAATTGTCGGAATCTATTGCCAATGGAAGTTTTGTATATTTTTTGATTTTTGCTATGTTTTTCAAGTAAATTTCTTCGGTGATAATTACGCCGTCAACTTTGTGGAAGCTACCTATAAAATCTATTCCGTTTAGGTTATGTATATCAAAATATGAGTCAACAATTACTTTAAAAGGTAATTTGAAAACTTTAATGGCTTCTAATATTGCAAAACTGTTTATAAAAATTCCATCAATACCTACTGTTTTCAAAAACTTGAGCATTTTTTTGATTTCTGGTAAATTTTCTTCTGTGATATCGTGCTTGAAGTTTATGTAAATACTGCATTTGCAACGTTTTGCAGTATCAACAAATTCTTTTACATATTCAAAATTATTGTCTAAGAATTTTTTGTAATAAACATAATAATCCCGACAATTGGTTTCTCTGCTGAATGCTTCAATGTCTTCGGGTTTCTTAACAGGTGCAGTAATAGTAATTCCACTCATAAAATTATTATAGCACAAAATTTAATAATCAAGTTTATAAAAACAAAGGAGGGCCTTCACCCTCCCTGTTTTAATAAATCTTTTGTTTACACTAATTCGCTACACACAACACGCTACGACCAGTGCTATATTTGATATTATTAAAAGCTCCATATCCAAACATCACGTCGTAAACATTATACTTGTCAATTTCAGTTGAAGACCAAAATTTACCAGAAGCAGGAATTCCATCTTGCCCTTTCTTTTGTGCAAGCTCAAGTAGTTCATCTTTTGTTGGTAATCGCATACCTTGTTTAGCGCAAGCATATTTGGCGCCGGCCCAGAAATTATCATCGTAACCAACACTAATATCATTAGCATTACAATATTCATATCCTTCCGATGTTGAATCAGTACAATCTACCGCTGAATAACTTGTACCTATATTCAATATATCCGCCCCAACTTTAATCGAAACATTCAATCCTCTAATATCTTTCCACTTGCCACTATCGTTTGTGCCATAAGTATTAGGATTAGATGAACCAGAAACATCAAATAGAATAGCCAATGCATCAGTACCTAAACCAATAGATAAATCTTTACCTTTACCATCAGATGTTACATTAACAACTTGATTAGAATAAGGATCTTGCTTAGCATTTTTGTTATACGCAACTAAAGCACTAACACCATCAGCAAACTGTACACCGATTGTTTCAGAACCATAGTTACCATCTTTGTTTAAATTTTTAGCTTGTTTTAATTCTTCAGTTTTAAATGTATCATCATTAGTAGAGAATTCAGAAACAAAACAACTAGTTAAATGTTCAGAATCACAAGTTTTAACTATTTTGATATTTTTACCTAATTCTTTAACAAAATCTGCAGTAGAGTTATAACCTGCAAGAGAAGAATTAGAGTTCATAACTTTTAAAGCTTCACCGAGCTTTCTTGTAAACACGTTAGCCGCAGTATCCATAGATCTTTGTTGATAATTAGCCACTAATGTTGGAATAGTCATAGCAGCAACTACACC
>JAZRUK010000006.1:0-47746 GCA_045652525.1 Candidatus Gastranaerophilaceae bacterium | reverse complement strand
GATAACACAAGACTTCCTAAATATTATGATGAGCTTTGGAATTCTTTAAATGATATAGGAATTACAATAATTTAAAATACCCAATTTTATCCATTTTTATCCAATAATTTTGCAATTTTTGGAGGGTGTAATTTTATTTGTGGCTCTAGAAAAAGTGTACTTTTAAAATCTGGTTTAAATAGTTGTTATTATTCAAACTTATGTACACTCAGTACTAACTTGTATGTGAAGGTCCACCATAAAAAGGACAATAACATTTGTTATTGTCCTTTTTATTTTGTATTGTGTTGGTAAAAGGCGATTTTAATTATTTTTTAATTCTTTTAATAAAAGATTCTGTCCAACTCATCAAATCTGGGTATCTTTTTGTATTATGACCTTTCGCAAGCCATTCTTTCTTGTTTTCGACAAGGGTTCCAATATTATTCATTGTTTTGTAAATAAATGCGTACATCCCTGTCCTATCTGCTCCTGCTTTGCAATGAATATGTAATTTCCCATTTTTTTCTTTGGTTGATTTTACTAAATCAAAGAATTTTACAATATTTTTTTCATCAGGCAGGTTAGTAATACTTGGGATATTATGATATTTCATTCCCAAAGATTCTACAACGGTTTTTTCATCAAATTCAACTCCAGAAACCACCATTGTTCGAAAGTTCACTACATCTGTAACTCCTTGATTTTTTAACCATAAAAAATCATCTGATACTGGTTGTGCAGAACGCGACAATGTTTCGTCGATTTTAGAATAATTATAAGGCATGCCTTGAAAAGATATTGGTACAATTCTCATAATAAACCTCTTTTGCCTAATTCAAGCACAAAATAAAAAATTGTTCTACAATATTTTTTAAAACTTATAATCTTTCGTGAAAGCCATACCAAAGGGCATTTGCTTTAGCTCGGTTATCTTCTATTTGATCTTTTAAGCTATCAATTTCTTCTTTTAACGCATTTATCTTTTGTTCAATCTCGTTTTTGTCTTGTTCGGGAGAGTTTTGGTAAGATTGAATTGTCAAGGCAATTTCTTGTTGCAATAAACTAATTTGTCCTTGCAATTCTTTATTTAAAATATTATATTTTTCCATTTCACTATTTATTGAATCGTAGTCAGAATATTTTTTTCTGACTGTTCTATTCGGATCGCCATATCCAGCACAAAAATTTATTTTATTAACATTAATCATACCGACTTAAAAACTGGTGAAAAAATTTTTTGCTACTATTTATCTTAATTTTTTCAAAGCTTCGTTTACAAATCTTGGGCGCTGAATACCAATAAAATCGTACAATCTTCCAATTTTTTTGTTTACAAATTTTATGTATTCTTTTACAACTTTTTGATACGCATAGTAATATCTATAAATTGATAGTGAAGATTTTTCCCAATTTTTAAAATATGCATTTTGTGTATAAATTCTTTTTGGAGGGAAGTGCCAAGGCTTTATTGATGCGATATAGTGATAAATACCAACAGCATCAGGTTCTAAAACCGCTTGTCTTAAGGTTTGGTTATTCCATCTTTTATCCAAAGTTTTAATTCTTTTATCAAGGACGATATTTATCAAATCTTGATCAGGGTATAAGTATGCTGTTGGATTTTTCGTTTTATGAAAAATAAAATCTTCGGAATTCTTTTCCAAATAATCTGCTAGTTTTTGAGAAGTTTTTTCTTTTCTCCATTTATTTACATCCATCAAAATTAAACCAGAATTAAAATAGCCATTGTTAAATTTGAATTTAGGATATGTCATTATATTTATGTTTGGGCACATTCCTGCAAGATAATTCTCTAAATCAGTATCATAAAGTGGTTTTATATCTGTTGTTGCAAGCATATCACCGTCTAAATATAGTACCTTATCAACATCTTTTGGTAATATTTCAGGCAACATAATTCTTGCCATAGCAATAGGCGTAATACGGTTTGAGAATGTGAAATAAAAAGCGCCATTATCAATAGATTCGGTATCAAAGTGAATAAATTCAATATTTTGATTTTGTCGAGTTACATGTTTTTTCATTTTTTGTTTATTTTTTTCTGTAACATTGTTTTCGACTATATAGAATGTGTAATCTGAATTTGACGTATTGTTTTGTAAAATAGAGTCTATCAACAATAATGTATAAATTGGATAATTATTATCGATTGTGAATGCTACATTAATGTTTTTTGCAAAACATTGTAATGGCAAGAATAAAGTAAATAAAAGTATTAAAAGTTTTTTCATTTCATCCCTCCCATTAAATTCCAACTTTAATAATCCATGTCATATATCCAAGCATATACACCATTAGTGGAATTGTGAATATTAAGTAATATCGTGTATCTTTTTTCTTGTATATATAATTAGCTCCAAGTATAACTCCTAAGAATACAATAAACAAAATATCAATATGCAAAAAATCTATTGATAAAAAGTTTGTATAATCTCTTAAAACATAATCCAAATGACCATTCAAATGTCCCAAATAATTCATAAATACAAGCAATTCAAATAGTCCATTACAAGAAGTAGAATCTTTTCGAATCAGTTGTGTAATGGTTAAACCAACGAGCAAAATAAATGTTATTGGAATCAAAAAATAACAAACTTCCAATCCTAAATAAAAAGGCAATATTACAATCCTATTTATTCGAGTGAAAGGTTCTCCATCAATAAGAAATAATGCTGCAATAAAATAAACTATTGCTAAAACTAGAACTATTATATTTTTTTTACTCATCTTCATTATTATTCACCTTTAATATTTTTTCCAATCCTAAATAATAGAGATTTTCAACACCTATGTCACAAGGAATCAGTTTCCCGTTTCCATTTATTCTGAATGTAAAAGCATCAGATAAATCTTCGTTAGGTGGTTTGTAACCATTTACATCAACATAAAAAGCTATTTTATCATTATTTGTATATTTATGCGTTTCAATAATAACTAGAGCACCATTATCCAAATAAAAACTATAATCGTATCTTTTTTTTTGTTGAGAAGAGTCCAATATTGATTGAATTCTTACATTTTTAATATCAAAAGATTCCTTGATAATTTCGTTAATTTGATTTTCATTGTTTTTAGATATTTGGTCTGGATTGCATAACAGCCTATACAATTTAGTTTTTGAAAACAATTCTACTCCGTCATTTTGCATTGTTTTTTTTATACCATCTTGGAGTATTTGGTAACTATACTTGATATCTTTATTTAACTGCGACTGCTTGCCCCATTGAATATACAAAGGTGCAAGCATTATAATCACAAGTATAATAATTAATGTTTTTACAGAATTTTTGTTTTCCACGATCTAATTTTCGTATTTATAATTCAATTTCCAACCGTCTTGCTTGATTCTTAGCGCGCCAATATTATATTCAAGATTTGCAGTAATAGGAACAACGTGTCCATCTTTTTGAACGCCAAGTCTGTGGACATCATAAGCAAATGTATTAGGTCCTCTTTTTCCATTTGCATCTATATAAATATAAATCGGGTAGTCCCAATCATATCCTTCAAAAATCCAAAAGAATACTCCATTTGCTAGGACTGCAGGTCGATAGCTATTTAGAGGAGCACTTGGAGAAATATCCATTAGGCGAGTTTCTTTTATTTTTCCAAATCCACCTGTACATGCTTGATAAGTCCCACTAACTCCAGCCATTTCTGGCCATTGAATATAATATTCTTCATCATATTCTTTTTCTTCATAGCCTAAACAAGCGTTTAGGTGAGTATATTCAAGATATCCTTTAAAAGAATTGATGTATTCATGTTGAGTTGTACCAGTTATTTTAAATATTTTTTTAACAGTAGGGTGTTCTGCCATGTTATAATCACTATCCCTATAAAAATCAGTATATCTGATGTCAGAAACTCGTTCTTCTGCCATTATTTTTCTAAAGCCAGTATCAAGAAGTGATATAGATTTTTGCAATCCTGAAACAATAATTTTTTCTTCCGAACGCTGTAAAAGTGAGGGTATAGTCATTGCTGCAACTGTACCAATAACAGCTAATGCAATTAAAACTTCGGATAATGTAAATGCTTTTTTCATTATTAAATTTCTCCTTAAAACATCCCTAAAATAATATCCTATACAACCAAATTTAACATAACAGAAAGCTAAAAGCAAGATGAAAGGTTGTAAAAAAAAACGGGGCATTTGCCCCGTTTCATTAGTGTAAATATTTTATGAATAAATAAATTGAACTTAATGTTAATGAAATGAATGTAATCAAAGCACCGTATTTCATAAATCTCATAAATGAAATAGAGAATCCTTTTGATGTGGCTGTTTCACTAACAATAACGTTGGCCGCAGCACCGATGATTGTAAGGTTACCACCTAAACAAGCACCGAGTGACAATGCCCACCATAATGGGTGATGACCTTCACCTGTATATGGTAAAGTATGTTGAACTTGTTCAATTAATGGAGCCATTGTAGCTGTGTAAGGAATGTTATCAATAATACCTGATAAAATACCTGAACCCCATAGAATGAACATTGTTGCAGCATTCAAGCTACCTTGTGTAAGTTCGATTAATTTATCTGCCAAGAAGCTTATGCCACCGTTAGCTTCAAAACCACCGATGATAATGAACAAACCTACAAAGAAGAATATTGTAAGCCATTCAACGTCTTGGTAAATTTCTTTTGGTTCTTCAAATAATAACAAGAAAGATGCACCTGCAACAGCAAATACGTATGCAGGGATTCCTGTTAAGTCGTGAGTAACAAAGCCTAAAATAACTAAGGCTAATGTAATCATAGAACGAATCATTAAAGGTTTGTCAGTAATAGTTTTTGAGTTGTCAAGATTTGCGATATAAGCCATTTTTTCAGGAGTTGCTTTTAAGCCTTTTCTAAACATAAAAACTAAAACGCCAACTGAAACTAAGAAGATAATTGTAATGATTAAAGTTAATTCATTTACAAAATCCATAAAGCTTAAGCCTGCTCTTGCACCGATAATAATATTTGGTGGGTCACCGATTAAAGTTGCAGTACCACCGATATTTGATGCCAAAACTTCAGTAATTAAAAACGGAATCGGGTCAACATCAAATTCTTTTGCAATAACAAAAGTTACAGGCATGATTAAAACAACTGTTGTTACGTTGTCCAAAAAGGCTGATGCAACTGCAGTGAACGCAGCAAGCGCAAATAAAACCATTTTTGGATGACCTTTTGTTGCTTTTAATATTTGTAATGCCATCCATTTGAAAACACCGCTTCGGCTTGCGATGTGTACCAAAATCATCATACCAATAAGCAAGAATATAACTTCAAATTCTACATATTCAAAAACTGATTTGATATAAGTTCCGGCCTGTAAATCCACGTGTCCGTGGAAGGGTAAAAGTCCTAACAAAAGTGTTAATGCTGCACCAACTAATGCAACAACGGACTTTTGAATTTTTTCGGTAGCAATAAATACATATGCAATCAGAAGAATTGCACCTGAAATAAGCATACCGTGGGTTGTAATAAAGTTTTCCATTTTTTAAATCCTCTCCTTCATTGTGTTTTATTGTATCACAAACAAAGGAGTCAAGAATTAAAACTTTTTCAATTTAGCGTATGTAGCGTCCATCGCTTTTTTACCCATTTTGCCAAAATCGATTGTGTACATAATGCTTTCCCCGATAGTCATAACATCAGCAATATGTCCAACCCCAAGTTTTTCGTGGAACACTCTTTCACCAACATTAAATACATAATCTAAAGTTGTGTTTTCGCGTTGACGTTCTTTTTCTTGTTCGCGAAGTAATTCTTCTTGATTTTGGCGTTTTCTTTCTTCAACCATACGTTTAATGGCATTGTCTTTGAAGAAATCTTTTACTCTTTCTTCATCACGTTGTTTATTAGCTTGAGATTTTACCAAAATTGTACGGCTAGGAGTTCTGTTTGAAGTTACTTGATCTCTTTTTTGAGGAGCGACAAAACCTTTACCAAAACCTGTTGATGGTTTTACATAACCGTAACTGTCAGCTTGCGCTGTTGAATAGCTTCTGCCTGAATCACCTGTTCTGGCTTTTGAAACGGCATCACGGAAAGTTGATGAATTTTGACTTCTTCCTTCAAAAGTAGACATTTCTAAAAGCTTTCTCGGGATTTCTTCGATAAATCTTGAAGGATTGTAGTATTTATATTCACCCCACATTTGACGACGTTTTGCAGAAATTAGGTACAATTTTTCTTCTGCACGGGTTACACCAACGTACATTAATCTGCGTTCTTCTTCTAATTCAGATAAAGAATTAAAAGTTCTTTGGTGAGGGAAAACACCTTCATCCATACCTGCCAAAAATACCACAGGGAATTCCAAACCTTTTGCGGAGTGTAATGTCATTAAAGTTACGTTGTTTGCTATATTATCCATGCCATCAACGTCTGACACCAAGGCAACTTGTTGTAAAAACTCACCTAATGCGTTTTCCAATTCATCTGGTTCAAATTCTTCCGCAACGTTTACTAATTCTTGCAAGTTTTCTATATCAGCATCTGCTTCAGGAGTATTTTGCGCTTGAAGTTCTGCTAAATAACCTGTTTTTTCAATAACTAAAGTTACAAATTCTCTCAAATTGTGAGTTTTTTCAGCATCTTTAAATTTTAAAATTAAGGATGCAAAATCTTTTAATTTAGACTGGACTTTTGCGCTTAATTCAGAAGAATCATCCAGCTCCTGAATTGCTTGGAACAAGCTTATATCATGCTCATCAGCAAAGGATTGAAGACTTTTTACGGTAGCATCACCGATTGCACGTTTTGGAACATTAATAATTCGACGTAAACTTTGAGAATCATCTGTGTTGTAGATTAATTTCATATAGGCAATGATGTCCTTAATCTCTTTACGATCGTAGAATTTAAGACCACCATAAATTCTATATGGAATTCCTGATGCCATACAAGCTTCTTCTAAAGAACGTGATTGTGAATTTGTACGATAAAGAATTGCGTATTTGTTGTAATCGCCACCACTGTTTTGTTTGATTTTGCTTACAATAAAATTTGCTTCATCAGCTTCATCTTGAGCTTCGTAGTAATCAATGAGTTCGCCGTCACCTTTTTGTGAGTATAAGAATTTTTCAACACGTTCTTCGTTATTTTCAATAATTGCGTTTGCAACATTCAAGATGTTTGCAGTTGAACGATAATTTTGTTCTAATTTAATTAGTTTTGCGTTTCTGAAATCTTTTTGGAAATTCAAAATAATTGTGTAATCTGCACCACGCCAGCTATAAATTGATTGGTCAACATCACCTACAACACACAAAGATCGTTCCTGTGGGATTTCTGTTTGCAGATTTGTATAAAGCATGTTTACAAGTTTATATTGAGCCAAGTTGGTGTCTTGGTACTCATCGACTAAAATATGTTTGAATTTGTTGAAATAATACTCTCTAACTTGTGCATTTTGTTCCAACAATTTTACTGTTAAAAGTAGCATGTCATCAAAATCGATAGCATTGTTATTGTTCAAAGTGTTTTCGTATTCTTCGAAAATCGATGCAATTTTTTGAGATTTAAAATCCCGTGCAAAAGTTGCAAATGTATATGCATCTTGCATCTTGTTTTTAGCATTAGAAATAACGGCTTTTACAAGCTTTGGTGCATAAATTTTGTCATCTAAATTTAATTTTTTAATTGCCTGTTTTATGACTGCTACTGAATCAGTTTCATCGTAAATACTGAAATTCTTATCTAATTTTTTGCCAGATTGGAAATTATAATTTTCAATATTTTCACGCAAAATTCTTCCGCAAATACCGTGGAATGTGCCGACCCACATATATTTGACAACGTCTTCACCTAAAATACTGCCAAGACGTTCTTTCATTTCTCGTGCGGCTTTGTTTGTAAAAGTTACAGCCAAAATATCTCTGGCTCTGCCATAATTATTTTGAATCAAGTGCGCAATACGTGTTGTCAAAACCTTTGTTTTGCCTGATCCTGCACCTGCTAAAATTAATAGTGGGCCTTTTACTGTTTCGACTGCTTCTCTCTGTTCCTTATTAAGATTTTCTAATATATTTTCCACAAACCTATTCCCAAAATCTGATTTTCATGCTATAATACATCATATGCGAAAAAAATATTAATTGCAAAAGGTAGGAAAAATGACAGAAATTTTTATGACGCTTAAAGATGATGATGACAAAAAACAAAGTTCGATTGTAGTACCTATTGATGAAGATATGGATACTGTTTCACATTCTCCAAACACAGTTGATGAGCTGGCAATGGAGTTAGCTACAATTAAACAATCGGCGAAAAAAATTGCTATCATCGGAAGTCGTAATCTTCCTATCACACACCAACAAATGATTGAAACATTATCTCAAGCTCTTGTTATGCAAGGTAATACAATCATTACTTCAGGTGGTTCTTCAGGAACAAACGCTGCAGCAATTCGTGGTGCTATGAAAGCTAATCCTGATAAATTAAAAGTTATTTTACCTCAAACTATTGGTCAACAACCGTCAGATGTTCAAGATCAATTAATCGGTGTTCCAAATATCGTTGAGCATTCAGATAGAGCTATGATGACTCTTGCCGATGCATCTCGTGTTTGCAACAGAGAAATCATCGACGATTGCAATCAATTAATATGCTTCTTGTCACATACAAGTAAAACTCTTCACAATGCAGTTCAATATGCAGAAGAAGGTCACAAAGTTATTACTGTATTCTATTTAGACTAGTACTAGCATAATAAAGGTTTTTTATGTTTAAAAAAATAACAGGCAAAAATCCTAGAGATTTTGAATTTGCAGCCAACCATGTTATGGATAATGCTGACGTGAGTGTGTTTGCTGAACTTGTTGAAAAAGACAGTTTTTTGTTTGATTTTGTAAAACAAAATGTTGCAGAGCGTTTAGCTAAAGCTACAAATGAAAACAATTGGAAAACTGTAATTTCATTTTTAGAATATTATTCACCAAGTTATGAAGATTTTATTTGTTCAACTCTTGCTCGATTTGCTGATGAAGACTTGACAGATGAAATGTTAGATTTGTTTGAAAATGGAACAGAAGATGAAAAAACTTATATTGCAAAGTTTTTCTCATACATTCAAGATCCGTTGTCTGTTGAATTATTAAAAAAATATGCAAATTCTGATAATGATTATTTGAGTACAAATTGTGCAAGTACATTAGGCGCAATGAAGGAAGAAACGTCTTTTAACGAAGCAATAAGCAGATTAAATTCAAATGATGAGTTTGAAAAGCTTTCTGCTGTAAAATTTTTGGTAAATTATGGCAGAAAAGATATTGTACCAAAATTAATTGACGCAATGAAAAATTCGCCAATGGCTGAAAATATTGCGGGTGAAATACCATACTTAGAAAATTTATTTAATATATTAGATGACAATTTTGAAAACGGATTGTTGACTTTGAACTATATAATTAATGGCTTGGGAGAGATTTTGGGGTTGTCACAGGTGTTTGACTTTGAGCTTTATGATGTTTTTGAATATCTGATGACAAGAGATCATGACAGTCGTGTCGCAGTTGTATTATTGAATGCAAGAGAAAAATTTGAAACCTTAACAGAAAATGATGAATACTTGTTTGATGAAGATAAAAATACAAAAAATGAGGTTCATGATATCAAAAAGCTTTTGATGAATGCTGATAAAAAAGTTTTATTATCTAAAGTTGATCAAGAATTGAAAGAAGATAGTTTGTTTGTATACACAGCTCTTGATTTTGCAAGTGATTTGAATGCAATTAGGGAACTTTTAAAATGCAATAATCAAACGATTATTTTAAAAACTGCGGAAGTATTAAAAACGTTGGGCAATCTAGATGATACTGCGAAAACGGTTGCATTATTAAAAGTAACGGATGAGAATATTAAATCCATCATCCGCGCACTTTAATAATAATGTTTTTATAATTAATTTGTTCCGTAAACAGTTACTGTAAGTTTTCTAAAAAACAATAACACTGTAATTTCATTAACATCAACGTGGCTTATTTTTGTTATGCCTGCGTCTTTAGCTGCTTTATCAATGCTGGCATCACCTACTTCAACTAACCATAAGATATTGACTGAAGATGATTGCCCTCTTTTTAAGTCTGATAAATCTTCAACTTCAACACCAGTAGCTGTTACTGGGTATGTAGCATCTGTGAAAAATAAAGCTGTAGCATTAGCGTTTAATTGTACGCTTAAAAACATTGCTAGACAACCAAAACATGTTAATAAAAACTTTTTCATAAATTTCTCCTTTATTCTCCGTATACTATAGTTCTAACTTCTTTGACATAAATAAGGAATGGTAGCCAAATCTTATCTACTTTTCTGTCAACATAATGAATTTTAGTGATATTACCGTCTTTAGCAGCTTTCATAATGCTGGCATCACCAAATTCTGCGATTCGAAAAAGATTTAATGCAGAAGATGTTCCTTTTTTCAGCTTAGCCAATTCTACAGGATCTACAGAATTGATATCCTTTGCTACTGATTGTGGATATGATGTATTTATGTACAGTTCTGCGATATCGTAAAATTTATATCCTCCAATTGCAGATGCTTGCGAAAAACTTAGAAAAAATGCACAAATAGCACAAATGATTTTTTTCATAACCAGCCTTTCTATTTTTAATTCAAATAATAATTCCTAGAGCATAATATCATATGCTATTGATTATTGTCAATACCTGATAATCAATATAGCTGTAAGATTAAAATATGGATACTGATTCAATAAAATTAAGAGAACGAAAAAAAATATTGTTAAAAGCTATTGGTAAGGTGATTTTTCGTAAAAGAGCTGAATTGAATAAAGGCATTAATAAATTTTCGTTTGAATATGATATAGGGAATGGTTTGTTGTCAAGGTTAGAAAGAGGAGATACAGATACTCAAATTTCAACTTTGTGGAAATTGGCAAATGCTTTTAATATGAATTTTTCTGAATTAGCTTTGTTAATTGAAAAAGAATTACCTGATGATTTTAATTTTTATGATTAATATTAATAAATCAAGATGAAGTAAGAGTTATTTTATGCTAAAATTCTATTATGAATTTTGAAGAAAAAACTTTGGACTCTGAATATGTTTATAATAGTAGGATTATAGATGTTCGATTTGATAACATTGAAATTTCTACAGGAGAAAAATCGTCACGAATTGTTGTTGAACACCCAGGTGGTGTCGTTATTGTTGCTCAAAAAACGCCGGAAACCATTTTAATGGTTAAACAATATAGGTATCCGATAAGAGAAACTGTTTTGGAGCTTCCTGCGGGTAAACTTGAAAAAGGCGAAGATCCTTTCGAGGCGGCTAAAAGAGAATTAGAAGAAGAAACTGGCTACAACTCTGATAATTGGCAAAGTTTAGGATATATCAATACCACTCCAGGGTTTTGTGATGAAAAATTGTATTTATACCTTGCCAAAGATTTGAAATTTGTTGGTGAACATCCTGATGATGGTGAAATAATTCAGTGCTTTGAATATAAAATTGAAGAAATTTTTGATAAAATAAAATCAGGTGATATTAACGACTCCAAAACCATTTGCGCATTAACGAGGGCTTTTAAATTATGATTAAAATGATTGCGACAGATATTGACGGAACTATTTTAAATTGGAGCGGTGAATTTAGTCCAAGAGTTGTTGAATGCATTAAAGAATTAACGGCTCAAGGAATTAAAGTTGTTTTAGTTACTGGTAGAATGCATAGTTCAACGTTTCCTATTGCGCAAAAATTAGGTTTAGATACTCCGATAGTATCTTATCAAGGAGGTTTGATAAAAGATACTAATCACAAAACTCTTTATCAAAAAGATTTGGATGTGAATTATGCCAAAGAAATTATTCAATGGGCAAGAAAAAAGAATATTCATCTAAATTTATATTTAGATGACAAATTATATGTAGAAGAAGACAATGATACGATTAAAAAATATGTTGTTGGCAAATATGTTGATTATACCGTATGCAATTTTGATGATTTAAAAATTGAAAATGTTAATAAGATTCTTGCGATTGATTATACTGATGCCGAAAAAGTTACCTCTTGGGTAGAAGAATTAAGTCAAAAATATCCTGATTTATACATAGTAAAATCAACTCCATATTTTTGTGAGATAGGAAATATTGAAGCTAAAAAATCTTCAGGTGTAGATTATCTTCGTGATATGTGGGGATTTAAAAAAGAAGAAGTTATGGCGATTGGTGATCAAAATAATGATATTGAACTTTTAAAAGCAGGTGGTGTTGCTGTTGCGATGGGTAATGCGACACGAGAATTAAAAAAATATGCTAATTTTGTAACTGATACCGTTGATGAAGACGGTTTTGTGAAAGCAGTTAATATTTATACAGGAGTAAAATATGTTTAGAGTCGGCTTAGGTTATGATATTCACGAATTAACAACAGGACGTGATTTGATTATTGGAGGAGTTAAAATTACTCACGAAAAAGGGCTTTTAGGTCATTCCGATGCCGATGTTTTGATTCATGCGATTATTGATGCAATGCTTGGTGCGTTGGCTTTGGCTGATATTGGAACACTTTTTCCAGATACGGACAAAAAATATAAAAACATTGATAGCACAATTTTGTTGAAAAAAGTATATGAAAAAATTATCGAAAAAGGTTGGCGAATAGTAAATATCGATAGCAATATTATTGCTCAAGAGCCTAAAATGATGCCTTATATTCCCAAAATGAAAGAAGTTTTGTGCCAAATTTTAGAAATAGAACCTGATGAACTTTCAATTAAAGCAAAAACAAATGAAAAAATGGATGCAGTAGGTCAAAACCTTGCAATAGAAGCTCATGCAATTATAATGCTTAAAAAATAACATTTTATGTTATAATCATTTTATGAGTAGAAAACCGATAGTAGCAATAGTTGGAAGACCAAATGTAGGCAAATCTACATTTGTCAATCGTCTTGCGGGTGCAAGAAACTCTATTGTTGACGATTTGCCAGGGGTAACAAGAGACAGAATTTATTTTGATGTTGAATGGCAAAACAAAATTTTCACCGTAATCGATACAGGTGGTATTATTCCAGGTGATGAAGATGAAATTATGCTTTCAATTTTTGATCAAGCAAAAATTGCTTGCGAAGAAGCGGACAAAATTATTTTCTTGGTTGACGGTAAAGACGGTGTAAATCCTGTAGATTACGATATTGCAAATATTTTACGTCAAACCGACAAGCCTGTTTATTTGGCTGTAAACAAAATCGATAACCCAAGTTCACAATATATGACAAGTGATTTTTATTCACTTGCAATCGGTGAACCTATTGGTATATCAGCACTTCACGGCTCAGGTGGTGTTGGTGATTTGTTAGAAATTATCACAGAAGATTTTGAAGTTGATGAAAATCCTGTAGATGAAAAAACTATTAAAATCGCTATTGTAGGTCGTCCAAATGCTGGGAAATCTTCAATTGTTAATGCTGTTTTAAATGAAGATAGAGTTATTGTTTCAAATGTTTCAGGAACAACTCGTGACAGTATCGACTCTCGTTTGAATTATAAAGATACAGAGTTTGTAATTGTTGATACTGCAGGTATCAGAAAAAAATCTAAAGTTGACTGGGGTGTTGAAAAATTTGCTGTAGATAGAGCAATTCGTTCTATTAGAGATTGCGATATCGCAGTTTTGGTAATAGATGCTACAGAAGGTATTTCTGATCAGGACAAAAAGATTTCTTCAATTATTACAGAAGCTGGAAAAGGTTTGATTGTTGCAATTAACAAGTGGGATTTGATTGAAGATAAAAAATCAAATACAATTAACCAATTTGATAAAAAATTAGCAAATGATATTCCGTTTTTGGATTTTGCACCAAAAATTTATATCAGTGCAGTTACAAAACAAAGAATTAACCAAATTTTTGATAAAGCAATTGAGGTTTACGCTCAATGTACAAAACGTGTTTCAACAGGTTTGTTAAACAAAGTAATTAATGAAGCATATACGTTGAATCCACCTCAAAGCGTTAAAAATAAACGTTTGAAAATTATGTATACAACTCAAATTAATACACAACCACCAATGTTTGTGTTGTTTGCAAATGACGCAGACTTGTTGAAAGATCATTACAAACGTTATTTAGAAAATAAACTACGTGAAGCTTTTGGCTTCTTTGGAACACCGATTAGAATTTCTGTCAGAGAACGCAAAGAGAAAAAATCTTAGTCAAAATCAACAAAATTTTTAACAGGAGTTTCGAGTAAATCAGCAATTAAGAAAAGTTTTCTAAGGCTTATGAATTCTTTTCCAATTTCTATGCATGCAAGATGTTCACGAGACAAATCGCACATTTCTGCTAATTGGTTCTGAGACAAACCTTTCAACTTGCGATATTTTTTAATATTTTCTCCTAAATATTTCAATCTTGACATATTTTTATTTTGCAACAATAATGAGATTAAATATGTAAGATAACACATTACAAGTTTATTACATTGAACAAAAGGCTATATGACAAATTTACAATTTAAATTTTATTGCCCATATGTAGAAAAAATGCTACACTGTATATGTTAATGAATAAGAATGGAGACATCTATGACAAAAAGATTCGGTTTTACTTTAGCAGAAGTATTGATTACTTTAGGTATCATTGGTGTAGTTGCTGCTATGACTATTCCAACTCTTGTGGCTGATTATCAAGTGAAATCTTGGGGGACAGCATCAAGTGTTTTTGAGAAAAAACTTGAAGTCGCCCTAAAAACAATGAATACACAACAAACTCTTGCCGGATATACAACAACAAAAGATTTTGTAAATGAACTAAGCAAACATTTTAAAATAACAAGAATTTGTGATACAAATGAACTTTCTAATTGCTTTGCCGGAAAAATCAGTTGGAATACGGTAGATATTCAAGCGAAAACGGAAGTACTAGATGAAGTTGACCTTTCTGCAGTAACATCAGCAAGGGACTTAGGTCAAAAAGATTGGGGTACAGAAGTTATTGGTGTACAATTTGCTAATGGTGTTACAGGAGTTGTTGCCTATAATCCGGAATGCAAACAAGATCCTTATAGCAATCAAATAGTTGGCACAAGTTGTTTGGCTATGGCATATGATACATCAGGTTTTAAAAGTCCAAATGAATTTGGAAAAGATTTGAGAGGTATCAATGCAAAACTTGCTAAATGTGCATTCAAATCAGGTAGTACTTGTTTTGGACAACCGTTTATGGCTCAATCAATTACAAATGCAGAGTGCTTTGCATTAAAAGATGAATTAGGTATTGAATGTTCAACGAGAGACCCTCTTGGTGATAAGGATAATTGGGGGGGGACCGTAAAAGCATGTGGTGGAATAGAAAACATGCCAACAGCAGAACATTTAGCTCAACTTGCTAACTATCTGTATAATAAAGATAGTATTGGTCCGACTGATTCTTATAGTGGAAATTTTAATCTTGAAAAATATTTAGCATTAGGATTTACACAACCTTTAGAAAATGATTGGGTAACGGGACATATTTGGGGAAATGAAATTGATACGACAGTTTCAAATAATGCTATTGTTTATGGGCGTTTTTTTCATATGTATAGTGGAAGGATTAGCACACAATACAGTTCCGGTTTTCGTTCAAATTCTTCACAAGCTGTGTGTATCGTAAACAATTAGTAAGTAAATTGGGTTAACCTAAAATGCCAAATAAAAAACAGGAGGGTATTTTACCCTCCTGTTTACTGTTTTAATATTATTTTATTTCTTTTGAGATTTGTCAGCGAGTTCGCTATCTACTCTTAAAAATACCGGTTTGATATCTTCTTTTTCAATTAGTTTGCCAACTTTGATATTATCACAAGTCAAATCATCTAATTTTGTTGTGATATCAAATGATAATTGTTTTGCCATTTCACGAGCAATGTTTGGACAATATGGATAAATAAGCGCTGAAACTATACACATAATTTCAAGAACTGTAACCAAAACTTGTCCGCATTCTGTCCATTTTTCTTCTTTAGCCAAAGTCCAAGGTGCATTGTCTGTTACAAATTTGTTTGTCATATCTACAACAGAAATAATTTCTTGAGCAGCTTCTTGAATTTCGAAATGATTGAAATGGTTTTCAACAATTTTTACTGTACCTAATGCTTTTTTGAATAAATCTGATTGAACTTTGAATTCAGGTTTAACTTCTCCGTCAAAATATTTTACAAGCATTGAAAGAGTTCTGTTTAACAAATTACCCATGCTGTTTGCAAGGTGTGCGTTAACTTTTTCTTTGAAATCTTCGTCAGAATAGTTTCCGTCACGACCGCAAGGTGCTGAAGTTGCCATGTAATATCTGAATGCATCAGGGTATTCAAGTTCAAAGTTTTCCAAAACTGATGTTGGAGAAATTACGTTACCTAAAGATTTTGACATTTTTGACTCGTCAATTGTAATCCAACCGTGCGCAAAAATGTGTTTTGGCAATGGTAAATCCAATGCTAATAAAAATGCTGGCCAATAAATACTATGGAATTTCAAAATGTCTTTTCCAATTACATGTACATCTGCAGGCCATAATTTTTTATATTGGTCTGATGGGTTTTCTGTATCATAGCCAATTGCTGTAATATAATTTGAAAGCGCATCAATCCATACATAAATTACTTGATCAGGATCATCAAGAACATCAATACCCCATTCAACATTAGATTTTGCACGTGATACGGAAATGTCTTGAATATCTTCTAATTGATTTATAACTTCGTTTGCCCTGAAAGCAGGAACAATAAAATCAGGGTTTTCTTTTATGTGCTTGATAATTGCATCTTTGTATTTTGTTAGTTTAAAGAAATAGTTTTCTTCTTTTACAAGTTCAGGTTTTTTTAAGTGATCAGGACAAAGACCATCTTCTGTTAAATCCTTTTCGTTCAAAAAGCATTCACAGCCTGAGCAGTACAAACCTTCGTAAGCATGTTTATAAATATCACCTTTTTCTACAAGTTTTTTGAAGATTTTTTGAACTGTTTTTTCGTGATATTCATCAGTTGTTCTGATAAATTTATTATAGTCAACATCTAAAGCTTTCCAAGCATCTTGGAATTTTTTAGCATTCATATCGCAAAGTTCTTTTGGTGTCATACCTTGTTCTTTTGCAGTTTTTTGGATTTTAATACCGTGTTCGTCAGTACCTGTCAAAAAGAAAACTTCTGTTCTTTGTGAATAATGTCTTGCGATAATGTCTGTAAGAATTTTTTCGTAAGCGTGACCGATGTGTGGAGCACCGTTTACGTAATCAATTGCGGTTGTTAAGTAATATTTTTCCATCTAATTTCCCTCTTTTTGGCTAAATTATATCACAAAAAAGTTACAAAACTTTTTGTAATTGGCAATTTTTATACAAAAATTCACTTTATATAAATAAGTAAAAGGAGTTAGTATGTCTTGGATTACAGATTTAGATGCTTGCGCATCTGCAGGAATAATCGAATTTGATGCCCCAGCTTATATCAAAGGTGCAACACCTAGATATTATGGACACCCAGCTTTTGAAACGATTCCTGGAGAACTACCTCCTATAAAAAAACAACCACAAAAAGATGAATTCAAAAAAAGTGGGGATCCTGCATTTAATAACCCAACGTGGAAAAAAGTTCTATTTGGAGCTTTAGCTATTGGTGCAACTGTTTTTGGATTGTCTAAAATTAAAAATATTAAAAATGTATTCTCACTAACAGGATTAAAAACGTTGCCGTCAAAAGTATGGAATGGGATAAAAACCCTTCCATCAAAAATTTGGAACGGAATTAAAGCAGGTTGGAAGGCATTAACTGGATTGTTTAAAAAATCGACACCAACACCAACTCCAACGCCGACACCTTAGAATACGTCGGTTTTAATAGGGTTTTTGAACTTGGTGATATTGCCTTGGAATAATAATTTGACAGTTCCAACAGGACCGTTTCTGTGTTTTGCAATGATGATTTCAGATTCACCTTTTGCTGCAGCTTTAGTTACTTCTTCGTCTTCTTCACCTTTTTTGTAATATTCATCACGGTAAATAAACATAACGATATCTGCGTCTTGCTCGATTGCACCAGATTCTCTCAAGTCTGAAAGCATTGGACGTTTGTCTGTTCTGGATTCAACCGCACGTGACAACTGTGAAAGTGCAATTACTGGAACATCAAGTTCACGAGCAAGAGTTTTCAAACCACGAGAAATAGCTGAAATTTGTTGCATACGATCTTCTCTGCCAGAGCTTTCCATCAATTGCAAGTAATCGATTACAATTAAACCTAAATCTTTTTGTTCCATTTTAAGACGACGGCACTTTGCTCTGATATCTGTTAAAGTACATCCGCTTGTATCATCAATAAATATTGGAGCTTGAGCAAAATCATTCATTGCACTAGCTAATTTATCCCAGTCTTTGCTTTGCATATTACCAGTTTTCAAACGTTGGGTATCAACTTCTGCTTGAGAACAAAGCATACGTTGAACAAGCTGTTCTTTTGACATCTCAAGAGAGAATATTGCAACAGGGACTTTTTCTTTTATTGCTACGTTTTGAGCCATGTTCAATGCGAATGCGGTTTTCCCCATTGACGGACGAGCTGCCAAGATTATTAGGTCAGACCTTTGCAAGCCATTTGTCATGGTGTCTAATTCATAAAAATCAGTTCTTAAGCCCAATAATTCATCTTTATGTTCATATCGATATTCAATTTTTTCGTAAGTGTTTAGAACTAAGTCTTTAATGTGGCTTAAATCAGATGTAGCTTTTCTTGATGCAATGTCGAAAATCAGTTTTTCTGCACCTTCTAGCGATTCGTCAATAGGATTTAAGTCGTATCCAAAAGATACTATTTCACTACCAGCGTTAATTAAGGCTCTTTTTACAGCTTTTTCTTGAACGATTTTTGCATAATATTCAATGTTTGATGTAGTTATTGTTTTGTAGCTTAAATCGTTGATAAATGCACGTCCACCAACTGTTTCTAACTGTGAATTGTAGCTTAAAACATCAGAAACAGACACAAGGTCAATTCTTTCATTAGTGTTGAATAATTGAAGCATTGCTTCATAAACATATTTGTGTGCAGGTTTGTAAAAACTTTCCGGTCTTAAAGTTTCAACAACTTTTGTGATAACTTCCGGATTAACTAAAATAGCACCCAATACGGCTTCTTCGGCTTCAATATTTTGAGGTAATAAATTCCCTTGATGATTTTTTTCTCTAACTGCTGGCATGATTTCTCCTTTCGTTCATGATATAAAAAACTTACAAAAACATGAACATGGACAATGAAATTATGTTGAAAAATTTAACAAAACTTTTAATAGAACGAGAATTAGTGATTTCAACTGCAGAATCATGTACTGGAGGTCTTGTAAGTTCAATGCTGACAGATGTTTCAGGAAGTTCTGCATTTGTAAAAATGAATTTTGTAACTTATTCAAACGAAGCTAAACACGAAATTTTGGGCGTAAATACTGAAATATTAGAAAAATTTGGTGCGGTAAGTGAGGAATGTGCAATAGAGATGGCAGAAGGATTAATGCAAAAAACTGGTTGTGATGTTGCACTTTGTACAACAGGGATTGCTGGGCCAACAGGTGGTAGTAAGGAAAAACCTGTTGGATTATGTTATATTGCATGCCGTTATAATGGACAAACAACAGTCAAAAAAATCATTGAAAATCCAAACTTAAGAAGAATAGATATGAAACAAAAATTTGCTGAGCATGCCATAAATTTTGCTTATGAAATATTAAGCAACCAATAATTCAGCAATCATTTCAGGATGTTTTTTCATTAATTGTTCCGCAAAAATATCAGTATCAATTTGAGTAATCACAATTGATAATAAGTCATTTGGAAGTTCATTAATCATATTTATCAATTCTTCTTCTTCAATGACATTCATAGCTTTAACAATTTCAGGTTTTTGTTTTTCTTTGTTTATCATATCAGTGTATGCATTTGGATCAAATAATTGATATAATTTTGGATCTTCTTTTGTTAAAGACAAAACAAGTTGTTGTTTTTGAGTTGGTTGTAAATTTCTTAAAGCATCATGGTATTCAAGTGGATTAAATTCACCAACTTGTTTAACCATATCAATTGTGTCCATGTCTTCGCAAGGCTTTCCTGTGATGCTTTCGATCATTTGCATCAAATATTGTGGTGGAATTGATTTTAAATGTTCTAAAATTTTATTTTTATCAATTTCAGTTCCAGTTAAAAGTTTATCAAGTTGGTCTTCAGGCATGAATCGTATAACTTCTTCTTGAGAAAATAATTCTAGGACAGTTTTAACCAACTGTTCAGGAGGTAAATC
This sequence comes from Candidatus Gastranaerophilaceae bacterium, assembly GCA_045652525.1. Lineage (GTDB taxonomy): Bacteria > Cyanobacteriota > Vampirovibrionia > Gastranaerophilales > Gastranaerophilaceae > SIG32. Next base: position 27,456 of record JAZRUK010000006.1, on the reverse strand, counting down.
TTCAAGAAGTTTTAAAAGTTTATCTTGTGTAAAATAATTCAGACCTTGTACCAAATCATTTTTTTCCATCAAAGGCAAGAAGCCTTCAAGTTGTTTATCGTCCATGTTTCTAAGAATCATGAACTTATTATTTGGATCAGCTAATTGGAAAAGTTCTACTAGCAAATTAACATTAGATAAAAGTTCTTCAGCAAGAGCAATTGCAAGTTGGTTACCTGCAGCAGCTTCTGCTTCAATAATTTGATCAATGGTTTTTCCTTGATACGTTTGAAGCCTATCGGCTGAAATATTCAGACGATTCTGCAAATAAATTAAATTTGTATCAATTGCAATAGCCATAGTTAGTCCTCGATATATATAATAACGTTTTTATAAAGAACGTATTTCGAAGATTAAGCAATTTGTAACTTTTCTTAATAAAGAAAATAAAACAAACTACTTGATTTTAAAAAATGTCCATGATACATTAGAACTTGCCGAAATAAGGGCTGCTAGCTCAGGTGGTTAGAGCGCACCCCTGATAAGGGTGAGGTCGGTGGTTCGAGTCCACTGCGGCCCATTAAAAAAGACAGGTCTTGTACCTGTCTTTTTTAATTTTATTTTATTCACATTCTTCCAGAGCTTCTTTTGTGGCTTGTAAATATGCGTAACCATGCTTCTGGTCAGGTTCAAGGTGTGCGCCTTCTGCCCATTCGTTCCACGCATTTATAAACACAAATCTTTCACTTTCTTTGTGATTTTCTTTTGTCCAGTTGATTATATCTTTTAACCAAGTTTTGTAATTTTTTACTGTATTTTGGAAAATAAAGCAACCGATGTCACATTTTCTTGCTGTGTTGTCCCAGTTAGGGAAAACACCTTTGAACAATTTTTTGCAATCTGTTTTGTAAAAATATTTTTTCTCTTTTATCCAAGTGTCGATATCATAAACAATGCCTTTAAAATTTTTGTTCATTATTTTTTTGAAAGTTACACCAATTTTGTTAGTGAAGCCTCTAGGAATAAATTCAAAAATAGCATCTATATTGTGTTTTGTTCTATATTCTTCAAGACAATTGTTAAAATCTCTTGTGAATGTTGCCATAAGATATATTCCATCAAAACCGTTTTCACGTGCAATTTCGTTAATTCTTTCGACAAATTTTAGGTATCTTTCGTTATCAAAAATATTTGGTTGATAGATAACTAAAACAGGTTTGTTATCAATTTTGATGTATCTGTCATCTTTCATATAAGGCAATGCATCTGCCATGAATTTTTCATCATCGTCATCAAGTAATTTTTGTTCAAATAATACTTCGTGTAGTCCACCACCACCCCAAAGACGTGTCCAGTTTTCATTCGCCCAAAATAAGAAAAACGGCATATCTAATGATTTATCTTTTAAGAAATTTTCTAATGGCTTTTCCATGACTTTTTGACCGGAAAACCAATAATAGTAAAATCCCCAACCATATATTCCGTATTTTTTAGCTAATTCAATTTGACGTTTCATAATGTCAGGAGTTTCAAGGTTATAAAATCCAACATCGATTGGAACATGAGGTTGCCAATGTCCTGTGAATTGTGGAACAGCTTTTGAGGTGTTTGACCATTCACTAAACCCTCTACCAAACCATTTTAGGTTGACTTCAAAATCGTGATATTGTGGCAAATACCAAGAAACTAATTTTACAGGTGAATTCCCACAATATGGTTTGTCTGTTTCTGGTACAAATTTAGACTTGTCTAAACTGTGATTTAATACATAATCCACATATTCTTTTCTGTCTTTATTAGAACATCTTATTTTTGTGGATGTTTTTATTTTAAGTCCTAATACTGTAAAAACTTTGTGACTGTAATCATCGCTAAGTCTTACAGAAAAAATTTTTTCTCTTAATTCCATAACAAAAATTTTATAACAAAAATAGCAAAAACAAAATTTTTTCATGATAAAATTCAGTTATGGAAAAGAGAGTTTTTGAAGTACCTGTAAAGGTCAGATATTCCGAAATGGATTATGATTTGGTTTTAAAACCATCAGCATTGATGCTATTTTTGCAGGATTTGGCAAGTGATAACGCAGAAGAATTAGGCTTTGGTTATACATTTGTTAGAGAGCACAATTTGGCATGGTTTTTATTGAAATATCATATGGAATTTGATGAATATCCATCAGGCGCTTATGATTTGACCATAAAAACTGAACCTCGTGGTTATAACAAATTGTTTGCATTCCGTGATTTTGAAGTTTTTGAAGGGCAAAAAAGATTGGGTCGTATTGCAAGCACTTGGGCTTTAGCTGATATGAATACACGTTCAATGGCAAGTGTTGCAGAAGTTATGGCTAATAAAGAAAATATGGAGCCTTTTGAAAAACGTGAAGAAGATTTGGTATACGGTAAAATAAGAACGCTGGAAAGTTTTGATATTGAAAAAACTTTTGAAATTAGATTTGAAGACATTGATGTAAACCAACACGCTAACAATGCAAATTATATTGTGTGGGCTTTTGAACCTTTAGGATTTGAATTTAGACAATCACGAAAACTTAAAACACTTGATTTAATGTTTAAAAAAGAGATTAAATATGGCTCAAAAGTTTTATCACAAGTTGCAATAACAGATGATATTACAACACATGTTTTAAAAAATGCTGAAACAGGTGAAGATTTGTGTATGATTTGTGCACATTGGATTCAAAAGTAGCAAAAAATATTTTTACGAATTTTAGTAATATTACTTAAAACTACCTTGTAGATAAAAACTCAAAGAATTATAATAAGTCATGCAAACAGAAAGGATTAAGAATAATGGTTTTAGAAATGACATTTCCGCAGTTAGAACGTGCAATTAACCCAACTCATGACATAAAACTTTTTGCAGGTCGTTCAAATGCAAAACTTGCTCAAGAAATTGCGGATTACTTAGGAACAAGCATTGGACCTATGGTTATTAAAAATTTCGCTGACGGTGAAATTTATGTTCAAGTAAAAGAGAGTGTTCGTGGTGATGATGTATTTATTATTCAACCATTATGCAATCCTGTAAACGAGAATTTAATGGAGTTATTGATTATTATTGATGCGTTTAAACGTGCAAGTGCAAAATCAATCACAGCAGTAATTCCATATTATGGTTATGCAAGACAAGACAGAAAAACTTCAGGTCGTGAAGCGATTACTGCAAAACTTGTTGCAGATTTGTTGACAACAGCAGGTGCGAACAGAGTTCTTGCAATGGATTTGCACACAGGTCAAATCCAAGGATTCTTTAATATTCTTGTTGATCACATTTTTGCGACACCAATTTTGGTAAATTATATTAAAAGCTTAAACATCGATCCTGATGATATGGTTGCTGTTAGCCCTGATACAGGTGGTGTACAAAGAACAAGACACTTTGCAAAACAAATTGGTTGCGCTTTAGCAATTATTGATAAACGTCGTGATAAACACAATGAAGCTATTGCATCTCACGTTATTGGTGATGTTGAAGGCAAAGTTTGTGTGATGTTTGACGATATGATCGATACAGCAGGTACAATTTGCGAAGCATCAAAATTATTGATGAGAGAAGGCGCAAAAGAAGTTTATGTATGTGCAGCTCACCCAGTATTCTCAGGCCCAGCAGTTGAAAGATTGGCAAATGCTCCAATTAAAGAATGTATCGTAACAAATACAATTCCGTTGGATATGGAAAAAATGCCTTCTAATATCAAACAGCTTTCAGTTGCTCCATTGTTAGGACAAGCAATTTCAAGAATTCATGATGATGAATCTGTAAGTTCATTGTTTGGTTTTGAAAAAGATATCCAAGTTTCTTAAGTTTCAAACTAAGGAGTATAAAAACCTCTGCGGAAGCAGGGGTTTTTTAATGCAAAAAAAAGCCGTCTTTAAAAGAACGGCTACCAGACTTGGGGAGGAGGTATGAAAAACCGAAGTTTCTCATATCTAATACTCTTTATATCGGCAACCGTTTTCAAAACTTTTGTAAGTTTTGTATAATCTCATACGTTTGATGTAGATTATTATTTTAAATAATCTTTAAAAGTTTTGATATTAACTTTATATCCACAACCTTCGTGGAGTTTTCCAGGGTAAAAAATTCTTTTTGCAGGATATTTTCTGCATACTCTTGGACGATGTTTGTAATCGGAACATAATCCTTCAGGTGTTACTAGTTTGCAAGCAAAAATAAAATTACCTTCTTCATCTTTGCCTTTTATATAAAATCTTCTGTATGCAGGGAATAAAAATTGCATGAATTTGAATTCTTTTTCAGTGTATGTGTCAACACTATACATATGATTACAGCATTTACCACATTTTTTGCATTCACCTGTTATTTCATAACTAATACGTTCAGGTACAAAACGTGATAAGAATTCATTTTTCAAAACTTGTAGAAAATCAATGATTCGTTTCATATATTCTATGTTATAATAAAATCATTAAAAGGGGAATTTTCTATGGCAAGAAAATCTAAAAAGCGTGTATCAGATAAAGAGATAGCTAAAAAAAATATAAAAAAGAAAAAAGTAGAAAATGAATTTGTTTCTAATTTGAAACTTATTTGTATAATGGGTGCAGCATTTGTCCTTGCAGGTTTTGCATCTTTACAGTTGTATTTAAACTCTCAACCGCCAATCAAAAATTTAGAGCAATTTAAGCCTAATATTGTAACAAAATTTTATTCTCAAGACGGTGAAGTTATAAAAACTTTTACAGCTTATACATTTTCTAAGATTGATATAAAAGATGTTCCAAAAGAATTAAAAGAAGCTTTTATTGCAACAGAAGATAAAAATTTCTATCACCATAATGGGTATGATATTGTAGGTTTGGTTAGATCTTCTGTTCAAAATATTATGGCACGTCGCGTAGTTCAAGGCGCAAGTACTATTACACAACAACTTGCAAGAATTCTTTTCTTGTCGAATGAAAAAACATTTACAAGAAAGATTAAAGAGTTAGTAATTGCGGCTCGTATTGAAAAAACAATTTCTAAAGATCAAATTTTAGAAATGTATATGAACAATGTTTATTTGGGCTCAGGTGCATATGGTGTTGAAGGTGCTGCAAAAATATATTTCAATAAAAGTGTAAAAGACTGTACATTGCCTGAATTAGCTTTAATTGCTGGTTTGCCACAAGCGCCGTCAGTTTATTCTCCATATAATAATTTAGATTTGGCAATAAAAAGACGTAACCAAGTTTTGACCCGTATGTATAAAATGAGATACATCTCAAAAGCAGAATATGAAAAAGCAAAAGAAGAAAAAGTTACGTTAAACGAAATGCCAAGATTTTATACAACAAACAAAGCTCCATATTTTTGTGATTACGTAATGAAAGAGCTTGAAAATCTGGGATTTGATGAAACAGAAATTATTCATGGTGGTTATAAAGTTGTAACTACATTAGATGCAAAAACTCAAGATGCAGCAAATGCAGCAGTCCTTAAAAACCTTAAGAATTGGGGTTTGTCTGGAGATGCAAAACAGGCTGCAGTATTTTCATTTGACCCAACGGATGGCAAAATAATTGCTTATGTTGGTGGTAAAGATTATACGAAAAGTCAATACGATAGAGTAACTCAGGCTGTAAGACCACCAGGGTCTGCGTTCAAACCATTTGTTTATGCCGCAGGATTAGAACGTGGCATAAGCCCAAATGATTATATTGATGATATGCCTGTTGCTATTGGAGATTGGGCTCCAAGAAATTATGCAGACAAATATCGAGGACAAATTCCTATATATAGTGCAATGATGGTTTCTTCAAACGTATGCGCAGCAAGAATGATTTACGAAGTAGGTATTCGTTCTGTTATACAGATTGCAAGAGTTTTAGGAATAGAAACACCGCTAGCATATGACTATACAATTGCATTAGGATCAAATGGTGTAAAATTATTTGAATTTACAAGAGCTTATGGTGCTTTTGCAAATGGTGGTTACGTAGTTCAACCATACGGTATTGAAAGAGTTGAAACATCTCGTGGCAAAGTTGTTTATAGGGCATCGAAAACAAAAGTTTCTCATCAAATAAGCCTGAAAACAGCTGCTGAAATGACTGCAATGTTAAAGACAGTTATTGCTTATGGTACAGGTAAAGCTGCAAATATAGGTAAGCCTGCAGCGGGTAAGACAGGGACAACAGACGATAACAAAGATGCATATTTTGTTGGCTATACACCAAATATTGTTACAGGTGTTTGGGTAGGAAGTGACGACAATTCGATTATGAATAAATCAATTCAAGGTGGAACTGTCCCTGCACTTATTTGGAAAGATGTTATGACTGTTGCAACAGAACCATATGGGAATGCAGAATTTAACTATCCACAAGTGCCTCTTGATCCGTTCCAACTTGATCCAAAAAATATAAAAATTATTAAACAAGGTGAAGAATATCAGGGTGATGAACAGCAACAAACAGAAGAAAATGTGGAAGATTCTGAGGAAAATGCAAATAAGTTTAAAATAAACCCTCAACAGTTGTTAAAAAACATGAAATTTAACACTCCTGCAGGACCTTCTGCTCCGCGAGTACAACAGTTGTTACCTGAATATGAACAACCAACAGCAAGACCACAAGCGCCTACAGCGCCAACACCAATACCAATGGCAGTACCGGAGAGTTTAAATTAATGCATATAGGAGTAGATGAATCAGGAAAAGGAGATTTTTTTGGACCGCTTTGTATTGCGGGCGTCTTAGTGAACGAAAAATCTGAAAAGTTATTTACCGAACTTGGAATAAAAGATAGTAAAAAAATTTCCGATAAAAAAATATTAGAATTAGAAAAATCAATTAGAGCAAATGCAGTTCATTCCGTTGTTGCGATTTCTAATGGCAGATATAACGAGCTTTATGCAAATATAAAAAATCTAAATAAATTGCTGGCATGGGGGCATGCGAGAGTTATTGAAAATATTTGTGAAAATAATGATTGTGATTATGCATTGTCAGATCAATTTGGCGATGAAAGTTTAATTAAATCTGCGTTGATGAAATATGGCAGAAATATTGAGTTAAGACAAATGGTTCGAGCAGAAAGCGATATTGCAGTTGCTGCGGCATCAATTTTGGCAAGAGCTACTTATGTTCGCAAAATGGCTGAGATGGAGCAAACTTATGGTGTAAAATTCCCAAAAGGTTGCGCTCAGCAAGTTAAAGATGCAGCAAAAGAATTCATTGATAAATATGGTAAAGCTCGCTTAAGTGAAGTTTGCAAAACTCATTTTAAAACCTATAACGAAGTTTAATTTTCATGATACAATACAAATATGTTCACAGGTATTGTAGAAGAAATAGGGATAATAAAGAGTATAAACGGTTCAACAATTATCGTTCAATGTAAAAAAGTGCTTGAAAATACTCAACTTGGTGACAGTATTGCAATTAATGGGTGTTGCCAAACTGTAACTTCTATGACATCAGATACATTTTCTGCAAATGTTAGTGATGAAACTTTTAAAGTTACTAATTTCAAAAAAATAAAATCTGGCGATTTTGTGAATTTAGAACGCGCGTTGACCCCATCAACACGAATTGGGGGTCATATTGTTCAGGGCCATATTGATTGTGTTGGCAAGTATTTGGGTGATATGCGTTTTGAAGTTGAAGATAGTAAGTACATAGTTTATAAAGGTTCAATTACTGTGAATGGCGTTAGTTTAACTGTTGCAGGATTAGATGGAAATATTTTTTCTGTTGCTGTAATTCCTCATACTTTAGAAAATACTAATTTGAAAAATTTAAAAGTAGGGGATTTAGTTAATATTGAAACAGATATTTTAGGCAGATATGTTGAAAAATTTTTATCAATAAAGAATAATAAAATTGATGAGAATTTCTTGTTAGAAAATGGGTTTATGTAATGGATAATTTTAAATTTGATAGTATTGAAGATGCGTTAAAAGATTTTAAAATGGGCAAAATGATTATTGTTGCCGATGATGAGGATCGTGAAAATGAAGGCGATATAATTTGTTCTGGCCAAATGGTTACACCTGAGATTATTCAGTTTATGGCCAAAGAGGCGCGTGGACTTATTTGCCTTGCAATATCTCCAGAAATTGCAGAAAAATTAGACTTGCCGCAAATGGTTGAACAAAATACTGAAGGTATGAAAACAGCATTTACGGTTAGTATTGATGCTGCAGAAAAATATGGTGTTACAACAGGGATTTCAGCATTTGATCGTGCTAAAACGATAGAAGTAGCTTTGGCGCCTGATGCTGTACCGTCAGATTTAAGAAAACCAGGGCATTTATTCCCTTGCGTAGCAAGATCAGGTGGAGTTTTGCAAAGAACTGGTCATACAGAAACTGTTGTCGATATGGCAAAATTGTGTGGTCACACACCTGCTGGTGTAATGTGTGAAATTATGAATGAAGACGGCCATATGATGCGTCGTGATGACTTGAGAAAATTTGCCGATAAGCACGGCATCAAATTTATTTCTGTTGCGGAATTGATTGCATATCGCTTACGTTCAGAAAAATTTGTAACTCGTGAGGCGGAAGCATTTTTGCCAACTCAATATGGTGAGTTTACTATTTACGGTTATAGAAACAATTTGACAGGCATGGAATATGTTGCATTGGTTAAAGATGACGGAAGTGACAAAATTCCTGCAATCAGAGTTCATAGTGAATGTTTAACTGGTGATATTTTCCACAGTTTGAAATGCGATTGCAATTCTCAACTTCATGGGGCAATGCAATATATAAACAATTATGGCAAAGGTGCAGTTGTTTATATGAGAGGGCACGAAGGTCGTGGAATTGGCTTGGTGAATAAAATCAAAGCTTATAAACTTCAAGAATGTGGACAAGACACAGTTGAAGCGAATATTTCTTTAGGTTTCAAAGCTGATTTGCGTGATTATGGTGCTGGGGCTCAAATTATTTTAGATTTAGGTTTTACAACGTTTAATTTGATAACGAATAATCCTAAAAAAATCATTGCTTTGAAGGGTTACGGTTTGAATGTAAATGATATAGTAAAATTAACGCCAGATATTAATGAATATAATAAGCGTTATATGGATACAAAAAAAGATAAAATGAATCACATGTTATAGAGTGAACTTATGACAGAATTTATTGTAAAAAACTTATCAGAAGAAAATTACAAAGGATTTGAGCCTGTATATGAAGATTTCAGGACTAGAGCTGTATGTGATTACAATTTTGAGCTTGAGCCTTTAGAGTATGATGATTTTGTTGATGCAGTAAAGAAAAAATTAATCGAATGCATGATTTTGCTAGAAGACGGCATTCCGACAGCTTTTTTAGTTTATACAACATTAATTTCTGAGGCTGTAGAATTAAATATTATTCATGCATTGAATATGGAAAATTTCTTAGATAGAAGCAAGCATCTTTTGCAAAAATTTTTAGAAGAAACAGAAAAAATTCGAGAAAATAAGATTGTTTGTTATCCAATGTTAGGTGCTCAAAAATCTTTGATAGGTGAAATTGCGAGATTTGGTTTCAAATTTGTTGGGATTGCGGTTTTGCGATTTTTGATGAGTGGCACAAATTCTATAGAAATATTAAAAATGACTCAGGTTAAAAATCGTCCGACCTGTTATAAAGTTGTGCCGTGGAATGAAAAATATTTTGACGATGCTGTGCAAATTATACAAGAAGCTTTTGAAACAAGTGCAGATGCGTTGTTTGACCCAAGATTTAAGACATTAGAGGGAACACACGATATTATCAGTAAGATTACAAAAGACGTATATGCAGAATTTTTACCAGAAGCGTCAAGTGTATTGTTATGCAATAACAATCCTGTTGGATTTTGTTTTATGAATTTGACAGGTGGTCAAATTGTAAATATTCCGATTGTTGGAATTAAGAAAGAGCACCAAGGACGTGGTCTTTCAAAAATGATGTTAAAGCATTCAATGGATAAAGTTTTAGAATGGGTAGAGAACGCAGAACGCCCTATAACAGAGATCAATACAACAACTGAAACAAATAATTTCCAAGCATTAAAAATGTATAGAAATTTGGGATTTAAAGAAGATTACAGCTATCCTCAATCATATTTACCAATAAAGGAATAGAAATTTTGTCATTGCGAGGTAGCTGAGCAATGACAAACCTATTATCCCCTCGCCCCTTGAGGGAGAGGGAAAAATTGCTTAATGAACACAGTGAATTTAGCAATTTGGGTGAGGGGTAGTACGCCTGTATTTCGAACATATGTTCTCCTCTCAATGACAAAATTAGTTCGTTAATATTCTGTAACATGTATTAAAGAAACCATGAAAAAGTGCCGTAAATTCATGTGTGTAGAACTATATCTGTATGTAAAAAGTATATATTAAGATATGTAAACAATATATACAAATTGCCCAAAAAGCAGATATAACAAGAATTTAAGGTGTAGAAAAATGGTAAAAGACCCGTGATAACATGCAATTTCAAAAACGCGAATGCGTTTATAAAGTTATCGAGAGAAAATAATGTACTAATGTAATATGCCCATATGGGCGAAAGGATGTGAAGATGTCTACGAATGGTGTTAATTTTGACTTAACTTTGTTGAACCAAACACAACTCACAAAGTTTAACAAAGCAAAAACAGAAGAAGAAAAGCAAGCGATTTTCAAAGAGGCGTTTCAAGACAAAGATTTGAGTAAGCAAGAAAAGCTAGTATTACAACAAAATCAAGTATTTACAGAAGCTGAAATTAATGCATTGAAAAAAATTAATGGCGGTGAATCATTCTTGAATGATATTGTTTATAAACACCTAGATACTAAACCAGAAGGAGGCACCTTCGGGCTTACTGGCGCTGAAAAACTCGGTAAAGATACTGCTAGAGCAGAGATGATTCAATTCTTGATTAAAGATTTTAAATCACTAGACGATATTGATAAAGCACAATTCCCTAAAGGAACATTGGAAGCTCTTGGTTTAACAAAAGAGGATTTGAAAGCGGCATTAACACCAAAACTTCAAACCGCAGAAGGCAGACTAGAAGCTACTATTCCTCCAACTCGAGAACAAATTGCAGCAGGAAATGCAAATCCGGAAAAAATTCAAGTTGTAAAAAATGAAAATGATTCAATCGCTTTATATCGTGGTGAAGCTATGAATGGTGTTGGTAATGAGCCTACCGAAGTTTTAGCTTTTGATAAAGCTGCTGGATATAATGTTAGACCACCTAAAGAAGAAGGTGGTACTCCGACATATTTCGAATTAAAAGAAATAAAAAACGGTGATACTGTCACATCACGTCAATTGGTTGATGTAACTAGTACAGTAATGGAACGTAAACAACAAATTAATAATTTGTCTGATACCCAATTCACACCAGAAGAATATGCAGAATTTGCTGATGAGTTAAATAAAATCGAAACAGATGAGCAAAAACTTATATTCTTGCAAGGTAAAGTTAAAACAAAACAAGATACTACTATTCGTGAGAAAATGGTAGAAGCAACAAATCTGGGTATTACTTTGCCAGAGAATCTTGGTGAAAACTATGAAGCACAACTAGCTACAATAAATGGTTTGATTGAAAAACAAACAACAATCAACAAAAACAAAGCCGCATTTACACCACCAGAAGGTAAAAACAAAATTGCGGATGTTACACTTGATGAAGGTGACTCAGGTGCGCGTTTACATGTTAAAAAAGAAGGCGGCGTAAAAACAAGAATCCACCTTTATAAAGATTCAAAAACGGATGAAACAACAGGCTTGCCGACACATATTGCATATAGCTTAGGTACAAACTACGGTATTAAAGCACCTGCAGAAGGGCAAAAGCGTGAAATATGGCAAGATTTATTCTTGGGTGAAGATGGCAAATACCATGATAGAGCAAAAGTCAGAACATTTGAGGCTGTTGTTGGCGACGATAACAAAGTAACATTGAGAGAAGTTATTGACGATAAAGCAGCTCATGACAAAAAGGTTAAGACTTTCTTAGATACTCAGTCAAAATTGCACCAAGCAGAAGCGGCTAGACATAAATCAGGTGTTGAAGCTGTTGGTGGCACAGTAGATCCTGCAAAAGTTGATGCAGTACCTTGGTTTGAACAAGCGGGTGTCAGAGATGCCGAAATGGTTGAACAATTGAAAGCACAAGTTGGCGAAGAAGCTGTTGCAGAAATTACTGATCTTGATAAGAAAACACCGGCCCAACAAATTGAAGCATTACAAGGTAAATATATAGAACAAAAAGGCATTACAGTACCAGCAGGTGCAACGGCAGAATCTTTAGCAACTGAAATTGGTAAAGTGAATGGTGAACTTGAAAAAATGCATGTTCCAACTGGCGAACAACCAATTGCTCAAGGCACAGTGAATGGTAATGCGATAGCTCTTAATGTGGCAAATCAACGTTTGGAACGTGCCAAAGCTAATGATACACTATTTGATGATGGAACAGAAGACTCTTATAAAGTGAGATTGGCAGAAGAGTTGTCAGATGTTATAAAAGACAATGTTGTTGCTTCAACTGAAGAAAACCCTAATCCAACATACTCAGCTGATGGTTTAATTCAAACAATTACGTTAAAAGATAATAAATATGTTGATGTTTACTTCGACGAATCTGGTAACATAACATCGATTGAGCATGATGTTACAAAATATACAAAAGCAGGTATCGACTATACCGATGAGACACATTTTGACTACACAGGTAAGGTCTATGATGCAGGTTATACAGGATTCGATGCTATTATTGACAAAGTAAAAGCACTTGGTGTTCCACTCGAACCTAAAAACATTGACCCTGCTGAAGTTTTCTCAGAACAAACAACTAAATTTGAGGACTTAAAAGGTCAACTTGAAGCGCAAAGTGTTGATACATCAGGATATACAATCACTGAAGGCAGAGGTAATTTAAATACCAATGCTAACACAATCTCAAATATGCAGAATATGCTAGATAGAGCAACGAAAGCTAATAAACTCTATGCTGATAACGAAGCAGCCGTAGATGGTGCCGTTAATATTATTAATACTCTTGAAACAATAGGTCTTGCAGAAGAAACCGTAACTAATGCTGATGGTACAGAAACTACTCAACCAAAACAACCAACTAAAGTTAAAAATGCAGACGGTGAAATTGTAACAACGATTGAACTAAAAGGCGGACAAAAAGTTGTTGTACAATGCGATGAAACTCGCGTAGTCACAGATGTTACAGTATATTCAGGCTCTGGACAAAAAATCAACTTTAATGGATACGGTGTAAAAGTTGACTCTGCTGACCGCATAGAAAGACTAGGTACAGCAAAAGACTTGCCATTAGATGATGCTATCGTAGCACAATTGAAAGCTATGACATTATTCCAAGACTTTGACTTTACAACAGTATAATATTGTTAAAGAATAAGTCATCTAAAAAAGCCCCGAAAGGGGCTTTTTCATGAGATGTTACCCTAGACTTTTAGCAAAAAATCATTTAAAATAAGCATATGAATAACTTTGATTTAGGACGTATGATTAACCGCTTGATATATAAGCAACCGCTTATCAATCAGCAAAATATGCAAGGTAAAGCCACTGGCAGCGGCTTTATCCAAAATCAAGCGCAAAGTCAGATTTCTAATACTACTCAAAATTTATCGCAAAATATTCAGCAGAATTTGCTTGCACAAAACACACAATCATCTGCAAATCTTCAGATGAATACTTTGCAGAGTATTGATAGAGCAAATTATGCCAGAGAAGTTATGCAGTTGCCAAAAAATATGAATGAGCTTGTTTTTATTATCCAAAAAGGAATTACACAGGCTCAGTTTAATAAAATGTATCCTAATCAAGTTGCCGCTCAGAAAAATGCGCTTTCGCAACAGCAAGCACAAATCTTGGCGCAGTTGCAAGGTCTTGCAACACCAAATCAAGTCCAAGCTGCTTTGCAAACACAAATGGCAACTCAATTTCAAGCATCTATAAAAAATCTTCCGCTTTCTGCAAGTGGCATGATTAATTTAGGTGAAATTTCTCAGCTTATTCAAACAAATGGCAAAGAAGCCTTGACCAAATTAATTACATCTATGACACAAGCTTCAAAACAAGGCATTCAAGATTTAACTCAAATAAAAGAAATGGCAAAACTGGTGAATGCTTCTGTTGCAACTGCCGCTCAAAACGAACCTGCTCAAACTTTAAAAGTCTTGATGCTTTTATATTTACCTTGGTTACCTTTAGAGGAAGGTGTTGGATTTGACTTAGATATTGAAACTTCAGAAAAAGGAGAAGAAAGTGATAGTATTCTAACGATTACTATTTCGACAGTAAATTATGGTGTTGTTGTTGCCACATTAATTTTAGAAACATCAAATTCAGTCCACGTGTCTATTGAATGCTCAAAAGAATTTCCTCAAGAAGAATTGATGCTTAGAATAGGTAACGAAGAAAAAAATTACTCAATGAATTCAGTTGTAACATTCTCTGATAAAGAAGCAAAATCAGAAGAAGCAGTTGCAAAAGCAAAAATTAACATGTCACAAACAACAGAAATCAATCCGTATATGCTGTTAATGGCTCACACAATTATTCGCCATGTAATTGAAATTGACAGCAACATGTCAATTGGTGTAACAAGTCACGTTGATTAAAATCCCTCGCCCCTTGAGGGAGAGGGAAAAATTGCTTAATGAACAAAGTGAATTTAGCAATTTGGGTGAGGGGCTGAATACCTATATAATGCTTAAAAATCTTTTGCTTGTGCTTTTATTATAAATTGCTTATTTTTTTTGTTTAAACTATAATTTGGTTGTACTGACACAAACAAAAGGAGAGAATTATTATGTCAAGAAAACCAATTATTGCAGGAAACTGGAAAATGAATTTACTTCGTGCAGATGCAACTGCTCTTTACGAAGGTATCAAATCATTTGTAAAAGATTATACAGCAGCTCAACTTCCAACAGTTGTTATTGCTCCAACTTTCACATCTTTAAGCGCAGTAGGTTGTGTTCAATGTGATTGCGGTTGTGGCGAAAACAAAATCAATGTTGCTGCTCAAAACTGCCACTGGGAATCATCTGGTGCTTACACAGGTGAAATCTCTGTAGAAATGGCTAAAGACGCTGGTTGTTCATACATTATCATCGGTCACTCTGAAAGAAGACAATACTTCTCAGAATCTGATGAAATGATTAACAAAAAAGCAAAAGCTATCCTTGCTGGTGGTTTGATTCCTATTATTTGTTGCGGTGAAACTCTTGAACAAAGAGAAGCAGGTGTTACTGATGAACATATCGCAACTCAAATTAGAGCAGCATTAGACGGTTTAACAGAAGAAGAAGTTGCAAAATCAGTTATCGCATATGAACCAATCTGGGCTATTGGTACTGGTAAAACTTGTGATTCTATTGAAGCAAACAGAGTTATCGCTATGATCAGAAACGTTGTTAAACAAGTTTCTTCAGAAGCTGCAGGTGATGCAATCAGAATTCTTTACGGTGGTTCTGTAAAACCTTCTACAATCGAAGAACAAATGTCACAATCTGATATTGATGGTGCTTTGATTGGTGGTGCTTCACTTACTGCTGAAAGCTTTAATGAAATTATTGCTAATACTATGAAAGTTGCAGTATAATTGAACAAAGGACTTAAAGAGGCTCTCTTCTGAGAGCCTCTTTTTTTATAAAGTTGCTAAAATCGCATTTTTTTCGTATAATTTAAAAAAAAGGAGAAAAGAGTTATGGCACAACAATTTAACCCACAAAATATCAAAACAAGAACTTCTGTTTTAGTTTTTATTAAAGGTTCAACAGCTCCGTTAGTTTTGTATGTTGAAAATCCACAAGAATTATATGCAGAATTAACTCAAGCAATGAAATCAGCAACAGCAACTTTTATTGAAAAAGAAACAGCAGGTCCTTTGAAAAAAGTTTGCTTTGTATCTAATCAAATAGCAGCGCTTGCTATGCAAGAGGAACAGTACGTATAGCGAGCTGAGGGCGAAACGGCGACGCGAAGGCGGCGACGTTGCAGACCCGTTAAACGCGAGCGTATAGGATAATTTAGAGAAAGGTTGACATGCACAAAGTAGTTTCAATCGAAGACTTGGAAAGCGCACAAAATAAAACACTTTCCTGTACATTTGAAGAAAATATTGAGGGGCTAAATTTAGTCACTCCGATTTCTGCTGATTTAACTTTTAGATCGCTGGGTGATTTTGTAGAAGTTACAGGAAATGTTAAGGGAATTGTAAAGCTTGAATGCGATTTGTGTTTGGAAGAATTTGAACACGAACTCGATTTTGAAATTGATGAGCTATATGCAAAACACGCACTAATTGAGGGTTCTGAGGAATCAGGTCAAGAAATTGAAATTAAAGATGGACAATTTGTAACAGATTTGAACGGTGAAGATGAGATTGATATTTATGACTTATTGTATCAATCTGTAATATTAAATTTACCAAATAAAAAAGTTTGTGGTATAAATTGTAAAGGAGGGGGTAAATTTCTCTCTGAAGAAAATATGCCCGATCCAAGAATGGATGTTTTCAAAAACATCAAAATAGATTGAAATATAAGTAGTAAAAAAACATAAAGGAAAAGAAAATGGCAGTACCAAAGAAAAGAACAGGACATTCCGCTCAAGGACATAGAAGAAGTAACTGGAAAGCAACAAAACCAGCTACAACAAAATGCCCTAAATGCGGTGAAACACAATTAACTCACACAGTATGTACAGCATGCGGTTACTACAAAGGTAAAGCAGTAAGCATCAAATCACCTGATTATGTAGAAACAGCAGTTGAAACAAAAAAAGCTGCAAAAAAAGCTGCTCCTAAAAAAGCAACTAAAAAAGCAGAAGAAGTTGTAGAAGCTAAAGTTGAAGAAGTAGTTGAAGTTGTTGAAGCAACTGAAGCTGTTGAAGAAGCTAAAGAAGAAACAACTACAGAAGAATAATTAATTTAGGTGGTTGAAAGACCTTCAACCACCTTTTTTAAATTGTGTTAGGGATTTGTAGGAGAGGGAAGATGACAAGAATAGCAATAGATGCAATGGGTGGCGATCACGCTCCACACGAAGTAGTAGCCGGTGCAGTATGGGGAGCTTACGAGTATGGCGTTGCTCTTGAATTGGTTGGTAAACAAGATCGTATCGAACAAGAGTTAGATCGCATTTCTAGCGAAGGTTTTTATTCTGATTGCGGTAAAGGCGGAAAACCAAGACGTATCAAAATAGACACTTCAAAACTTGATATTAAAATTACTCACTCATCAGAAGTTATTGAAATGGGTGAAGCCCCTGGTCAAGCTATTCGTAAAAAGAAGAAATCTTCAATCGTATTAGCAGTTGATGCAGTTGCAACAGGCAGTTCTGATGCAGTGGTTGCTGCAGGTTCTACAGGTGCGGCAATGGCTGCAAGTTTATTTGGCTTAGGCAGAATTCCTGGTATCGATAGACCTGCAATTGCTGTTACACTTCCTACAATTAAAAGACCTATTGTTGTTATAGATGCTGGCGCAAACAGTAATTGTACTGCTGAAATGTTGTACCAATTTGCTATTATGGGATCAACATTCTCTAAAAATATTTTAGGTATTGAAAATCCACGTGTTGGTGTTTTGAATATCGGTGAAGAAGCAGGTAAAGGTAATGAGCTTGCCCAAGCTACTTACAAGATGTTAGAAGAAAACCAAGGTAAAATTAATTTCGTTGGAAACATTGAAGGTAAAGAAATTTTCTTGAGTGTATGTGACGTTGTAGTTTGTGATGGTTTTGTTGGAAACGTTACACTAAAAGTTACTGAAGGTACTGCTCAAATGTTGTTCAGAATTATTAAAGAATCATTTAAGTCTGATTTAATGGGCAAAATTATCGGATTAATGGCTAAACCTTTTATGAAAAAAGTTTATGGCAAAATCAATTATGAAGAATTTGGTGGCGCACTTCTTTTAGGTGTAAAAGGTATTACAGTAATTTCTCACGGTAGAAGTAAAGCTTATGCTATTAAAAATGCCGTGAGAGTTGCAAAAGAAGCTGTTGAAACCGGTGTTAACGAAAAAATTGCAAAATTTCATGAGGAATAAAAATATGATAGACAATTATATCCCCGTAAAAATCGCAGGTGTGGCTTACAGTTTACCAGAAACTGTTGTTACAAATGAGGATTTGACAAAAATTTATGATACTTCTGATGAGTGGATTTATTCACGTACTGGTATTAAAGAAAGACGTCTTGTATCAGGCGAAGAGGATGCCATCGATTTAGGTTTTGAAGCAGCTAAAAAAGCTATTGCAAAATCTGGCATTAAAGCAGAAGAGTTAGATTTGATTATCGCTGCATCATCAGCTCCACCTCAATTGTATCCAGCAATTGCTTGTCATATTCAATCAAGATTAGGTATTGAAACTGATATTCCAGCATTTGATTTAACTGCAGCTTGCTCTGGTTTGATTTATGCAATGCAAGTTGCAAAAGGTTTTATCAATTCTGGTATTTATAAAAATGTTTTGATTGTTGCAACT
Organism: Candidatus Gastranaerophilaceae bacterium; assembly: GCA_045652525.1. Lineage (GTDB taxonomy): Bacteria > Cyanobacteriota > Vampirovibrionia > Gastranaerophilales > Gastranaerophilaceae > SIG32. The sequence continues at coordinate 8,989 of JAZRUK010000006.1, read as the reverse complement.
GATAACAACTCAAGATATATGGATTGGTCTGATAGAAGCACATCTATTCTATTTGGTGATGGTGCTGGTGCAATGGTGCTTACTGCTTCTGAAGATGGTTTGGACGATATCTTGTCAATCGATATTAAAGCAAAAGGTTCAATTGGTGAACTTATTTATAAAGACAATGTTGGTCAAAACTGTCCATTAGTTGAACCGTGCAAAGAACGTGATGGATTTGTTCATATGAATGGTAAAGAAGTTTACAAGTTTGTTGTAAGAATCTTACCTGAATATATTGAAGAAATTATCGCAAAAGCAGGTTTAAAAGCAGAAGATGTGGATTATTTGATTCCTCACCAAGCTAACTTAAGAATTATTCAAGCTGTTCAAGAAAGGCTTGAGTATTCAGATGAAAAAGTAATTACAAATATTAAATACTATGGTAATACATCAGCAGCATCAGTTCCAATTGCGTTGGCTGAAGGTGTTGAAAAAGGTACTGTTAAATTAGGCAAAGACAAAACAGCGATTCTTTGCGGTTTTGGCGCAGGTATGACATGGGGCGCTGCAATCGTAAGACTTCGTGATGGCATTTGCTAGGATTAATGGAGAAAATTATGAGCAAAAAAATAGCGTTTCTATTTCCAGGACAAGGCTCTCAAGCTGTTGGCATGGGAAAAGATTTGTATGAGAATTTTGAATCAGCTAAATCCGTTTTTGAAACTGCAGATTCAACTTTAAACAAAAGTATATCAACAATATGTTTTGAAGGTCCGGAAGAAGATTTAAAACAAACTGTTAATACACAACCTGCTATTGTAACAATGTCAATTGCTGCAATGGAAGCATTAAAATCTCAATTAGATATTAATGCAGATTATGTTGCTGGACATTCTTTGGGTGAATATTGTGCAATGTATGCAGCTGGTGTTATGTCATTGGAAAACACTTTAAAAGCTATTCAAAAAAGAGCTGATTTGATGGGCTCAACAAAAGGTGGCTCAATGGCGGCAGTTCTGAATGCTACAGAGGAGCAGCTAAAAGCAGCATTGGATGAAGGTTCAAAAGTTGGTTATGTTGATGTTGCAAACTACAACTCACCTGCTCAAGTTGTTATTACAGGTGATGAAAAAGCAGTTAGTGCAACTTCAGAATATTTATTGGCAAATGGTGTAAGAAGAGTTGTTCCACTGGCAGTTTCTGGTGCATTCCATTCTAAATTTATGGAAGGTGCAGGTAGTGAATTTGCATCATTTATTTCTGATTTCGAATTGAATAATGCTTCAATTCCAGTTATTACAAATGTTGATGCTCAATCAACTACAGAAAGCTCTGAATTTAGAGCTAAAATGCCAAAACAAATTTATTCATCAGTTTACTGGACACAGACTATTGAAAAAATGGTGTCAGAAGGTGTTGAAATATTTATTGAAATCGGCCCAGGTAAAGTTCTTGCTGGTTTAAATAAAAAAATTGCGCCTGAGGCAACTGTTTATAACGTTTATGACAAAGCTTCTTTGGAAGCTACAGTATCTGCTATTAATGAATTATTAGCAGGTGTATAAAATAAGGAGAAAATAAAAATGACAGAAAGAAAAATTGCTTTAATTACAGGTGGTTCAAGAGGTATCGGTTTAGGTTGCGCTCTTGAGTTAGCTAAAGCTGGTTGTGATATCATTATCAATGATATTTGTGACGCAGAAAAAGCTCAACCTGCTCTTGATGAAATCAAAGCTTGTGGCGTAAATGCTTATTTCTACAGCTTTGACGTTTCTAACTATGATGCAGTTAAAGAAAATGTAGATAAAATGGTTGCTGAACACGGCAAAATTGATATCTTATTAAACAATGCTGGTATTACAAGAGACGGTCTATTCTTAAGAATGGATATGAATCAATGGGAAAGTGTTATCAAAGTTAACTTGACATCTGCTTTCTGTGTAACAAATGCTGTTATTAAACACATGTCAAAAGCACGTCAAGGTTCTATCATCAATATGTCAAGTATTGTTGGTCGTCACGGTAATGCTGGTCAAGCTAACTATTCAGCTTCAAAAGCTGGTATGATTGGTTTCACTCAAACTCTTGCAAAAGAATTTGGTTCAAGAAACATCAGAGTTAACGCAGTATGTCCTGGTTTCATTCAAACTGCTATGACAGCTGAATTGCCTAATATTGATGAATACTTGAAAGCTATTCCAATGAAGAGATTGGGTACTGTAGAAGACATCGCTAAAGTTGTTAAATTCTTAGCTTTGGATACTGAATATGTAACAGGTCAAGCAATTGAAGTTGCTGGTGGTTTAATGATTTAGTAAAGATTTTTAACAAAACAAGCTCAGGTTTGTAAATTTGTTGCAAAAAAATCTTATGCTTAGTATAATATTAAATGAAAAAGTAGTGATACACTAAATTAAAGAGGAAGAAGAAATGAGTACATTAGAAAAAGTAAGAAAAGTTGTAGTAGATCAATTAAGCGTTGATGAAGCATTAGTAACTCCAGAAGCTAGCTTCACAGCTGATTTGGGTGCTGATTCTTTAGATACAGTTGAATTAGTAATGGCTTTCGAAGAAGAATTCGGTTGCGAAATTCCTGATGAAGAAGCTGAAAAAATTCAAACAGTTCAAGACGCTGTAAATTACATTGAATCACACTCATAATTGAATAATTAATTTTATTCATTGAAAAAGTTTGCGAGAGTGAGAAATATTCTCTCATTCTCGCATATTTATTGAAAAGGGATAAAAGATGACAAAAAGAAGAGTAGTAATTACAGGTTTGGGAGCCGTAACTCCTGTAGGTATAGGTGTTGATAAATTTTGGAGCTCTCTATTAAATGGTAAAAGTGGCGTTTCTCTAATTGAGAATATGGACACTGAGTTGCATGCTGTAAAAATAGCTGCAGAAATTAAAAACGAAGATTTTAATCCTGAAAACTATATGACTTCTAAAGAAGCAAATAGAATGGATAGATACACACAATTTGCAATGGTAGCAGCAGACGAAGCTATCGCTGATTCTGGTATTGATGAAACTGAATTTGATCCATACAGAGTTGGTGTTATTGTAAGTTCTGCGGCAGGTGGTTTCCATACATTTGAAAGATCACACCTTGCAATGATTGAAAAAGGGCCTACAAAATGTTCACCATTTACAGTACCTATGTTAATTGTTGACATGGCTGCAGGTCGTATTTCAATGAAGCACGGTTACAAAGGTATAAACAAAGTTGTTGTTTCTGCTTGTGCAACAGGTTCACATTCAGTAGGTGATGCATTCAGAGCTATCCAATATAACGAAGCTGACGTTATGATAGCTGGTGGTTGTGAAGCTACAATCACAAATTTAGGTATAGGTGCATTTACAGCAGCAAGAACTCTTTCTAAGAGAAATGATGAACCAACAAAAGCATCAAGACCTTATGACAAAGACAGAGATGGATTTGTAATGGGTGAAGGTGCTGGTGTTCTTGTTCTTGAAGAATATGAACATGCAAAAGCGCGTGGTGCTAAGATTTATGCAGAAGTTGTTGGTTATGGTCAAACTGCAGATGCTTATGACATGGTAGCTCCAGATCCAGAAGGTAAAGGTGCTTTAAAAGCCATGGAATTAGCACTTGCTGATGCAGGTTTAAAACCAGAAGATATTGATTATATTAACCCACACGGAACAAGTACAGGTTTAGGTGATATTGCTGAATCTCAAGCTATTGCAAAATTGTTTGGTGACAAAGAACAAAATCCTAACTTGGCAGTAAGTTCAACAAAATCTATGCACGGTCATATGTTAGGTGCTACAGGTGCTGTTGAAAGTATTGTTTGCGTTAAAACAATTACTGATGGCAAAGTTGCTCCTACAATAAACTTGGATAACCAAGATGAACACGTTGCAAACTTAGATTATGTTCCACATAAAGCAAGAGATAAGAAAGTTCGCGCAGCGCTTTCAAACTCATTTGGTTTTGGCGGTCACAACGCAACTTTGGTTTTCAAAGAAGTGTAAGAAATATAACACATAAAAAAAGCTCCCATTTGGGAGCTTTTTTGTTATATAATTAATTTTTAAATTAATTCACCTTTCAAGTACCAAGTTTTTGCTCCAGAAATTTTTACATTAACAAATTTGCCGATAAGGTTTTTATCGCACGGTATGTGAACAGTTTTGTTATTTCTGGTTTTTCCTGTGTTAATCATAACGCCACGGCGTTCGTAGAAAGATTCAACTAAAACTTCCATTTCACGATCAACATATTTCAAGTTAGATTTCAAACAGTTTTCTTTTACTTTGTCGTTTAATCTTTGAAATCTTTCTTCTTTAATTTCTTCAGGGATGTATTTATCAACCCATTTTGCTGCAACGGTTTTTTCACGAGGTGAATATGCCGCAACGTTTGAGTAATCTAATTCAAATTCGTCAATTGCTGTCAGAGTTTCAACAAATTGTTCTTCTGTTTCACCTGGGAAACCTGCGATAAAATCGCTCGTAATTGTTACATCAGGAACCATTTTACGAACTTTTTCGACGATTTTTGCGTAAGTTTCTCTGTCGTATCTTCTGTTCATTTTTTTCAAAACTTCACTTGAACCTGATTGCATAGGAATATGGAAATATTCACAAACTTTATCTAACTCAACAACTGTTTCAATTAATTCGTCTGTTATATCTGTCGGGTATGAAGTTACAAAACGGATTCTAAATTCGCCTTCCAGCGCATTCAAATCACGCAATAAATCCGCCAGTCTGTAATTTTTATCGGTGAAATCTTTTCCGTAACTATCAACATTTTGACCTAACAAAGTAATTTCTTTGTGTCCTTGAGCTAAGGCATCCTTAGCTTCTTGAATAATAACTTCAGGCAATCTAGAACGTTCACGACCTCTTGTGTAAGGTACGATACAGTATGTGCAGAAATTATTACAGCCTTCTGTGATGTTTACCCAAGCGTTAACAGATTTTGCACGTTTGATTCCAAAGCCTCTTGTATCTTCTGTTTTGTGAGTTTCTGTGCATTCACAAATTTTTTCACCGTTCTCAACGGCTTTTATGATTTCAGGAAGTTTATAAATATTATGTGTTCCTAAAACAAAATCAACATAGTGCGCACGTTTGAAAATTTGTTCTGCTTTTTGTTGAGCGACACAGCCACAAAAACCTATTTTTAAATCTGGTTTTGATTCTTTTTTCCATCTGCCCCATGTTCCGATAAGACTAAAAGACTTATCTTCACTAAGCTGTCTGATAGAGCATGTATTTACCATCAATAAATCTGCATCTTTTGGATCTTCTGTTTCTTCATAGCCAAAGTGTGAAAGCATTCCGAGCATTCTTTCTGTGTCGGATTTGTTCATTTGGCATCCCATTGTTTCAATATAAACTTTTTTCATAATTCCCTTTCAATATATTAACAATTATAATACAAAAATACTGTAATAACTTGACTTTTGTGCCTATAAATAATATGCTAAATATACATAAAGATAAGAGTTTATTATTTTGGAATTATAGGGGTGTGATTATGGGACCAATGAAGTACAATATGCTTTCTATTCTTGAAGAAAAAACCAACGAGTATGGTGATAGAATTGCATTAGGTATTAGAACTCAAATGGGATGGAAAGAGTTTTCATATAAAGGTTTAGGCTTGCTTTCAAGAAAATTAGGTAACCACTTGATTAATGAAGTTCAAGTCAAAAAAGGCGAAAGATGTGCGATTCTTTCTGAATCAAAACCTGAATATGGTGCTTGTGTTTTTGCATCAATTATGGCAGGTATGACAGTTGTTCCTTTGGATATTAAATTAACAAAGTTTGAACTCACTTCAATTTTATCAGACTGTGAACCTACTGTAATGTTAGTTTCTCATTCTTATGTTCAAATGGCTTTAGAATTGCAAAAAGCAATTCCATCAATTAAAAATATTTTTGTTATTGATGAACCTTCATACAATCTTGGATTAACAAGTATTTATGAATTACCAAACATTTATGAAACAAAATGGCGTCACAGAAGTTCAAAATCAACTGCGTTGATTATCTATACATCTGGTACAACTGGTGCACCAAAGGGTGTTGAAATATCATACATGAATATTTTTGCACAATTGACAGCTTTGAGAGATCCATTAGACGCAATTTTAGGTGATAAGAAAGTTACTGTATTATCAATCTTGCCGATGAACCATTTGTTTGAAATGACAGTTGGTTTCTCAACATTCTTGAACTTTGGTTTCTCTATTTATTATACTCAAAGTCTAAAACCTAAAGATATTTTGGGTATTATGGTTGAGAAAAAAGTCGCATTTATGATTGTTGTACCTGCGTTCTTGAAACTTTTGAAAACAGCAATCGAAACTGAATTGGGTAATGCACCAAAAGCGGTACAAATCGGTTTTAAAGTAATGTATGCTTTGGCTAGATTTATCCCATCATATCAAATTAAAAAGATGATGTTCAAAAAAATTCACGATAAGTTTGGTGGCCATTTTATGGGTTGCATCTCAGGTGGTGCGCCATTGGATGTTGCAGTTGGTAATTTCTTTGAACGTATTGGTATTAAAGTTTATCAAGGATATGGTTTGTCAGAAACAAGCCCTGTTGTATCTGTAAATACTAACAAACGTGGAGATATGGCATCTGTTGGTCAACCATTGAAAAGCTTTGAAACTCGTATTGATCCTGAAACAGGTGAATTATGGTTGCGTGGTCCTTCAGTTATGAAAGGTTATCACAATCAACCAGAACTTACTGCAGAAGTTATTGACGAGGACGGTTGGTTACATACAGGTGATATTGCACATATTTCTCACGATGGACATATTTATATTACTGGAAGAATTAAAAATATGATTGTTCTTTCTGGTGGCAAAAAAGTATTCCCTGAAGAAGTTGAATCTGTAATTGAAAAAAGTGAATATATCGCAGAAGTTTGTGTATTAGGTATGTCAAGAACATTTGGTTCCAAAGATGGTACAGAAGAAATTGTTGCAGTAATTGTTCCTAAAGAAAATCTATATAGCAAATACGATGAAGCAACGATTGAAAAACTTATCAGAGACGACGTTAAATTGCTTTCAACTCAATTAACATTGTATAAACGTCCAACTAACATTGTAATTAAAAAAGATCCTTTACCAAAAACAACAACAAGAAAAATTAAACGTAAAGAAGTTAGAGAGTTAGTAAACGTTTAAAAGAAAGGGGAATTCACATGAAAAAGATTTTATCATTAGCAATTTTAATGACAATGGCAACTTCATTTGTCCCTGCGTTTGCGGCTGGTACTGAAGGCAGACCAGGTGAAGTTTCAGGCAAAAGTGTTGGTGCTGCTGTTGTTTCGTTATTAATTTGGCCAGGGCTAGGTCAATTAATGTTAGACAATCCTGTTGAAAAAAACGTAACCCACGCAGTTTTAGGTTTGACAGGTATTTTCAGAATTTGGTCATGCTATGATGCTTTTGTTGATCGTCGTGGCGGTGTATGGCACAATAGAATTTAGTACAAGTCTTAATCATAAACATCAAAATGCCTGAGTCTTAATGACTCAGGCTTTACTATAATGTAGATTGGTTACGAAAAATATCTTTTTAATAAGCCGTCAAAACCTCTACCGTGACGAGCTTCATCTTTAGCCATTTCGTGAACTGTATCGTGAATTGCATCATAGCCTAATTGTTTTGCTTTTACTGCAATTTTTAATTTGCCGTCGCAAGCGCCATGTTCAGCATCTGCACGAAGTTCTAAGTTCTTTTTAGTTGAATCTGTAACAACTTCACCTAGCAATTCTGCGAATTTTGCTGCGTGTTCTGCTTCTTCGAATGCATATCTTTTGAATGCTTCTGCAACTTCAGGATATCCTTCACGTTCTGCTACTCTTGACATTGCAAGGTACATACCAACTTCTGTGCATTCGCCCATAAAGTTAGCTCTTAAACCTTCCATAATTTCTTGATCTTCTACTATACCATCACCGATTTTATGTTCACAAGCATATGTTTTTTCTCCGCCACCTACAGCTGTGAATGTTGTAGCACCACATAGTGGGCATCTTTCTGGAGCTGTTTCTGCTTCTGTTGACCAACCGCATACTGTACATACAAATTTCATGTTTACCACCTTTCTTTTACAAATATATATTAGCATAGAATTTATTATTTGTAAACTGAGAATAATTCTCATTTTAACATTTAGAAACAATTATGTCAATATATTTACAAAAAAAGCTCATGCCTCTGCTCGGGTTGTCTTGGATTGTTGGCGACTCGCAAAAGCGTGGTTTTGCTCGTCTGGACGTGCTGGGTTCGCTTTGCTCACACGGCGCACTTGCCAAAATCCGTTATGCTCTCGCATTAAACGGCAACGCTCGCAATCACAACGAAAAGCGGATTGTCGGCACAGTGCGTAGTGCTTTTGCAAAGCAAAACACGAAGACACGTTTACTGCCGACACCCAAGCTCTCAACGTTTCCGTTGATTCTTGCTCGTCTTTCGCTATGCTCATGCCTCTGCTCGGGCTGTCTTGGATTGTTGGCGACTCGCAAAAGCGTGGTTTTGCTCGTCTGGACGTGCTGGGTTCGCTTTGCTCACGCGGCGCACTTGCCAAAATCCGCAAAAGAAAACGACTCTTTTGCAAAAGTCGTTGGAAAATCAATAGGAAAAAGGAAAAAGGGAAAGGAAAATTTGTTTAGAATTAGCCGAAAGTTTTGAATGAGCTTTCAGTATTCTTTTCGATAACTTTTTGAACTGCATCCATTTCGTTTGAAACAGCGTCTTGTTCTGTATCTAATTGTTTTAATCTTAATTCAAGGTTTTTGTCTTGAGCTTGAATGATTTCAATTTTAGCGTTTATGTCTTGAATTGATTGATCGTATTGATATTTTTCGTATTCATATTGGTTCATAGCATCGTCATACGCATCTTGATCTGTAATAGTTGAAGTTGTTAATGCGTAAGTCACAAAATTGCCATTGTTAGGTATACTAATTGAAATGTAACGACCTGTTGAATCTTTT
>JAZRUK010000005.1:0-98831 GCA_045652525.1 Candidatus Gastranaerophilaceae bacterium | reverse complement strand
AAAAAAGGTTCTGTTTCTTTAGGTACTACTGCTCTTGCTATTCTTTATGATACTAATGGGTTTAAATCGCCTAATAAATCTTCTAAAGATTTAAGAGGTATAAATATTGCAAAATTAGGTAGTGGTTGTTTTGCTGAGGTTGATGGGGTGTGTATTACTATGCAACCTCAAGTGCCTACACCACACGTATGGAATACTTGCCAAATTGATGGTACATCTACTGATCCAGAAGATCAAAAATTCATGTCTGATTATGGAATAAGTAAATGTATGAACCCTGACTACGGAACTGAAGATTATTGGGCTGGTGCTGCTAAAATATGCGGTGGAACAAGCAAAATGGCAAGTTTGGCACAATTGGCAAAGATCGCAAATTATGTATATAATACAAGCGGAATTGGAGCAGAGGAAAGTGTAGATGGAATGATGATAGAAAACTTCTCTTTAGACACAACAAAATCTTCTCTATTAGGATTCTCGTCTTCTGATTTTGAGGTTTGGTCAGGAGAATTAGCTTCTATGGACCCAGAAGTCACTGCGTATGGCAGACTCTTTTCTTCTAATTTTACAAATTTTGACGACCTTGCATCTCGCAACTACGGGAATTATTTTGCGGTTTGTGTAGAGTAATTCTTTAACATTGAAAAATAAACATTAACAACAGGAGGGTGAATGCCCTCCTCTTTTCTATATTCTTTCGACTCACAACTAAAAAAGACCACTTTTTAAAGTGGTCTTTTTTTATAATGAACTGAATTATTTCTTGTTTTCTGTTTTTATTTTTTGAACTGCGTCCATTTGCTGTTTTACTTGGTTTTGAACTTTATCTTGGATAGCTTTTGGACTATATTCAGCTTTTACATACTCAATTTTAGCATTTTTCTTTAATGATTCAGTCAAATCATCAAGAAGTTTTAATTGTTTTTGATTTGCTAAGTAATTTTTGATATCAGCTTTTGCTTTTTCAAACGGTTCTTGACCAGCTTCCATTCTATCTGTTACCAAAATGATATGATAACCGAATTTTGATTTAACAACTGGTGAAACCGAATTTGGTCTTTGTGAAAATGCTGCTTTTGAGAATTCTGGAACCATTTCTTCTTTTGCAAAGAAACCTAAATCGCCGCCTTTAACAGCAGAAGTTACATCATCAGAATTTTCTTTTGCTAGTTTTGCAAATTCATTTACATTATTTTTTGCTTGTACAAGTAATTTGTCAGCTTTAGCTTTTCTAGCTTTCATTTCTTCGTCAACTTTTGCTTTTACTTGAGCTGGTGTTAACTTTTCATTTTCTTGATCAGAAGTAATGATTTCTTCGATTTCTTCTGGAACAGCAGAAACTAGGATGTGAGAAGCTCTAACTTTTGCTGGATATTTGAATTTGTCAACATTTTCTTTATAGAATTTTTGAGCTTCTGAATCAGATACATCACTGCTTCCTAATTGTTCAGCTAATTTTTTCATTTTTACTTCTTCTGTCAAATCTTTTCTGAATTGTGCAGATGAAATACCATTGTTTTTTAGAATTAAGTTTAATTGTTCTTTTGAACCTACTTTATCAATAATTTCTTTTACTGCATTATCAACATCTGCTTTTACAACTTTTATTTCACGTTTTGCAAGTTCTTCTTCTAAAAGAGTTTTAACGATTAATTCATTGATAACTCTTTCTTGAATCATTAAATACATAAATCCGTTTGGATTTTCTTTAATATCAACGCCCATTCTTGAAAAAACAGAATTATCGGCTTGTTTATCAAATAATTTATCATATTGTGCTTGAGTAATAACTTTGTCATTAATTTTGATGACAGCTTCTTGCTTTAAACCACAGCCAGAAAACAATACTGCAGATACTGCCAGTGTTGCGACTAATTTTCTCATTTATACCTCTCCTTATCTAATATTCATGACTGACTTTATGTATATAATAAAACAAATCTGTTAAAATGTTAAATACTTCATCAAAGTTCATATATGAATTGTTTAACAAAATTATAGAATTACCTTCTTGACAAGCTTTTGGAGCAATTGTAAATTTAATCCGTTTTAAAATATTGCCTGGTAACGCTCTTTGCAAAATATTCCATTCAGCTTGAACAAAAGGTGTATAAATTCTTATATTATCAGGAGTTTCCCTGATTAAAGAAATATTGACATCTGTTGCTACAAGACGAATTTTAATTAATTTTATCAAGTTTTCAACACTTTCTGGAGGTTTTGCAAACCTGTCTTTCCACTCGTCTGTAATATAATCTAATTCAATAAGGGATTTTACATCCGCCAATCGTTTGTATTCTATCATTTTCTGCTCAGCTGAACCTACCCACTCATCAGGAATAAATGCCGTTGTATTTATATCGACAATTGTAGGAGTGGATTTCGACGTATATTGACCTTGAAGCTCTTGAACAGCTTCTTCCAAAAGTTGGCAATATGTATCAAAACCAACATTTATCATATGCCCATGTTGTTTTGTCCCCAAAATGTTTCCAACACCTCTAATTTCAACATCACGAAGCGCAATTTGATAACCGCTTCCCAAAGTCGTAAATTCTTTTATTGCTTTGAGACGCTGAATCGCGTCTTTAGAAATTTCTTTGCTTTTTCGATAGAAACAGTAGCAATATGCTTGCCTTTGTGAACGTCCTACACGACCTCTTAATTGATAAAGTTGAGCTAAACCAAATCTATCAGCATCATGGATTATCATTGTATTTGCATTAGGAATATCAATTCCATTTTCGATAATTGTTGTCGCTAACAAAATATCATATTCGTGGTTAGAAAAATCAACAATAACTTCTTCCAATCTTTTTTCATCCATTTGCCCATGCCCGACCGCAATTCTTGCATTAGGAAGTAATTTTTGCAAGTGGAATTTGAATTCTTCAATAGTTTCTACTCTATTATAAAGATAGAAAACCTGACCTTCTCTATCCAACTCGTGGATTATTGCATTTTTAACCATGTTTTCATTCCACTCTCCAACAAATGTTTTAATCGGTAATCTGTTTTTAGGTGGAGTGTTAATTACAGACATATCTTTTATGCCTGATAAAGACATATATAGAGTTCTTGGAATTGGTGTTGCTGACATGGTAAGAATATCAATATTTTCACGAAGTTGTTTTAATTTTTCTTTATGACGAACACCAAATCTGTGTTCTTCGTCAATTACAAGAAGCCCTAAATCTTTGAAAACAATACCGTCTTGAAGTAACCTATGTGTCCCAATTACAACGTCACATGAACCTGTTGCAAGATTTTTAATTGTTTGTTTTTGTTCTTTTTGGCTTCTAAAACGTGACATCAATTCGACTTGAACACCAAAAGGCTTGAAACGTTCTGCAATTGTTTGAAAGTGTTGTAGCGCAAGAATAGTTGTCGGAACAACAACAGCAACTTGTTTTCCAGAAGTAACAGCTTTAAAAATTGCACGCATAGCAACTTCTGTTTTACCGAATCCGACGTCTCCACAGATGAGCCTGTCCATCGGTTGATCACTTTCCATATCAGCTTTAACTTCATTAATTGCACGCATTTGATCCGGTGTCTCAACAAATTCAAAAGCTTCTTCCATTTCTATTTGCCAAGTCGTATCTGGTAAAAATTGTATGCCATGTTGCATTTTGCGTCTTGCATAAAGCCTTAACAAATCATATGCAACAGCTTCAACTTCTTTTTTTACTCGAGATTTAGTATTTTCCCAATCTTTACCACCCATTCTAGAAAGTTTTGGCTTTATAGATCCAGAACCACGATAACGAACAAGTAAATTTATTTGTTCGGCTGGAATATGAAGTCTGTCTTTTGCCGCATATTCAATTGTGAGGTAATCTTTTAATTGCCCATCTACTTCCTGTTGAGTTAAGCCTCTATATATCCCAACACCATGAATCGTATGAACTACATATTCACCTTCTTGAATGTCATTTATATTTTCTATAAATTCAGGTTTTTCTTTGTAATATGATCTGCGTGAAGTTGTAATCTCTTTAGAACGTTTGTTAAAGAGCTCTCTATCAGTCATTATAACTGTTTTACAATCTTCTAATACAGTTCCCGCACTTGCAATACTATCAACAAACGTTATATTAAATATTTCACGTTCAGATAATATCTCTTTAACTCTCTCTGGATAATCCGTAGCTACAATAAATTTATAGCCCTCATGCTCTTTTATAAAGTCAGCTATTGTATCAAGATTTGCTTCAAAATTCTTTAATGGCTGAGCATTAAATTCAACTATATCATCCATTTCACCATCAATGAAATTATTTAGCCCTATTTTGGTAAAATAAGATGTTTTGCGCAAAAATTCCCCGAAATCAAAATGGTTTTTATCTTTTAAAGGTTGCAATAATTCTAGTTTTAAATTTTCTTCAAGCTGTTTAGTTAAATTTTCGTCAACAAATTCATATTTTGAATAAATTTCTGAAGTTTCATCAAATATTAAAGTATAATCTTTCAAGTAATCCAAAACCCCAATCATATTAGGATTATAGTGATTTTGATAAACCTCTATACCTTCAAAATAACCTTCATCTTCTGAATTTAATTTTGCACTGTTTTCATCTAAAATGAATTTATATATAGGTAAAATTTCAGTTTCTTTAATTTTTTCAATAGATTTTTGTGATTCGTTATTAAAATATCTAACATCTACAACCTCATCACCCCAAAATTCAATACGAACAGGATTTTCATCTAAAGAATAAATATCTGCAATGTCCCCTCTAATACTAAATTCTCCAACATCACTAACCATTGTAGAACGCTTATAACCCAAATCAACAAGTTTTTGACTTAATGCCTTTAAATCAACTTCGTCACCAACTTTTATTTTAAAAGAATTTTCATCAAAAAAATCAGCCGTAGGGAATTTTTCCAAAAGTGTTTTAACAGGACAAATAACAATATTTGGCTTTTGTCTTAACACTTTTATTTGTTCTGCATATTCATATAGGTTTGGCGATATCGTTTCATACATTGAAATATTTTGAAACGGTAATATTGTTGCTTCTAAATCAAATATTCGTTTTAAATCATTTTGAAATTTTAAAGCATTTTGCTCAGTTGATGTAACAAGTAAAATCTTTTTTTTACTTGCCTCATTTGCAATTTTAATTAATAATAATCTCAAAACAGAAGTTAATCCCGTTGCAGCAAATGAACGGGATTTTTTAACATAATCTCTATATTCTAAAAATTTTTCGCTTGATAAATAATCAATCATTATTGTTGAGCATTAGGGCTTACATATTCAATGCCCATTTCTTTTAACGTTTTGATAAAATTCTGTGCACATATTTTTTGTGCTTCTGGTGGTACAATTCTCAAAATTTCAACTGTTCTGGATATTACAGGATCTTTATCGTACCAACGATTATTAGCATTTACAGGTTTTACCATTGCATAAAATTTATCAATTGTCTCTTTTGATACTTTTTCTTCGATTTTTTGCAAGAAAATTTCTGCCTGAGCTCTCAATTCTGTTTGATAATTTCTTAAAAGCTCAATAACTTCTAATAATAATGGGTCATGATCATACCAGCGCTTATAAGTAGGACTCATTTCTTATTTCCTCCGATAGCTCAATAGGAGAAATCACTTCTTCTTTTCTCTCTATTTTGCCTCCTAACAATCTTATCTTATTTTCGAAATTTTCGTATCCTCTATCTATATGATGTAGTTTTCCAATAACAGAATTTCCTTCTGCCATTAAAGCTGCAACAACTAACGCAGCACCTGCTCTCAAGTCACTCGCCGTTAAAGTAGCTCCAGTAAGTTTTTTCACACCTTTAATAATCGCATGATTTCTGTCTTGATGAATATCTGCACCCATTCTGCGAAGTTCAGGAACTTGCATAAATCTATTTTCATAAAGACTTTCTGTAATAATACCCACACCATTTGCCGTGGTCAAAAGCGTCATTGCCATTGATTGTAAATCCGTTGGGAAACCAGGATACGGCTGCGTTACAAAATTAATTGAATTTAATCTATTTTTACAAGCAACTTCAATAGATGTCGGGTCAACAAGCTTAATATTTGCTCCCATCTTTAACAACTTATCTGTAAAGAAGGTCAAATGTGCAGGATAAATATTTCTAATAACAGCTTTACCTTTTGTACCAACAATTGCTGCCATAAATGTCCCAGCCTCAATTCTATCTGGAATTGTAGTATATTCAACAGGGTGTAAATCTTCTTGTTTTACACCATTAATAACAACTTCTGAAGTACCTGCACCTATAATATCAGCACCCATTGCGTTCAAAAAGTTTGCCAAATCCACAATTTCTGGTTCTTGCGCAGCATTTTGAATCCTTGTTGAGCCTTCTGCCAAAACACCTGCCAGCATCAAGTTTTCAGTTGCTCCAACTGACGGCAAGTCCAAACAAATTTCTGCACCCACAAGTTTATGTGCTTTTGCATGAACATAACCATTTTCTATTTTTAGCTTAGCGCCAAGCGCTTCCAAACCCTTAATGTGAAAGTCTACACGACGTTCACCAATTGCACAGCCACCAGGTAAAGCAACAATTGCTTCTTTACAACGAGAAACCAATGCACCCAAAACATTGAATGATGCTCTCATTTTGCTCACAAGCTCATATTTTGCAGTAATTTCTGTAATTTCTGTCGCATCGATTGTTAAAGATTTTTCTTCTTTATTGTATGAAGTCTTTACACCCAAGCTATTAATAACTTGAAGCATAATTTCAACGTCTGTTAAATCAGGCACATTATATATTTTAGTTTCGCCTTTTGCCAAAAGAGCTGCTGCCATCAGCTTTAATACGGAGTTTTTAGCACCACCTATACATACTTCACCCTTTAACGGATGTCCACCTTTTATATAAAATTTATCAACCAATTATTTTTCCTCTAAAGTCTGGTAATATCTACTTTTATAATAATACAATGATATCTAATCAGTGTAAATATTTTAAAATATGTTAATACATACCTATAATATTTCTAACTTCTTTAAGAATTTTTTGTGCTTCTTGACGAGTTTTTTCAGAGCCTTCTTTAATAATTTGATGAACTTCATCAATGTGAGCTTCGTAATATTTTCTACGTTCTCTTATTTCGTTTAATCTCGCGTTCACAACTGAACCCAATTGACGTTTACAATCTGCACAGCCTCTTAATCCTTTTTCACACTCACATTTAACTATTTCTGTTTGGTCTTTATCACCAAAAATTTCCCAATATTTAAATGCTACTTCACATTGATCTGGATGTCCCAAATCATCACGACGCAATCTACTTCTATCTGTTATTGCACTCATAATTCTTTTTGCTGTAACTTCTTCCGTATCAGAAATTTTAATATCATTATCGTATGATTTGCTCATTTTGTTACCGTCAAGCCCACAAATATATGCGCATTCATTCAACAATGGTTTTGGTTCTTTGAAGAAATCAGTTTTATAAATATTATTAAATCTTCTAACAATATCACGAGTTATTTCAATATGCGCAACTTGATCCATACCTACAGGAATTGCATCTGAATTAAGCATCATAATATCAGCGCTCATCAATACAGGATAACCCATTAAACCATAACTAATTTGCGAGTTAGAAGCCTCTTTCGTGCGCAAAATTTTCGCCATATCTTTTAAGGTTGGATCACGTTCAACCCAGTTTTGCGGAGTAATCATACTCAAATATATGTTTAATTCCGCAATTTCAGGGATCATTGATTGTACATATATCGTTGACTTTTTAGGATCAATTCCTGCTGCAAGCCAATCGATTACGACATCTACGACATCTTGGCGCAAATCTTTTGTATTATCATATTTGGTGGTTAATGCGTGCCAATCTGCAACAAAGAAAAAACATTCATTATTTTCTTGAAGTTTAACCCAGTTTTGGATTACTCCCAAATAATGACCTAAATGTAACCTCCCTGTTGATCTCATTCCTGATACTATTCTTTGCATATTTAACCACCTTTCGGTAATTATTATAGCATAAATAATATGAGTTTTTAGCAATATAAAATAATTACATAATAACTATTACAGGAAGGCTTTAGCATTTTCTTTCTCTTTTATTGCGAAAGAAAAGAGAAAGAAAACGCTAGCAAAAGAAAGAGAAAACACGCGATTAAAAGAAACGAGTAAGCAGGGGACACCCCCGCACCCCCGCCAGAGCAGCTTAGCTGCTGCGTGCCGTTGTTTTAGGCACGCTAAACAATTTGCCACATTTTGCTTTCTATAGCTTCTGGAACAAGTTCAGAATGTCAAAATGTGGCAAACGGCACGGAGTGCACCCGAAGGGTCTTGCAATGCGTAGCATTGCCCAAAACTTTTGCGTGTTTTTCTTTTCTTTCGTCTGTTTCTTTTCTTTTTTCTTCGCAATAAAAAAGAAAAGAAATAGACATACACAAACAATTATTAAACCCTCACCCGAATTTGTAATTCGCCTTGCTTAAACAAATTCTTCCCTCAGCTACACGCTATTTCGCATGCAGGCTCACACAACTCGCTCTGCTGTGTTGGTTCGCTTTGCATCCCATAGGGAGAGGGGTTGATAATAGTTATTATGTAATAAAAAAAACGGCTTTATGCCGTTTTTATCTTTTCCTATTATTCCTTATCCTATTGATTTTACGCAACTACTTTAGATACAAAGTTTGCAATATCCATAAATGAATCTTTTACGAATTCTTTTGCCAACGTTTTGATTGGTCTGTTTTCAATACAATCAAATACATAAAAGATTGGGTCTCTAGAATTGTTGAAACGCATTCTTCTGTCAGATTTTTCTAAATAACAATAATCTTCAATTGAAAAACCATTATTACTATTTCTTTTATTGCCTCTTCTTTTACGAGTCAATGCACCAAATTGACCGTTACCTGAAGTTTCGTTATGCGAATTAGCTGCTGTTTGAATCATCTCTTTGCTCTCTTTCTTAAAATCTCTTCTTGTATATATAAAGTATATATACTTAAAAAAATTGCCTTTTTGGAAAGAGGTTTGTTAAGATTTGTTTACAAAATTAATTTTCCAATTCTACTATTTCTTCTTCTGAAATTATATTTTTACCAACAGCCTTTTCCAGACCTGCTTTTGCGGAATTATACTCATACAAAGCGGCGTAATAAGTTAATTGAGCATTCTCATACATAATTTGAGAATCTTTTAATTCAGTAGGACTAGCTTCACCAACTCTATATCTACCATAAGAAAGTTCATAGTTCTCTTTTGCCTGTTTTACTTGCAATAAAGCAACTGGCATCTGATTTTTCTTTTCTTCCAGTTTTAAAAACGCATTTTGAATTTCTAAATATATTTTATTTTGTGTATTTTGAGCATTAGCAAGTTCTTTATCATACAAATATCTTGCTTCTTTGATTTCATTTCTAATTAACATTCCATTGACTGTAGGGAAATTCAAATATCCACCAACATTATAACCGTGGTTTGAAGCCCAAGATTTACCACCGACTTGAGCTTGACCTTCGACCGATAACGTTGGATAAAAAGATTTTTTAACAAGCTTCAATGTTTGATTTGCGGTTTCAACTTTAATTTCAGCCAGCTTCAATTCAGGTCTAGCCTCTCTAGCGATATCGACCGCACCATTAAATGTCAAATTTAAAGGTTGATACTGCAATTTATCCATAACATTGTATTTGTCTATAAATGGAACACCCATTACATTGTTCAATTTAGCAATGGCCAAATTTACTGCATTATCTGCTTGAATAAGCTTTAATTTTGCACTACTAAGATTTGATTCTGCAATTGTTACGTCAACTTTTGGATTCATACCAATCTCATAGAAAGCTTTTGCCTGATCGTAAAATAATTGAAATTTATCAACTGTATCCTGCGCTACACGTTTGTTTTCATACGCAAATAAAAGTGCATAATAAGCATCTTTTGTTTGAAAAATAACATCATTAATAACCGCAGTTAAAGTCGTTTTAAAACCTTCATAATCTAAGCGTTTAATTGTTGCTTGATTTTGAGTAACACCAAAATCATAAAGCATTTGCTGCAAAGTAACTTGGCCTAAAACATAGTAGTTAAAAGTCAAATTTCGACCTAACGCATCTGATAATTGCAATTGTCTAATTCTTGTATAACCAGTTTGCCAACTTATTTGCGGGAAATAATTTGACCAAACTTGTTTTATTCTGGCATCAGATGCCAAAATATCTTGAAAAGCTGCATTTATTTGCGGATTGTTACCCAAGGCTAACTCAATGCAATTTTCTAAAGTTAAGTCAATATTTTTTTCGACAGATCCAGAAATAATAAATTCTGACCCTTCTTCACTATTTTTAGGTAAAACCTGTTCAGATTGAGGGAATTCATTTTCGTCAACTTTATTACCAATTCCATCAACCGCTAAACAAGGCATTAATGTCATATATAAAATTAAATTAGTTAGTAATAATTTTTTAAACATTGTTTTTCCTTCTGAGTCTTTTTCCAAGACTTACTTTCATTTCTTCAATCATTACATAAAACGCAGGTACCAAGAATGTACCAATAAACGCAACAGCAATCATACCGCCAAATACAGTCATACCAACCGAATTACGACTTGCAGCACCTGCACCATGAGCAAATACTAACGGCAACAATCCTAAGATAAACGCAATATTTGTCATCATTACAGCTCTAAATCTTAATTTAGCCGCTTGCATCGCAGCATCACGAATTGCCATACCAGCTTCATGAGCATCTTTTGCAAATTCTATAATCAAAATTGCTTGCTTTGTACTTAAACCTAACAACATAACTAAACCGATTTGTGAGTACAAGTCTAGCGAATATCCTGCAATATATTGGAAGAATAATGCACCAAACAAAGCAATAGGAGATACCAATAATACTGCAATCGGCAACATCCAGCTCTCATACAAGCCCACCAAGAATAAGTATACGAAAACTATAGACATCGCCAAAATTGGTCCGATTTGTCCTGATGATTCATGTTCTTGCAACGAACTACCCGACCATGCATACCCCATATCTTTTGGTAAAACTTCGTCAGATAAGTTTTCCATAACTTGCATTGCTTGCCCTGAAGAAATACCTTGACGAGCCGAACCGTTAATAGTTATTGCAGGATACATATTGAAACGAGTTCTACTATATGGTCCAACTACATTTTCAATTTTTAATACAGATGATATCGGAACCATTTTGCCATATGAATTTTTAACAAAAATTTTGTCTATATCACTTGGATTGGCTCTAAACTCTCCATCTGCTTGCATATATACACGATAAACACGTCCATATTTATTAAAGTCATTAATATAAGATTTACCAAAATATGCAGCTAATGAACTGTATATTTCAGATACAGGAACACTTTGCGCCATTGCTTTCGCCACATCAACATTCAACAACAACTGCGGCATATTAGGTGTAAATGAAGTATAAACAAGAGAATATTCTGGACGCTTGTTAGCTTCTGCAAGTAGTTTTATTGCTTCATTATAAAGTTCTTGAGCTGTTCTATTACCTTTATCCAAAAGTTGATACTCAAAACCACCAAACATACCCAAACCAGTAATTGCAGGAGGTGAGAAAGATGCAATGGTTGCAGACGGATAATTACCAAATTCTTTTCTCATAATTTCTAAAATACCATCCGCAGATTCCGATTTTTTCTTACGTTTTGACCAAGGTTCTAATTGCGCAACTATTAAAGCAGTATTTTCTCCTGAAAAACCAACCAATAGAATTGTTGTTTCAACGCCCTTAATTTGCAAAATTCTTTCTTCAATTTCAGTAGCTACCATATCCGTTCTAGATGCCGAAGATCCATCCGGCAACTGGATTTGAGTAAATATAGCACCTCTATCTTCAGACGGCAAAAAACCTGTAGGAGTTATTTTAAACATAAATAATACAAACAACGTAATCCCGCCTAAAACTAATAATGTTAATTTAGCTGAATTAATAAAGACGGCAGCGCCCTCCAAATACTTGTCTCTTACGCCATTGAACCAAACATCAAATTTATGTATAAACTCAAAATCGGCCTTTTCTTCACCTGATTTTAAAATCATTGAACATAATGCTGGTGACAATGTTAACGCAACAAGAGTTGATAAACCTATTGATGTTGCAATACACAATGCAAATTGTCTAAACATTTGTCCTGTGATACCAGCCATAAAAGATACCGGTACAAATACCGCCATCAATACTAATGACGTTGCAAGTACCGCACCAAAAACTTCTTGCATAGTAACTTCTGTTGCCGTTACTTTGTCTTTACCTTCTTGAATATGTCGTTGAGTGTTTTCAAGTACAACAATTGCGTCGTCAACAACCAGACCGACTGCAAGGACTAAACCAAACAAAATCAGTAAGTTGATTGAAAAGCCCAACAAATTCATAAAAATAAATACACCAATCAATGAAACCGGAATTGCACAGAATGGAATTAATGCAGCTCTAAAACTACCTAAGAACAAGTAAGTTACTAAACCTACAAGCAAGATAGCAAGCCCGATTGCATTTATTACTTCGTGAATAGATTCTCTAACAAACTCAGTTTCGTCGTGCTGAATTTCATATTCAATACCTTGAGGGAATCCTTTGCTTAATTCCTTCATTTTCTTTTGAATTTTATTCGATAAATCAATAGCATTTGCTTCAGGCAATTGACTGACAGAAATAACCGCTGAATTTTTTCCACCAATTCTAGAGAAGAATGAATAACTTTCTGCACCCAATTCAACTCTTGCAACGTCTTTTAATTTAATCTGAGAGCCGTCAGGTTTTGAGCGAATTACAATTTCTTCAAATTGTTTTGAATCTTGAAGTCTACCTTGCGTTCTCATTGTAAGTTTAATTAACTGCTTTTCTTTCATAGGTTCAACACCCAAATCACCCGCAGGTGCTTGAATATTTTGAGTTTGAACAGCTGTTGCAACTTCACTTGTTGACACGCCTAAACTTGCCATTTTATTAGCATCTAACCATATACGCATTGAATAATCTGTTGAGCCAAAAACTTGAACTTGCCCAACACCCTTAATACGAGCCAATTCATCTTTAATATAGATAGATGCATAGTTTGCAATATACAAGTTATCATAAGTTCCATTTGGAGAATTTACAGATATCATCAAAATCCCTGGGCCACCGGTTGATTTTTTAACCATCAAACCATATCGTTTAACTTCTTCCGGCAAACGAGGTGTAACAAGTTGCAACTGGTTTTGGACGTTTACTACCGCCATATCAGGATCAGAACCAATATTAAAATACAAAGTTAATTTATAAGAGCCATTTTGAGAAGTTGAAGACATATAAATCATATCTTCGACACCGTTCAATTGGGCCTCGACTGGCGCTGCAATTGTTGATTCAATAACATCAGAACTAGCACCTGCATAAGTTGCTGTTACAACAACCTGAGGTGGCGTAATTGAAGGATACTCTTCCAACGGTAATGTATTAATCATCAACATGCCGGCTAAAATAATTGCCAACGAAATTACAATCGCCAATTTTGGGCGGTTTATAAACAAATTTCCTGATTTTTTTAACATTTTATATCCCTATTTCTTTTTAATATCTTGTTCGTTCTTTTTAATTTTCTGCATTTCTTCTGGCGTAACAACAGTAACAGCTTTTCCTGGCATAACCTTTTGTAATCCGTCTGTTACAATACGATCACCTACAGTTAAACCTTCAGTAACTGTCCAAAAATCACCTGTTTGTTCACCTGTTTTGATATATGCTAACTGAGGAATATCATTTTCATCCAACTTATAAACATATTTACCTGCTTGGTTTTCTAATACCGCAGCTTGGTGAACCACAGGCACATTAACTTCATTATTTGAATATAATTTTATTGTTACAAATTCTCCGTGCAATAATTGATCATTCGGATTTCTAAAGGTTGCACGCAATGTAACTGTACCTGTAGATTGATCAATTTTATTATCTTGAAAATCTTGAATACCATCATATTCATACTTTTCACCATTGTTAAAATAAAGTTCAACTTTTCTGTTTTTATTATTCGATTTATCAGCTTCAGATAACATATTAAAATCTGCCGAATCTAATGGGAAAGTTACATAAATAGGATCAGTACTATTTATTGTAGTTAATGGTCCTGAAGATGGTGAAACATAGTTACCTACAGTAACCGTAATTATACCGACCTTACCATTAACAGGGGATTTTACCATTGTATAACCCAAATTTCTTTGGCTATCATCATACGATGCTTGTGCCGATGCTAATTGTGCTCTTAAAGAATCTCTTTGAGCTAAAATTTCATCATATTTAGATTTTGCAATGTAATCTTTTGCAACTAGCTCACTTGCACGAGCTAATTGTTTTTCAGCATACTCAAGCTGTGCTTTAATATTTTTTACATTAGCAGATGCAACATTTGATGTATTCTTAAATTCAGTAGGTTCAATTTGGAACAAAACTTGACCTTGTTGAACATAGTCACCTTCTTTAAAATAACTTTTTTGCAAATATCCAGCAATACGTGCTAATACATTAACTTGATATTTTGAAGTGACTCGTCCAGGAGCTTCAAATTTTCTAATTATACTTTTTTCACCAATTGCCTCTACTTGTACACTTGGAGCTGGTTTTCTTTTGTTAGCTCTATCTTGCATAAATTTATTAAACGTTCCCGACACATATCGCAATGCAATAGCCGCAATAATAATCGCCACAATAATTATAATATTTTTTTTCATTAGCTCTCCCCTATGTTGTTTTAGCAACATAATCTTAGCAAAAAAGATAACATATAGCAAGAAAAAATTTTTTAGCTTTTACTCAAGCGTTTCAATAAAAGAAAACATATCTGACAATGCTTTCGCCCTATGCGAAATTTTATTTTTTTCATCTTCTGACATCTCTGCCATTGTTAAATTAGTTCCTTCTACAATAAAAACAGGATCATATCCAAAACCATTTTTCCCAGCTTGCGACTTCGCCATTTCTCCGTGGCATTCACCTCTTGAAATATGCAACAAATTCCCATTATTATCCAATAATGTCATAACGCAAACAAATTTTGCTTTTCTATTTTGATGAGGCTCAAGCTCTTTTAAAATTTTGTCAATTTTTTCTTGTTGAGTTCCAGCATATCTGGCAGAATGCAAACCAGGCGCTCCATTCAAAGCTTCTACACACAATCCAGAATCATCAGCCAAACACATCATACCAGACACCCTATGAGCTTCCTTTGCTTTAATCAAAGAATTTTCTTCAAATGAAGTACCATTTTCAACAGGATCAAAACCTTCTTTTGGCAAAATAAATTCTATACCACTATCTTTTGAAATTTCGTTTATTTCTTGTAATTTGTGAGGATTTCCAGTTGCAAAAACTATTTTCACTATTTCCCGTACCTTCTTTGTCTATTCCCAAATTCTTCTATCGCAATCGCTAAAGAATTTTCATCAAATTCAGGCCAATATTCTTTGGTAACAAAAAATTCTGAATATGCAATTTGCCATAAAAGATAATTCGAAACTCGCATTTCACCACCAGTTCTAATTAATAAATCAGGATCTGGAACATTGTTTGTATAAAGTTCATTTGATATTAATTCTTCGGTAATTTCAGAAACTTTTACACCCTTTTGCACAATAGCTTTTACAGCATTCACAATCTCATCACGAGAACCGTAATTGAAAGCTATTTGTAATTTTACACCTTTGTTATTTTTTGTATATTCAACAGCATTACTCAAAATATCTTGTAATTTTGGATTTAACCTGCTCAAATCACCAATAAAATTTATCACAACACCATTTTCATGCAACTCATTCAATTCGTTTTTAATTGTATTTGCTAACAAATCCATTAAAAACTCAACTTCTTCAGGTTTCCTATTCCAATTTTCAGTCGAAAATGCATAGACAGTTAAATACTTCACGCCAAATTTATGACACGCTTTTAAAATGTTTTTTAAAGATTCAACACCTTTTTTATGCCCTACAGCAGACGGCAAATTTCTTTCTTTTGCCCAACGACGATTTCCGTCCATAATAATCGCTATATGCTCTAAGTTTGTTGTTTTGACTATTTCATTTATAGCTAAATTCTGAACTGTCATAATCCCTCTCGGTTTTGATTATAACATAAAATATTTCATTACTAAATTGTAACAATTCTAATCAACCAATAGATCTATTTTAAAATAAGATATTTAAAAAATAATACTTGTAAAAAGTACACTATATCTATATTTCAGACCTATTATTAAATTAAGAATTGTAAAATTTACTACCCATGTAGCACCATGGATGGATGAAAAGATTGAAAAAAGTGGTATAATAATAGTAGAGGAGATAAAAAGAATAAATAAGCCGAGATCTGTGTTGACAGAGCAGAAAGGCAAGAATATATGACAAATCTACAATTTCAAAACGACTTAGAAAAGTTAATCGTGATCTTACCCGAAAAGGTCCGAAAGCACATCACCTATGACAGTATGGCCGATGTTATAGAAATCGTTTTGGACATCGGACGAATTCCTGAAATACGACATTCTTCGGGAAAAATTGAGTATTTAGACACTAGCGAAGTAACAGATGAAGATATTTCGTACATTACTCAAAGAGTTCAGGAATTTACATCAGATAATCGTTCAGGTATCCCCGGAACACTCCACAGAATAAGTGCAATAAGAAACCGCCAAGGCAAAGTCGTAGGTCTTACTTGCAGAATCGGTAGGGTTGTTACGGGGACAATTGCATGTATAAAAGATTTTTGTATGCAAAATAAAAGCATACTTTTCTTAGGCAGACCAGGTGTTGGTAAAACAACAAAATTAAGAGAAATTTCAAGATTGGTTGCAGATGAACTTGGCAAACGTGTTGTTGTTGTAGATACATCAAACGAAATTGCAGGTGACGGCGATACACCACACCCAGCAATCGGACATGCCCGCAGAATGCAAGTTAGACAACCAGAATTCCAAAAAGACATAATGATTGAAGCCGTAGAAAACCATACTCCTGAAGTTATTGTCGTCGATGAAATTGGTACTGAAGCAGAAGCTCAAGCAGCAAGAACAATTGCAGAACGTGGGGTAATGCTCATTGCAACAGCTCACGGTAACACTCTTGAAAACTTAATCAAAAACCCTACATTATCAGACTTGGTTGGTGGAATTCAATCTGTAACATTAGGTGACGATGAAGCAAAACGCAGAGCTTCACAAAAAACAGTTCTTGAACGTGAAAAACAACCTACATTTGACATTGTTATAGAAATTTTAGACAGAAATACTCTTGCTGTATATAAAGACTCATCAGAAGCAGTTGATTACATTCTTAGAGGATGGCCTATTAGACCAGAAATTAGAAAAGTTGATCAAGTTGTAGAAAAACCGCAAAGTGGAACCATTGCAGCTGAAATCAATAAACTTGAACAAAAAATACTTCCGGAACATACTGACAGTTTAAAATTTAGCTTTTCAAGAAAAGAATACGTTGAAAATGCAAAAGCTTTCAAAAAAATCTATCTATATGCCGTATCAAGAAGTATAGTTGAAAAAGTTATTGAGCGACTTGATCTAAATGCTGAAATTACACGTAGCATTGAAGATGCCGATATTGTAATTGCACACAAAAACTTTGCAAAAGGCGGAGCTAAAGTTCTTTCAACAGCTAATGATTACAGATTACAAATATTTTATGTAAAAACAAACTCAATGGCTCAAATTCAAAAAGTACTAAAAGAAGCTCTAGATATACAAGAAACATCTGAAACACTTAGAGGCTACTATGATGATGCCGAAAGAGCTTTAGATGAAGCAAAAGCTGCAATAAACAAAATTTTAGCAGGTGCAGAAAAAGTTGAACTTCAACCACAAAACCAACAAATTCGAAAACTTCAACACGAATTAGTAGAACAACATAATCTTGAGAGCCAATCTGTTGGTGAAGGCGAACAAAGACACTTAAGAATTGTTGGCGGAAGTGACGTTGAAAACAAACGAGCTTAAATGTTAAAATTTGTACCAATTTAGGCTATTTACTAGCAAAAACCTTTTTGTTTAGACTTATAATGATCAGAAAACAAAAGGAGGGTTGGTAATGGAAGTAAGACCAGTAAAACAACTAGAAGGCAACAGAACAGAAATCGCAATAACAACAGGCAGAAAAAAACAAACTTACACAAGACATTTCTCTGTACCAACTGATAAAGTAGATGAGTTTACTGCCGATTACAAAAAACAAAATCGTAAAAATAGCATTTTAGCAACTGCATCTATGCTTGCCGGCGCTGTTTTAGGTGGCATATTAGGTGGTAAAGTTATTAAAAAATTCTTTATCGGTAGTATTTTAGGCGGTCTAGCTTTTGCAACTGGAGGAACAGCATTAGCTCTTAAACACATTGTCAAAAAAGACAAAGCTGTATTAGATAAACACAATGTAGAAGAAATTTATTACCTAAAACAAGAAGATACAAATTTAGTAAAAAAAGCTACTGAAAAGTAATTTCTTTCAACAAAGCTTTTGCAGGTGCATAGTTCGGCAGAATCTCTAAACAAGTTTCTGCCGATTTTTTACTTAATTCTACATCTCCATCTTCCTTATAAATATAAGCTAACATGTAATGTAATTCAGGATCGTGGTAAAAATAATCTTTTGCTCTTTTCAAAAAAAACATTGCCTGAGGTTTCATATTATTATTCAAAAAAGCTCTACCAATAAATTTGTGGGTTTCAGGATTTATTGTAAACATAAAATCTGCATATCTTACCAACTTTTCAACATAATTACCCTTACAATATGTAATCAAAATATTCAAATCTATCTCTAAAAAATTTCTTAATTCAAAATAAGTCGGGTAACGAGAAATATTACCTTTTATGCATTCCAACATAACTAATCCCCAATGAGCTCTCGCATCTTGGTTTTCTATTTCCTCAAAAAGTTGTCTTGCTTTAGCTAAATTATCTAGAACAATTTCGCAATAAGCTTGTTCTAATTTATAATTATTGAATTCAAAAAACTTCCTGCAGCCTTGAATTTTGGCAGCAAGGAAGTTTTTTTTAGCTTTTTTATAATCAGTAATCATATTAATATTTTTTATCTTTATCCGTAAAAGTAAAATCAGTAATCATTGAATTCATCATTACAGATTGAAGCATTTGTGGATCAATTTTTTGATTACCATTTTGTCCCATCAAATATGGCAACATATTCATCATAGAATTATTATTGCTGTTATTATTTCCTAATAACATGCTTAATTGACTATATTCATCATTCATAGGTGTAGCCTGATAAGGATTTACTGAAACAGTAACTCCCGCTTTTTTCAAAGTTTCAATTGCCGCAAGAACTTCTTCATTTGTAACTTCAGCAACTTTGTTTTCTGCTGGAGTTGATGATTTACTATCAAATTCTTGAATTCTTTCTAAATCTTGACGATCTAATCTGTGGTTTTCATTTATTGTCTTTTGTATATTTTCTAACTCTTTTTGTCTATTTTCTTCATTAATTTCTTCAGCGAGTCCGTTTCCATAAGGAGATTTGACAAATTCTTCCAAACCTTCATCTGCAGATTCTTCACCCTCTGGAGAACAAGCAGGTCCATCTACTAAACAATCTCTACCTCTTAAAGCGTACTCTGTTAATGTTCTTTCTGCATTTAATTTAATAACAGCCTCATATGCTTTAACTGCTTGATCTTTATTGCCAACTTGAGTATAAGCCATACCCATATAGTAATACACGACAGGATTTGCTTTATCAATTTTTGCCAATGTAATCATTTCTTGTAAACATCCAGAATAATTTCCTTCTTGATATTTTCTAACAGCACTTTGCAATGTCGCATTTGGATAATACACAGCATTATCAGTTTCCCACTCTGCCTCAGTATCATCACCATAAAACATTTTTGGTGCTTCAACAGAACTATCAGAAGAAGATTTTTCAGCTTCTGGTTTTCTGTTAATATCAGCTTCTAAATCATAGCCAAAAGCACCCTTTGCAGCAAATGTAGGAGCTGTAGATGTTCCTAATACAAATAAAAGTGTCATTAATAAAAGTACTGTCTTTCTCATTTATTTTATCCTTTTTATTCTTTTTAATGAATTTTTCTTATAAATCAATTATATAACATTTTTTAGAATATTTACTAATATAAATATATGAAATTATTTCAAAATGTGTCTTTTTTTATAAAGAATAACAAAAAATACAACAATAATTATCGTTACCGCAATTATCACAAGCTCAATGTATTGTTTTATAGTTTCACCAAAAAGCATCAGAACCAAACTAACAATAAAAAATCTCAAGCCTCTTCCAAAAAAACTTGCTACAAAAAACTTTGCAAAGTTCATTTTTAAAATACCACTTGCTATCGTAAAAATTTTATATGGTATTGGTGTAAATGCAGAAAAGAAAACCGCCAATGAGCCATATTTATTGTACAATTTTTCAACCTTTTCAAACTGCTCTTGCTTATTTTTGAACAAAAAATTAAATACTGGCCTGCCACCCCAAAGACCAATTATATAACCCATTACGCCACCCAATGCAGAAAATATCGTACAAATAAAGGCATAATAAAGAGCTTTTTCTGATTTTGCCAAATCCATTGTAATCAACAAAATATCCGGTGGCGGCACAAGAAAGAAACTTTCTATAAAAGAATTTAAAGCTAAACCTTGAATTCCCATCCCCTGAAAAAAATTATTCATCTGAGTTAATACTTCGTGCATAATCAAATTATACTATAAAAATTCAAATAACAAAAACCCTCTGAATCAGAGGGTTTTTGTTATATTTAATTCATTTATCTAGGCATAACTTCTATAGCTGATTTCGGATAACGTTTTTGGAAAGCTTTTAACCATTCCGCAGAATCATTTCTTTCTGCTAATTTAACAACATCTTTTGCTGTGTTTGCTAAATATTCGTTTTTAACAGCCGTAACTGAAGCTTTTGCATATCGTTTTTCTGCTTGAGCAGGGTTTACAAACATATCTTTAACTTTTTGACCTACACCTTTGAAAAACTCAACACCTTTATTTTTAATATCTTGAGCTTTTTTAAGTACTTTGTCAATTGGTTTTTCTACAGGGAATAATTCACCTTGAACCCATTTTTCTTTTTTAGGGAAAACTTTACGCCAAACGCCAACAACAAATTCTTTAACTTTGTTCCAAACTTTTACTGCAAAGTCTGCTACTTTGTTATATAAACCTTTGACTTTTTCGCCAAGTTTTTGTGGTTTATTTCCCACTTTTTCTTTTACAAATTCAGCGCCTTCAACCACTTTTTCTTTTACATTATCAGCAGCTTTTGCCAAATTTTCTTTATCAATCGATTTTAAGTTAATACCTTTTTTACGAAGCCCAACTGCTGCTAAAGCAACACCAGCTGCAATCGCTAACCCAGTCAATACTTTCTTTGCTGTTGATTTTTTTTCTTTAACAGGAACTCCATAAACATCAGCTAATTGTTTTAATTGCTCCTTGTTACAAACAAAAGCACCCATATTACCATTGTTTACAGAAACAGCATACTTGTCTTTACCTATTTTATTTACATTATAACCTGGAATTGAAGTGATTGATGCCATATTTTCCCTTTCACATTCTACACTACCGTACTAACATTAAGACCTAAACATATTTTTTTTTGCTATGATTTTTACATGTTTGTTACATATATTAATAAATAAGGGTGCCTAAAGGCACCCTTTCTCTAATCTTATTTATCCGAATAAGTCTACGAACATCCAGAATATCCACAATTCAAGCAGATGAAGCAGCCTTCAGCCATTTCAATTGAATTACCACATTCAGGACAAGTAACTGTTTTTATTTCACCTGTTGGTTCTTCTGAAACTACTTCAACAACTTCTTCAACCTTTTCTTCTGTTTTCTTTTTGTCATCTAAGTTCATTGGTTGGAATTGTCTTGAATTATTTCTATATACTGTAATACCTTTCAAGTTATTTTCGTAAGCTAAAACATATGCTTCTTCAATGTCTTTTCTTGTTGCATGTTCTTCAAAGTTTACAGTTTTTGAAACAGCGTTGTCTGTGTGAAGTTGGAACGCAGCTTGCATTTTTACGTGCCAGTAAGGTGAAACATCGTGTGCAGTTGCAAAGATGTGTTTAATTTCATCAGCAACACCTGCTACGTGTGCTACAGAACCTTCTTTAGCGATTTGTTGCATTAATTCTTCTGAATACAAACCACGAGATACCATATAGTCTTTGAAAATTGGATTAATTTCCAACATTTCAGTACCGTCCATAATTAATCTTGAGAATACAAGACCAAATAATGGTTCTACACCACCTGAAGCACTTGCAATCATTGAAATTGTACCAGTTGGTGCAATACAAGTTGTTGTAGCGTTTCTGATACCAAATTGTTTAATTTGTTCATCCAATTCTTTCCATTGAGAATCTGATATTTTACCAGCAGATTTACCTTGATATTTGTTGTATAAGAAATCTTTACCGTCGTAAATACTTCCTACAAAGTTGTTAAATCTTCCACGTTCTTTTGAAAGTTCAATTGACTCACATTTAGAAACATAGTCAATAAATTCCATTACTTGACCTGCAAGCTTAGTACCTTCTTCAGAATTGTATGAAAGTTCTAACTTCATAAGCATATCTGCCCAACCCATAACACCTAAACCAATTTTACGGTTGTTTGTAACCATTTCATTGATTTGAGGAAGCGGATAATTGTTAACCGCAATTACGTTATCCAAGAATCTGATAGCTGTTCTTGTTGTATCAGCTAATAAATCCCAATCAACTTCAAGGCCAGAAGATGTTTCTTTTAACATCAAGCCTAAGTTGATAGAACCCAAGTTACAAGCTTCATAAGAAAGTAGAGGAACTTCACCGCAAGGGTTTGTTGATTCAATTTGACCAACATGTGGAGTTGGGTTGTCAGCATTCATTTTGTCAATGAAAACAATACCTGGTTCACCGTTTCTCCATGCACCGTCTACGATCATATCAAACACTTTTTTAGCGCTCATCATACCAGCAACTTCACCATTTTGAGGATTGATTAATTCATAATCAGTGCCGGCAATATATGCGTCCATAAATTTATCTGTGATAGCAACAGAAATATTAAAGTTGTTTAATTTATTATTATCAGATTTACATTCAATAAAATCAAGAATATCAGGGTGGTCAACTCTTAAGATACCCATGTTAGCACCACGTCTTGTACCACCTTGTTTAACAGCTTCAGTTGCAGCATTAAAAACTTCCATAAATGATACAGGGCCTGAAGAAACACCCATTGTAGATCTAACTACACTGTTACGAGGTCTAAGTTTTGAGAATGAAAAACCAGTACCGCCACCTGATTTGTGAATTAATGCAGTATTTTTAACTGTTTCAAAAATACCTTCTAATGAATCTTCAACTGGCAATACGAAACAAGCTGCCAACTGTCCTAACTCACGACCAGCATTCATTAATGTTGGTGAGTTTGGCATAAAATAACGGCTTGTAATTGCTTTGTAAAATCTTTCAGTTAATCTATCAACGTCTGATTGAGAAGCGCCGAATTTCAAATCGCCTTCTGCAATAGCACGAGCAACACGTCTGAACATATCAGCAGGTTTTTCTGTGCAATTTCCATCTTTGTCGCGTTTTAAATATCTTTTTTCTAGAACTTTAATCGCGTTTTCCGATAAACATACATCTTCAATACACGTAGAATCTGTCACTTTAGCCTCCATAGTCTTTATTTAAATATTAATGATACTACCCCTAGCATGCCCGAAAGCATGATTATTATTATACAATGATACATCAGTTTTTAATTGCTTGCAACAGCATGACAAAACTGTAACAAGTCGTAATTATTTAAGAAAAATATTGTCTGATATTCTTAAAAAAGATATCTTTTTTATGTTAAAATTGACTCATAAGAGGAGTAAATTATGAAAGCTGTTGTTTTTGATAATGAATTAAAGTTAGTAAAAGATTATAAAAAACCTATTCCACAAAAAGGCGAAGCTCTTGTAAGAGTCACTTTGGGCGGAATTTGTAATACAGATTATGAAATTACAAAAGGGTATATGGGATATGTCGGAGTCTTGGGACACGAAGCTGTTGGTATTGTAGAAGAAATCAACGACGAAGATCAATCACTTTTAGGCAAACGTGTTGTATCAGAAATTAGCTACGGTTGTCACGATCCTAACTGCCGTTATTGCGCAGAAAAACTTTATCGTCATTGTCTAAATCGCCACACTCTAGGAATTTGGAAAAAAGACGGCTGTTTTGCCGAATATTTTACTATGCCGATTGAAGTACTTTTTGAAGTTCCAGAAAATGTAACTGATGAACAGGCTGTTTTTGTTGAACCGCTTGCTGCAGCTTGCGAAATCACAGAACAACTTCACATAAAACCT
Source organism: Candidatus Gastranaerophilaceae bacterium (assembly GCA_045652525.1). GTDB lineage: Bacteria > Cyanobacteriota > Vampirovibrionia > Gastranaerophilales > Gastranaerophilaceae > SIG32. The sequence continues at coordinate 74,407 of JAZRUK010000005.1, read as the reverse complement.
TTTGAAAAAGTTGTAGTACTAGGTGATGGCAAACTTGGACTTATAACAGCTTTAACTTTAAAAGCTCAAAATATTGATGTCTTATTAGTTGGCAAGCATCAAAACAAACTTGATATAGCAAAAGCTCAGGGTGTTGAAACAATTCTTTTACAAGATTTGAAAATTGAAAAAATCTACGACGTTGTCGTGGAAGCAACTGGTTCAATATCTGGTTTTGAAACTGCATTAGCTTTAACAAAACCTCGCGGTACTTTAGTTTTAAAAAGTACAGTTGCGGCATCAAAAGAATTTAATCTAGCACCAATTGTAATTGATGAAATCACAGTTTTAGGTTCACGTTGTGGACAATTTGACCCTGCGTTAAGATTGTTAAAAGACGAAAAAATTAATCTAAAACCTCTAATTTCTGCAACATATAATGTTGATAATGCAATTGAAGCTTTTGAAAAAAACAAAGAAAAAGATACCTTAAAGGTATTGTTAAAATTCTAATTTGCGTAAAACAATTTTTTAGAATAATATAAATATATGCTTAAAAAAATCGAACAAAAAATCAGCGAAATAACATTACTTGATAAATATTTGCTAAAACAAGTTATCGAGATGTTTTTGATGGGCGTATGCGTATTTACTGCAATTATTTTTGCATCAGATACATTCATCACACTTATCAAACAAATTTCACAATTCGGTTTGCCTTTTAAAGTTGCTTTAATGATAATTATTTTGAACTTACCGTCAATTATCGTTCTGACAATCCCAATGGGTGTTTTATTAGCAACAGTTATGACATTAAACAAACTTAGCTTGGCTTCAGAAATTACCGTAATGCGAGCTTGTGGCATAGGTCTGAACAGAATTGCAAAACCTATATTCATATTTGCAATTGTAATGTCATTATTCGGATTTTTCATCAATGAAACCATTGTTCCTATAACTTCTAAACAATCAAAAGACTTAGCTTTATGGGCACTCGGACAAAAAAATATTCCTAACGGTAAACAAAACTTCGTATTTAAAGAACTTGGCGAAAATGCATTTTTAAAAAGAATATTTTATGTTGGTTATTGCGAAGATAAAACCTTACATAACATCACAGTCCTTGACACTTCAAAAGAAGGAACTATTCAAGTAATGCAAGCAAGAGAAGGAAAAACTTCTCCTGAAGGTTGGTTATTTGAAAAAGGGGCTTTATATACAGTAGATAGCGATGGAAAAATTCTAAACACAACCCTTTTTGACGATTTTAAAATGTCGTTGGGTATTGATATGTCAAAACAAATGAACAAAGACATTGCCAAAGAAATGAATTTTTCTAAATTACTTAAATACATTGCGACTTCCGATTTAGATAAAAAACAACGCCGTATAGTTTCAGTAGAGCTATTTGACAAAATTGCGCTACCAATTACAACTATTGTATTTGTGTTGTTGGGTGTACCTCTAGCAATTACACCACCACGAGTTAGATACAACAGAGGCTTTTTGTTTAGCGTATTAATTATATTTGTTTATTACTTAGTAAGAGCACTTTCAATATCATTTGGCGAAACCGGTGCAATCCCTACCTTTTTGGCTGCTTGGATGCCAAATATTATTTTAACAATTTGGGGTACAGCTCTTTATTATAAAAAAGTATACACAATTAATTAAAATCCTCTTTTTATAGGTGAATATTTACATGCTTTTAGCATAAACTATTAGTATGGACAGAAACCATAATTTTTTCAATGTAAATCCAATACAATCTACAAAGCCAAGTGCATTTGCTAATGGCGGTCATTTGCTTGAAGAATCCAAATCATCTTCTCGCAGATTAAACGGATATGATTCAAGTATTCTTAACGACAAAACTTTACCGCAAGGTGATAGCGAAAAATTAAAAATGGAATACAAAATATCTGAAAAACAACAAGCATTAACAGACATCAACGGTAAAATTAAAAACGCTGAATTATATGGAACGCAAAATGAAGTTTTAAGTCTTAGAGTCCGAAAACAGCGTATTGAACAAGAACTCTTTGAATTGAACAGACAAAATGCATCTCAAAAAGGATTAAAAACTTTAACCGGTGAAGTCATTGATTTACCATGGGTCAGAAAAGCACAAAATTTTGTTTCTAGAAATGTTCTGGCAAAAGTTTCAAAAAAATTTAATTCTATTGTATTTTTGGGCGATTCTTTGGAAAGACTCACTGAAATTAACAAAAGCGTAGATGAATTAATAGAAATGAATGTCCCCTATGGCGAAAAAACTGAAAATTATGAAAAGTTGACTCAGTATCTTGCTCAAGCAAATCAGATACATTCTCAAATTTCTAAAACAATGAATGGAATGAAAAAATAAGAGGTTTTGACATCAAAACCTCTTATTTTTTATTATTATATGTTCCTAAAATATTCCTAAAATCCGCCATATACAAGGCTGTCAAAGAATTTTTTCAATGGTGATCTATTTGCTCTAAGAACTTCATTCTCAGCTGCTAAGCGTTTAATTTCTACACCAACAGTACTGTAAACTTCTTTCATTATATCAGCACTTCTATCAGCTTCTGTCTGGTACTGTGCACGAATTTTATCAAGTTCACCGTGATCTAAAAATTTGCCACCACATGCATAACATTCATCAATTTGAACTTCTTTCTTCGCACTTGCAAAATTTTTAACCATTCTAGCACCACAAACAGGGCAAGATCTTGGTAAAGACTCATCAACTTTTATAAATTCACGATCTTTAATTGCGTTAGTAAGTTCATCAATATTTTCATGTTGTTCATCAAAATATTTAAACTCTCTATTATCAAAATATACACCGCCACAGCCATCTAAACATACATCGATATTTACGCCTTCAGATGGTACAAAAACTTTTGTCATTTCTTTTTGACATGCAGGACATTTTAGTGTGTTAAAGTTATCAGCCATAATTAATACCTCTTTCCACTATAATGTTAGCATATTCTTTAAAATTTTCCTCATATAGCTATATTATTTTTTTTCATAAATAAGTGTAACTGAATTGTATTATTGAAAAAAATATTGTACAATATAGAAAAGAGGGTTAAAGATGACTGAAGTTTTAGACAATCAAATTATTGCAGAGAGTAAAGATTTAATTAGAAGAGGGATTAACGATCTCAACAATAAAAGTTATGATGGAGCAAAATATAATTTTGTCGAAGCGCAAAAACGCTTTACAGCATCTAAATCTAGCGAATACATTTCTATTTGTATGAGTTTAAATGCTTTGACGAGTTATATGCTTGATGAAAACAATTACAAAAATGTTTTGCAAACAATTAAAGATGCTGTTTATATGGCAGAATATTCAAATAACGATACGGCAAAACTTTTCGCAGAAATTGCACAAGGGAATATAAACTTTGGAGAACGCAATATTGACGTTGCTCTTTTACATTTTAATAATGCAAAAAATTATGCCCTAAACAATGATGAGTTCTTAATGATTGATTATATCAACACTAGAATCAATCAAATTCAAGGCGGTATGGATTTTTCGCTTCCTACTAAAAGTGATCCCCTTGTTTCATTAGTAAAAATTGGTAGATCTATTACTGCATTAACTGATATTAATGTTCTTTTGAAAGTTATTGCTGAAGAAACAAAAAATGCAATCCAAGCTGACAGATGCACCGTTTTCATTCTTGATAAAAATACTAACGAACTTTGGTCTAAGGTCGCATTAGGAATGGACAGTCAAGAAATCAGATTCCCTGCTGACAAAGGCCTTGCAGGTTATGTCGTTCAAACAGGAGAAACTGTTAATATTGAAGATGCATACAACGATCCTAGATTTAACAAAGATGTTGATATTAAATCTGGATATCATACAAAATCTATTCTTTGTATGCCAATAAAAAACAATAATCAAGAAATTATTGGGGCTTTTCAAGTATTAAATAAATTCGAAGGAACCTTTAGCCAAAATGATGAAGACTTACTTGTAGCTATTGGTGGTAGTGCAAGTATAGCACTAGAAAATGCACAACTTTTTGAACAACAAAAAGAATTATACAAAGAACAAAAAGAAATATTTGAAAGCTTTATCGACACACTTGCAAAATCTATTGACGCACGTGATAAAATCACATCAGGTCATTCAAGCAGAGTTAAGTTATACACTATGCTTATTGTAAATGAATTAAACCTACCACAACGCGACAAAGAAATCATTGAAAAAGCTGCTATTCTACACGATATAGGCAAAATCGGTATTAGAGATGCCGTTCTTCAAAAAGAAGGTAAATTAACAGATGAAGAATATAAACATATTCAGGAACACGTGAAAATTACACACGATATATTGGAACGAATTCATTTGTCTGAAGATTTCAAACTCATAACAGATATCGCTTGTTCGCATCACGAAAAATGGAACGGAACAGGATATTACAGAAATCTTGCAGGAGAAGACATCCCTTACGGCGGAAGAATTTTGGCAGTATCTGATGTTTTTGATGCTATTACATCTAGACGTCATTATCGTGACAAAATGCCAATTGCAAATGTAATTAAAATTTTAATAAATGACTCGGGCTCACATTTTGATAAAAATATTGTCGATGTTTTCTTGAATATCTCATTAGATAAAGTTATCGATGTTTTCTTAACTGAAAGTCATATTGTATTCAAAGAAGGTGACAGAGAATATTTAAAACAATACAATCTTTTAAATATCTATAATTTTATCAATAACGAAACTGATAAAAATGTTGTTGATTTGTTTAATTACTATTATGCGGGTAACGAATGATAAAAAAATGGGTTAGCTTAATAACATTAATTATGGCGTGCTCTGGACATGTACACGCTCTGGATATTAATGACTTAATAAAACCAGCAAACCCTCTTGAATCAGACTATAATGTAGAACAAGAAATCATTTCTGCACCTCAAAAAGTTTCATTGACTCGTAATGATATTCACAACCAATATGCCATTGCTATGAATAGATTCATCCAAAGCAATGTTAGATCAGCATATGCTGATTTTGAAATGTTGATTGAAAATACATCACCTACAGATTATCTTCACTCACAATTAACTGAAAAAATGGCAGATTTAGGTTTTTTCAATCTATCGGAACTTGCCATATCTCAATTACAAAATGATGATATTTCACATCTTCTGTTACAAGATGTGAAAAAATTCTATTTCCCATCTACAAAATTAAATCGAGAAGATGAATTATATTTTGCAGAAATGTATTCAAATATAGTCTACAATGACCAAAGCCGAGAAGTCACAACTGAACTTTTAAAAAATGCTACTCTTTTAGAAAAATATGATTATGCAAATTATATAGCAGCTCTTGGCTGTTTTAAATCAAATAATATTTTAGATGCTGAAAAATACATCAACATGGCAGTAGCTAAAAATCCTAAAAATTTAAACTACAAAAAATTGCAAGCCGAAATTTTATCCCAAACATTAAAACCTCAAAATGCTCTAAAAATTGTGTCATTAATAAAATCAGAAACTATATTAACCACTGAATTCAACAGAAAAGTTAATTCTATAGAACAATTTGTGCTTTATAAAACAAAAAAAAATGAATTTGAAAAAAAATATCACCTAGCAAATTATTTCTATTTAGAAAATGAATTAAATAAAGCAATGCGAACACTACAAACTGCATTTAATACTAAAAAAAGTCACAATAAAAATATTTATGCATTGCTTTCTCGGGTATATTACGATTTAAAAGAATATGAAAAAGCTGAAGACAATGCAATAAAAGCTTATAAAATAGATAAATCTAATACAACCGCATTGATGGTTTTGGGAGATTTAGCATTCAAAAATGCCTCTTATAATAATGCTTTAAATTATTATTCAAAAGCCGCCTCTATAGAAAAAAACTCCTACAATCCTGATGTAAAATTGGCTCAAACATATCAGAAAATGAACCGAGCTGAAAAAGCATTTGAAATATATTCTAAAATATTAAAAACCAATTCTGATAATTTTGAAGTTTATTACGAGATGGCACTTTTGGATAAATCACAAGAACTGGAATATTTAAAAAAAGCCCTTGCAATTAATCCAAAATTCAAAGATGCATGGATTGATTTGGCTAGGGTTGAAATTGATAGAAACGATTTCGATAGCGCTTCAAATTATCTTGCTATTGCTAAATATATTGACGAAAATGATTTTAGATATTATTATTATCAAGGACTGGTTTATAAACAAAAAGGTCTTCCAGCAGATGCCAAACGATGTTTTAGAAAAAGTTTAAAAATCAATCCCAATTATTCACCCGCAAAAGAGGAGTTAAGTCTATGACACAGAATATTTTAATCGTAGAAGATCACGAACTTACCAGATTCGGTTTAAAAACTACCTTTGAAGGCGTGGATTATATTGGCGAAATTTATGAAGCTGAATCTGCTGAAACAGCCATAGAAATCTTTAAAAACAACTCCATTGATATAATTATTATGGACTTAGGTTTACCTAAAATGAATGGTATTGACGCAACTAAACAAATAAAATCTCTAAATAAAGATGTAAAAATTGTTATGTTGACATCCCACAATGATGAAAAAGAAGTTTTGAATAGTTTAAAAGCTGGTGCAAATGCATACTGTTCAAAAGAAATTAATCCTCAAAGACTTGTTCAAGTTGTACAATCAGTCGCAGACGGTGCAGCTTGGTTTGACCCTAGCGTAGCACATATTGTTTTAAAAGCTAGCGCAAACACACCAAGTTTCAATACTGAAAACAACAGTAAAGACTACGATTTGACAACTCGAGAAGCGCAAATCCTAAAGCTTATGACAGAAGGCTATAGCAATATGGAAATAGCTCAAATGCTTGTCATAAGTATCAATACTACAAAAGCACACGTTGCAAATATTTTACAAAAATTAGAAGTAGATGATAGGTTACAAGCAGCATTAAAAGCACTTAAGAATAAAATTGTATAAGGAATATCTATGACAACAGTACTTTTAATTGATGATAATCCTAAATATTTAAATGATGCACTACCATATTATGGTTATGACGTGCACGTCGCTACTGATGGAATTCAAGCATTAAAAATCTTGTCTTCTCAAAAATTTGACATTATATTGCTTGACGTAATGATGCCAAATATGAATGGCTGGGATACTTTAAAAGAAATAAGAAAAAATATTGAAACTAAAGATGTTCCTGTTATAATGATTACAGCAGTAAACGAAGAACAAAAAATGGTTGCCGGATTAAAAAACGGTGCTGATGATTATATTATAAAACCTTTCGTACTGCCAAATCTATTAGCTCGTATGGAAGCAGTTCTTAGACGATCAAGACGAAATATAGATTTACCTTTTACCTCTGATGAACCTTTAAAAAATCTTACTTCTAGAGAAAAAGAAGTGTTGGAAATGGCAGCAAGAGGTGCTAATAACAAAGAAATCGCCGACAAACTTGTCTTAAGTGAAGTAACAATAAAAAGTCACATGAACAGTATCTTTAAGAAACTAAAGGTAACAAATAGAACTCAAGCGGTTTTGCTGGCAATACAAATGAATTTAATTAAGAATTAAGGAGAATAAAATGATAGATTATACCAAGGAAGAACTTGTAGAATTACTAAGAAAATTTCCTGAAAAGTTTAACGAATGGAAACTTGAACAAGAAGAAGTAGACCTTAGCGAAGTAGATTTTTCAGGTATTACGCTCAGAGAAGTTGATTTTTCTAATGCAGATTTAAATTCAAGCTCTTTTGCAGATTGCACATTATCATTCGTAAATTTTACAAATACAGATTTAACTTCTGTTGATTTTACAAGAGCACGAGTTTTGGAATGTGATTTCACAGAAAGCTTAATGACTGGCGCTGATTGCAGTTATGCTGAAATGACTTATTGCAATTTTACTGATTGTGATTTAGCTGGATGCATATTCTCAGAAACTGATTTAACCAGTTCTGATTTAACTTCATCATATAACTTACACGCATCTAGATACGATGAAGATACTGTTTGGCCAGACGATGAATTATTACCAGAAGACTTTGACGTAACAGCACACAATGACTTATCTTCTTTACAAGACGAAGAAGACTCTTCTATTGGTGATTACTAAAAATCTTTAAATCTAATATAAAAAAATCCCTTACTTAATTACAATAAGTGAGGGATTTTTATCTATAAGGATTGTAACCTTGTACATTTCTTTTGCGTTTAATTTTTTTCATTAAGGCTTTGCCTTTTTTCATATTTGATAAATGAAGTATGTTTCTTTGTTGTTCTTCATCTTGCATCATACCTTCAATTGTACTTACCATTTGAGCAGTACCAGTAGCAGCTTCACTAACTTTACCCAATACGTCTACTGTTTTTTCAAGACCTTGTGCAATATTTTCATTTCTAATTTGCTTATCTGCCCAAGCTTCACTATCTGCATCAGTCATCATACCAACATCGTGAACATTATCATCAGAATATACTTTGTTTGTTGTTTGTTGTTCAAGATTTTCATCATAGCCTGATACTAGCTTAAATGTAGGGTCTTCACCTTCCTTACCAGCCTGTTTCACAAACTCTTGACCATTAATGAATACGCTTTCACCATCTTTGCAATCTGCTAACTGTTGTTGCATTTGGTCAGAATTAGATTTTGCAATAGATAAACGGTCTTTCATTTCTCCAGGATTAACTTGTTGACCATCGATCAAGCATTGACCATCTTTTGTAACTTCAAATGTATGCCCATCAATAAGCTCAGATTTACCAAGTTTCATACCATTTTGCTCTGCAATTTGACTAGCTTGCTGCTGCAATTTTTGCTCTTGTGTAAGTGGAACTTCTGGTACTTCTGTTGGCACTTCTGGTGTTTCGGTTAGCACCTCTGGTGTTTCTGGTATTTCTGTTGGAGGTTCAGACACTACCGGAACTTCAGATACTGGAGGTGCAGAATTTTTAATAGGATCTATATTTTCTGTTTGCCATTGAGCACGTTGTTCATCAGTACCTTGACTCATATTATATAAATCTTCCTGCGCAAATGCTTGATCTGCCAATTGACGGTTCATATCGTCATCATAACCTTTAACGAGTTTGAAGCTTCCATCTTCTTGTTTTTCGAAGATATTACCATCAATTTCTTTAACTCCGCCGACTTCAAGTTCATCAAAACTTTTCTTATCAGCTGTAGCTCCAGCATTTGCAGCTTTCATTTGAGCATGCATTTCGCCAGGAGAAACTTCTTCGCCATTAACCATAAATTTGCCGTCTTCTGTTACAACGAATTCTTTACCATTAATAACTTGTTCTTCACCTGGAACCAATCCATTCTCAGTTTTAACTCTTTCAACAAATTCTTGTTCTTCAAGAGCTTTTCTTTCTTTTCTCGTTAATTTAGGTTCTTTATCAGCCTTTTCCTCCTCTACTATTGGAGTTTCTTCTGTCACCTCATCGACTGGGGTTTCTGTCTGAACTTCTTCAGTATCAGTCGCTGATTCAACATCATCTACGTCGATATCTGATTCTGTTTCAGTTTTAATTTCATCTACATCTGTTTCAGACTGAAGTTCTTCCGCATCTGTTACTACTTCAACATCTTCTGCATCTGTTTCAGACTCAAGTTCTTCCGCCTCTGTTACTGCTTCAACATCTTCTGCATCTGTTTCAGATATTTCAGTATTTGAATTATCATTATTTTGATTTTCAATTTCATCAATCACTTCAGAATTTTGTTCTAGTTCGGCATTAGCAGCATCAAGTGATTCTATTTCATCTGCAACTACAGCTTGATTTTGTTCTATAACTTCAACTTCTGTAGCCGCACCTGTTAATTGTCCATTATCAGCAATAGTAGTATCAATAGTTTGCCCCTCACCAGAGGTATCATCCTTTTTATCTTCTCCAGTTGGATTTTGAGAATCATCTACCACATCATCTTTTTTCTCGTCTGGAACTTCAGCACCATCGGCCTTACCTTTAGTTTTATCGGCACCGCCTTTTTCGCCATCTGCGCCTTTTGTACCATCATTATTACCTGAGTCATCGTTATTGCCATCATTATTAGCATTGTCAGAACCACCAAAAGCTTGTTGGCCAAGTGACATCAAAGCTCCTGCAGTACTCAAACCAGTACCAATTAATCCCATAATTTCTTCAAACTTACCAGGATCATTACCATTAGCTTGTTTGATTATTGTTGAAATTGTAGCTGTTGCAGAAGCCAAAGAACCTGCAGCGCCAACTATTTTCACAGCGGCGCCTAATCCTTTACCGACACCATCTGCAAATCCAGCCCCAGCATTAGTCAAAGAACCTAAAACACCCGCAACTTGAGAAACCGTACCAAGCCAAGCACTTTGTTCTTTACCAGCAAGAGTTTGTGCACTCGCGGCCATGTTAGCAGTTGAACTTACAATATTTAATGATGCTGATGCAATTTGCAAACCAGCTTGAGCTGTACTCATACCAGCACTTGCAGCTCCTCCAGCACCAGGAATGAAATTCATCGCAATCGAAATAGCAGTTGTTGCCAATTGCATCAAGGCACCTTTAATATCACCATTAGCAACAGCAATACCTACTTTAGTTAACCCACAAGCAGCTACACCTGACATACCAATATTCTGCACAGTTGTACCAGCCGCAGTTAATGCAGCACCTACGGCTGCCGTAATTACAGCAGCTGATAAGATTGCACCAACAGCCTGCATTATAGTACCAACAGAAGTAACAATAGAGAATGTTGTATTAACAACCTCAATTGCCGCATTAAGAGTTTGCATCCTTTGCTGTTTTTTTAATTCAGCCTTTTGAACAGCTTTTTGAATTTTTAATTTTTCTTTAGATATTTTATTAAATTTTCTATAGCGTTTATTAATAGAAGCACTATATTTTGTCATTTGTACTCTATTTTTATTAACTTTTTGATCTAATGTTGTAAATCTTGTCCCGATTTCAGCCATTCTTGATTGATTAGCATTAATTGTAACAACTTCTTGCTGAATAGTAGTATCCTGCATTTGTGGTTGCGCTTGTGGTGTAGGCGCTAACAATCCCCCTTCTCCCTCTTCATCCGAAGCAGGAGCAGACATTGGCTGAGGTGCTACAGATTGCTGACTAGATTGACTAGCTTCAACTTTTGCATTAGATTCTTCAACTTCCGCACTAAGTTGTTCATATTCTGCAATCAGAGCCATTTGTTCTTCTACAGCAGCTTTAGATTCTTGAGAAAGTTTCTCTACTTTTTGAGTGTCTTTCTCTATAAGCTTCATTACATTTTTAGCTTCTTTTTCTAATTGTTTTTCAGTTTTCGCAGATTCTTGAGTTTCATCTTTCGTCTCTTGCGATGCTGCAGCGATTTCAGTATTTGCCGAGGCAATTACTTTATTGCCACTTGCTGCATTCTTTTTACCGTCTTGTCCTTGCGCCATAAGGTCTTTGTCATCTTTTTGAGAAGGAGTCTCCCCTGCTACGACCGTTGCAGCTCCACCTGTAACAGTCCCAACATTTTGCTGTGCTTGTTTAACAAACTTTTTACTATCCATACTTGCAGCGACAGCCGCAGCTCCAACTAATTTTGGTTTGTCGTCAGATGGGACTTCTGTTTCTCCGGAATTTGGATTTGCTGCCGGGAATGTCAATACAGGTTCATCAGTCACAGGATCTGCATTAACTTCAACACCGTCAGTTACAACTTCCGATGAATTAGAAGTTGATGTTGTAACAGTAGGTGCTGATGTAGGAACAACTCCAGGTTGTTCTGTTGGATCGGCATTTTCTGCTGTTGGAGTTTCACCAGTTGATTTTGTTTCTGGTGCGCCTTCAGGTGTTTCTTCAGTACCCTCTGCATTTTCTTCAGTATTTTCTGCAGAACCTCCAAGAGCTTCTGACATTGTAATTTCTTCTACTTTAGACTGCGCTTGATTAATTTTAGCTGTATTTGATGCATTATTAGCTGAAGCTTTACCAATAGCTTCTCCTAGTTCCGTACCTGATGCTTGGGCTACTTTACCTGCTCTCATGGCTACTAAACCTAATAACATTTGGTGAATTAAGAAAATATTACCAGCTGATTGTTCATATAAAATCATACCTAGAATTTCGGAAATTGCACCAAAATCCATTGCCTCTATTGCATCTTCACCAAAATCAGCCAAGAATTCGTCAAGGCCTTCAACTCTTTCTAATGCTTTTAACAATCGGCCTTGAGCGCTATCACCAACTTTTTCAAGTTGGCCACCCAATTTATTTAATCTTTGTTCATCTTCAGCAGTAAACTCTTCTTCTGAATTTTGAACTTCAGTAGGTTTTGCTTCAATACCTCTGGAAGCAGCGGCATCTGCTCTCTCTTTTAATTTTTTCTTAGCTTCTTCTGCTTTTTTTTGTTTTTCAGTTAACTCGTCGTATTCCTCTCTCTTGTCTTTCATGGTTTTTTCTACGACTTTTGCTGTAAATTCAGCGGTTTTAGCTTCTTTATTAGATACAGCCTGAACTAATGAAGTTGCAACTGACTTGCCTTCTGCTTCAGCTCCTTCTTTTGCACTCATTGCAGAAAATACTACTGTTTGCTCAAATAAACTTGCCCCGCCAGCCTGCATTTTCTTTAATTTAGCCTGACCTTTAGTCAAAGGTTGCTGTTCTTCTTTTTCTTCTTGGGTTTCTTCAGTATCTTCTGCCGTTTCACCCTCAGCACTTTCATCTGGTGATTGAAGTTCGAGAGCTTTGGACATCGTTACATCCTCAACTGTTTGTTGAGAATTCATAATTTTATCAATATTTTCTTCATTAACATTATCAGCCTTATCAACAACTTTATCTAAAGCTCCACCAACTGTTTCAGCTCCTTTACCAGCTGCCACTGTTGTTAAACCTAGTAACATACGAGTTATCAAAAGCAGATTATTTTTTGATTGGTCAAATAATTCCATACCAACGATTTGAGCAACCTGACCATAATCAATTGTTCGTAGGGCATCTTCTTCTTTGTCAGCCAAAAATTCTCTTAATCCATCAACTTCTTCTAAGGATTTAAACAATTCAGCTTGAGCTATATCACCAAACATCTGCAATTGATTACCCAGCATTGTCATTTTTTGCTGATCAAATGATGTAAATTGCTCTGCTGGATCAAGATTTAGATTTTTATAATCTTCCGGACTTGAAGCATTTGCTAATTTTTCTTGTTGTTCATCAAATTTTTCTTTTTTCTCTTTTAGAACATCGTATTCTTCTTTTTTACCTGATAAACGTTTTTCTATACCCTCAGCAATACCTTCTGATTTTTTTGCTTCTTGTTCAGATTTCGCTTCAACAAATTTGGTTCCAACAATACCAACAGCAGATTTTAGAGTTTCTTCCGCACTTCTCTCTCTAAAATGACGTGCCTGATCAGGAAGACTTGCACCTGCTTTACGCATATCGAATCGTTCTTGTTCTGCTGCTGAACGACCTGGTGCACCTTCTCCTCCATCAAGTTCTTCTATTTGAGCCATTGCATCTTGAATTATTTCATCTGTTAAATCAATTTGATCACCTGTAAACATTGCTTCATCTGCACCCTTGAGACCTATTGCCATCAAGTAACCACCTATTCCAAAGAATCCAGTACCAGCAGTGGTTAACAATGTACCTTGAACAATCAATGCAGCACCTATTAGATGCGTAAATGGATTTGATAATAACGGAACACCTGTAGCTATTAATGTCGAACCATTAATAATCATACCCGTACCAAATACTGTTGCAGCTGTACCAACATTGGATGTTTTATCAAAAATATCCGAAGCTTCATCATTAAATGCATCGTATTGATCGTTAACTTCTACAGCCTTTTCAAGTCTTTCTTTTGCCGTATCACCCTCAATATTGCTAGCTTCTATTGCAGCATTAATATCTACAACTTTAGCTGCTTTATCTTCATTTTCAGTTTGTTTATCAACTCTATCTTCATTTTTAGCTTTTTGATCTTCTTGAGTTTCTTGAGCATCTTCTAAATCCCCAGGTTCTTCAATATCTGGTTTTTCTTCGACTTCAGGAGTTGAACTTGAACCTGCAATATCATTTGCAACACTTTTTTGCTCTTCTTGAGCAGCTTCTTTTTCTTTTTGTAATTTTTCTTGTTCTGTTTTATGAGCTTCAACTTCTTGCTCTGCTTGCTCTGCGACTTTTTGAGTGGCTTTTCGAACTTCAATATCTTTATCAATAAGTTGTTTAGTCCCAAAACCAAGAGTTGTTAAATCTTTCATTGTGAGTTGCCCTTCGGCTTCTTCATTTGCCGGAGTTTCAACATTTGATTCATCTCCATTCAACTCTTCTGTAGATTTATTGAAGTTTTCACCCATTGCTTCTTTGGTGCTATCAAGAGTTTCATCCGCAGCTTCTGTAAATTGAGTTGCGAATTCATATAATGCAGAATATTGACTAGACATTAACGTGTTACTCAATGTATTCGAGAATTGAATTAGGCTGTTACCACTATCAAATACGTCACGTGCCAAACTTTGACCTTTTGCACCATACAATTCATCTAATGTTTGACCAGTTGCCATATTTATGAAGAAGTTACCCTCAACATTTGTTGCGTTATGTTCTTTTTCATAAGCAGCTAATTCAGTCGCTTTGTCAATGGTATCATCACCAAGCTTAATATTCTTTTCAACACCTTTTTCAAGGTTATCCATTGAACTTATCAATTCATCCAATTCAGCAGTCGATGCTTGTAGATCTGTGACTAATTCACCGTCTTTGCCGTTTAGCAATGAGTTCAATTCTTGATAGCGTTTCTTTTCACCATCACTGAGTTGCTCTCCTTTTTTAACTCGCTCTTCAAAATCAGCATACTCTGCAGTAAGTTCTTGTATCTCTTGCAAACCATTTTTTTGTGCGGCAGCCTGCTCACGTTGAACTTCTTCTGCTTTTTTTGAAATATCCTGAAATTCAGCATATTTCAAGTTAGCTTCTTCGTTTGCCTTCTTGGATTTTTCGCCCATTTTTTTGGCTTCTTTTTCCAATTTTGACAATTCAGAACCTTCTTGATCTTCGACCACTTCTTCTGAGGAATTTTCATCAACTTCGTATGAAGTTACGTCATTATCCTGCATAGAATGAGCCCAAGAAAGTATCTCCTCAGGAATTAACACACCACCCGCTTCCATTTGAAGAATTTCTTCATAAGTGTATTGAACCCACATGGCAAGTTCAGGATCATTTTCTACACCAGGAAGCCCATAATAATAGGATTTAGAATTTATAGCATGTTCAGTTTTTAAGCAAACTTCTGCATAGGATTTCCAGTCATCTTCAGTAAAATTGGCATATTTAGAATTACCCGCATATCTGGCTTTTAATTCCGCAACTTTATCTGCCACGGCTTGTTGATATGCCGCAGCTCTCTCATCCTCGGTTAAAAGGCCTTGTTTATTTCTTAATTCTGAAATTTTAATTGCCATGCTTACTGAATCCTATACAATTCAAATGACGGCGCTAATTTTCAAAAACTTTAATAATATCCTCCATTTGTTACAGATTGTAACCCCACACAAAAAAGAGCCTCCTTTTTTAGGAAGCTCTTTTTGTTTTTTTGTTTAAAAATTATAAGTGTTTTTCTACATTTGAAATAATTGTTGATTTTGGCATTAAACCAACCATTCTTTCAACAGCTTTACCATCTTTGAATACCAACAAGCTTGGTAATCCGCTGATTGAATAATCTTTTGCTGTTTTTAAATTCTCATCAGTATTAACTTTTACGATTTTAACTTTTTCACCTAATTCTGATGAAACCTCATCTAAAATAGGACCAAGTTTTCTACAAGGACCACACCAAGGTGCCCAAAAATCAACTACAACAGGTGTTGCAGATGTTAAAACTTCTTGCTCAAATGAAGCATCATTAATTTCAATAGCCATACACATCTCCTTTTTTTCCTTTGTCATGAGCATTTTAGCACAGAAAGTTTTTTTGTGCTATTATCTTAATAGATTTGAATAGGGTATTATAGATGGCTAGAAAAAAAATAATTGAAATTGTTCTCGATACTGAGACTACGGGATTGGATTATACAAAAGAAAAAATGGTTGAATTCGCCGCTGTTAGACTTGAAAATGGCAAAATAAAAGACGAATTTCAAACACTCATCAATCCACAACAGCATATAAGAAAATCAAGCATTGCTATTCACGGAATAACTGAAGATATGGTTCAAGATGCCCCAACCGAAGAAGAAATTATGCCAAAAATCTTGGAATTTATTGGGGATTATCCGATTGTTGCACATAATGCTATTTTTGACTATTCATTCTTGAATGAAGCATGCATTAGAACAACTGGTAAAGAATTACAAAATTCAAGAATCGACAGTCAACAAATGTTTAAAGAAGTTTATCCTGAAATGGATTCTCATGGATTAGAAGCTTTAACAAACAAATTCGATGTTGAATTAACAAATCATCACCGCGCAATGGCTGATACAATGGGATTGGCATTGGCTTATCCAAAACTTAAAAAATTGTACTTGCAAAAATATGATTGGGAAGTTAAGCAACTGGAAAATGTTGAATATTTATTTGAAAGATTTTTAAGAATTCAACAAACAGTAAACACTTTGCAATCTGAATTACAAGATTTAAAATCCGTTTTTAAATTATATTTTGAGCAAGGCGGCGAACCAATTACATCACAGTCAGGTGATATATTAACATACAATTCAAAACAGTCTTTTTGCTATGATTTAGCTGAAATTAAAGATGTTTTAAATGAAATCGGAGCATTTGAAAAGGCCGTTAAATTGAATACTGGTTTTATTGATCGTTTAGTTTGCGGTCATAGTCTTGACGAAGAAAAAAGAGAAATCATCAAAAATGCACGTCAAAAATTAACAGAGACAAGAAATATACAAATTATAAGGAATAAATAGATGGGATTAAAAGAATTTTTTAAAGAACCTCCTGTCCAGGCAACAATTGCTGACGAAGGAAAAGTTAAATCAATGTATTCACATTGGCGATTAAGAATTTTTTATGCTTGTTTTATCGGTTACACAGTATTTTATTTGTGTAAGAAAAACATCGCAGTTGCACTACCAGGTTTGAGTGAAGAATATGGATATTCAAATACTGAACTTGGTTTATTAGGAAGTTCACTATATTTAACTTATGGTATCGGTAAATTTGTAAATGGGGTTTTGGCTGACGGTTCTGATGTTAGAAAATTCCTACCTACAGCATTAATAATGACAGCTATAGCAAACCTTTGCTTTGGCTTATCAGCAGTATTTATAACTCCAGGTGAAGTTTCATTCTTTGGTTTACCTACAAATACAATTCTTTTATGGTTATTTGTATTTTTCTGGGGTGCATCAGGTTGGTTCCAATCTGCAGGTTTTCCGGCTGTTGCAAAAAGTTTAACCTACTGGTATTCGAACTCTGAACGCGGAACTAAGTGGTCATTATGGTCTTGTTCACACCAAGTTGGGACTTTCTTGAGTGTAATCATCTCAGGATTTTTGGTAGCACATTTCGGTTGGAAGATGGCATTCTTTGCACCAGGTATTTTAGCAATTCTTGTTGCAATTTGGTTGTTTGATAGACTTCGTGACAGACCGCAGTCACTTGGGCTCCCTGACATTGAAACATACAATGAAGAACCTGCTGCCAAAAAAGCTGATGCAGGTGAAGTTGATAACAGATCTTATGCACAAATCTTTAAAGAAAATATTCTATTTAACAAAACTATTTGGATGTTAGCTATAGCATACATTTTTGTTTACATTATCAGATTTGGTGCTGAAGATTGGATGATTAAATATTTAAGCGAAGCAAAAGACAATTCTCTTGAACTCGCTGCAATGAAATTAAGCTCATTACCTCTTGTAGGTATTGCAGGTACAATCTGTGCAGGCTTAATCTCTGATAAAATCTTCAAAGGCAAACGTGCTCCTGTAAACTTAATTTATTTAGTTGGTGTTGTTTGCTGTTTAGTATTATTGAAATTTAACACAATAAGCAATATTGACTTTGTTTTAATCGGTTTGTTAGGAGCATTTACATACGGTCCACAAATGATGATTGGTGGCCTTTGTGCCGTTGAAAGCAGTTCTAAGAAAGTTGCTTCTGCAGCTACAGGCTTCACTGGGACATTCGGCTATGTAGGTGCTGTTCTTTCAGCAACTGGTACAGGCTTTATGGTTGATAAATTTGGTTGGAACGGTGCTATAGCGTTCTGGATTGTATCAGCAATAATCTGTATAACAATATGTACAATCTTACTTATTGATGAACGAAAAAGAACTAACTAATTAAAAGGCGACCATAAGGTCGCCTTTTTTATACTATAATGTTTCTATGAACGAAAAGGAGTTAATTAAATATTTTAGAAGTTTGGGAATTGAAGTTCACACAACAACAAAAGCTCGTGGACATCATGGCTTTTTCCTGAAAAATAGAATTGATATTTCTAAAAATATTCCGCCACACAGAAAAGCTCCAACTTTGGTACACGAATTTGCCCACTACATACATGCAAAACTTGAACCCAACATGGAAAAAACTGGAGGCAGTTTAGAAATATTATTTGGACAAGACAACGCAATTATTCGTCAAGAATTACTAGACGTAACTCATTTTGTGGATAAAAATTCCCTTTGCAAAAAACTTGAACACCACAAAACACTAATCAAAGAAAAAATAGCCGAATACGAAAAAATTATCAAACTTGATTATCCTAATTTTATGAGATCAAAAAAATTCAAAGAGTTTGAAAAATACATAAAAAAATCTGATGCAAAATATCTGCTTAAATACGATAGAGTTAAACTAGTAAAAGGTTTTTGGCTACCAAAAACAAAGGTCTATACAATTGATACAATCGAAAAAGACTTTACTGATATACCAAGAGCTTTTGCTGCATACATAAGACTTAAATCATACCAAAAAAAGCAAGCTCGAGTTTCGGCAAGAATAAACAAAAGCAAGAAATATTACACAAAACCAACTGAACTTTTTGCACGTTTCATCGAAAGCATTTATTTAGACAAAGAATATACACAATCGATTGCGCCAACAACTTACGAGCAATTCAATAAATTGCTCAATGATAATTATTATAAAGAACTTAAAAATATATTTGACTAAACTCTACCGTACATATCTTCATAACGGATAATATCGTTTTCAGATAAATCATCACCCATCTGAACTTCGATAACTTTGATAGGTTCTTCATAAGGATTTTGCAACGAATGAATAGCTTTTACTGGTATATCAATACTATGACCACGAGAAAGAATATAGTCTTTGCCTTCTAAAACAACTTTTGCTGTACCGGAAAGCACTACCCAGTGCTCACTTCTATGGTTATGAGATTGAACAGAAAGTTTTTGTCCTGGATTTACATGAATAATTTTTGTTTGAAACCCATCACCCAAAGCTATAACAACATAATAACCCCAAGGACGATGATATTCTTTATTCAATTCATGCACTTGTTCTTTAACCATATTTTCTACCATAGCTACCCCTCTTTATTCTTTAATTATACTATAAAATCCCAAAATAATAACCAATTAAATAGTTCTAATTTAACAAATACAACACGTATTGTAATATAAGTTTACAATTTTAAAATTTTTGTAAATAAATCAAACAAAAAAAACTTTATATAGATAAGGTTACGTGTAATTGGAGAATAGGTTATTATGTACGAAAATATGATGTCACCAGTTATGTATCAAGATATTGGAACAAATTTTGCCATGCAACCAATGCCAATGATGGGTATGCCAGGTATGATGCCAGGTATGATGTATCCAGGTTATGGAGTAGGGACTTTACGTCCGGCACTATCCGAAGATAAATTTCAAAAGTTTGAAGAGAAAAAACAGGGCGATAAAAACTTAGCAAAAAATCTTGCTCTTATAGTAGGTGGTACGTTACTGGCGATGTGTTGCTTAAGCAAGGCCAAGAAAGTATTGACGCCTGCTTGGAACGCAACAAAAAATTTCTTTAGTAATTTATTTAAGAAATCAACCCCAACCCCTTAATATAAAAACCCCTTATAAAGGTAAGAATTCAATTCTTACCTTTTTTATGCTATAATTAAAAAAAAGGGGGTTAATATGGCAAAAGATTGTAGTTTTGATGTAGTATCAGAATTTGATAAACAAGAACTTGTAAACGCTGTTGATCAAGTTAAACGTGAAGTTTCATCTAGATTTGATCTAAAAGATTCAAATTCAGATATAAATTTAGAAGCAGATAAAGCTATTACAATAACAACAAATGACGATATGAAATTGCGTAATATTTTTGATATTTTGCAATCCAAACTTGTCAAAAGAAATATCAGTGTAAGAATTCTTGATCCACAACCTGTTGAAAACGCTTTAGGTGGGAATGTTAGACAAGTTTATAAACTTAAAAAAGGATTAACTCAAGAACTTGCAAAGAAAATTTCATCTGATATTAAAGATATGAAAATGAAAGTACAACCATCAATTCAAGGTGATTGTGTAAGAGTTTCTGGCAAAGACAAAGATGATTTGCAAAGGGTAATTCAAATGCTTCGCCAAAACGAAGAAAAATACGATTATCCGTTACAATTTACAAACTACAGATAAAAAAAGAACCCTTAACGGGTTCTTTTTTTATTTAATAATTCTGTTATTATCATCAACAATCACGACTGTTGGTTCAAATTCTTCAGCTTCTTGAGGGGTGAAATATGCGTAAGTTACAATGATAACTTTATCTCCTGGTTGGACTTTGCGAGCTGCAGCTCCGTTTAAACAAATACAACCAGAATCAGCTTCACCTTTAATTACATATGTTTGGAATCTTTCACCGTTATTCACGTCTAAGATATCAACTTTTTGACCAACTTTTATATTGGCTGCTTTTAATAAAGTTTCATCAATAGTGATAGAGCCAACATAATTCAAATTGGCATCTGTAACGGTGGCTCTGTGTATCTTTGAGTGTAAAAATTCTAATAGCATATTTATATCCTCAAATAGATTATATAACAAACAAAATTTGTTGCCAAGATTTAGAAAAAATGATACTATGATGTAGTAATCACAATAGAATATAAGGAGAAATATATGAAAAAGGGGTTCACTCTTGCTGAGGTTTTAATAACTTTAGGTATCATCGGTGTAGTTGCGGCAATGACTATTCCAACGCTTGTGGCGGATTATCAAGCTAAAAGTTGGAGCACTTCTGCTTCTGTTTTTGAAAGAAAATTAGAAGAAGCTCTTAAAGTTATGAATACTCAACAAACTTTAGCTGGGTATACCACTACTGAAGATTTTGTTAATGAATTAAAAAAACATATTAAGATTATAAAAACTTGTAATAACGATAAATTAGATGAATGTTTTCCTAAAGAATTTCTTTGGGGTTCTCCAGAACCTGAGCTAGAAGACATAACTTTATTTACCAACTCTACAAAGTTAAGATTTGAATCTCCTTATTACAATATGCAAACTAATACTGTTGGTATTCAATTTGCTAATGGCGTTGCAGGTGTTTTAGCTTACAATCCTAATTGTAAACAAGATCCTTATTCTAATAGCATTACTGGTACAGATTGCATCTCCATGATTTATGATACGTCCGGATTTAAAAGTCCTAATCAATCAGGCAAAGATATTAGAAGCATTAACTCAAATAGACTATGGGCTGTGAAAATTAATGGGACTAAATATACTGCTGCATTTAATCCACAACCATTGAATAAACAAGAATGTAATGATTTTTTTAACGAAGATTTTTGCTTTTTTGATAATGATTATTGGGCTGGAGCATTGGCAACATGTGGCAGTATAGATAATTTACCATATCATGCTGATGATATAGTAGAATATTTATATGAAGGTAGAAATTGCAGAGATTATAATGTCTGTATTAATAAAGATAAAGCATCCTTATTAAATCTAAAAGAAAACTATACATACTTATGGATAGGATATGATGATGATAATGAATTTGCACAATATGTAGATATATATAATGGTGGTTACGATACTCACTTTATGTTAGCACAACGTAATAGTGCATCTTTTAAAGCAATTTGTGTTGTTGATTAATAACAAACAATAAAATACAAGGTGCGGGAAAATCCCGCACCTTTTTTTTGTTTATTTAATGTGTGCCTTAATGCTGTTTATACACCTTTTTAGTATAGTTTTGGATATATGGTGTATCAATTTCAAATACGTGAATTCTTGCAGGTCCAATATCTACACGAACCTCGTTATGAGCTACTTGTAAAGTACTTTTTTCTCCATACGACGGTAACAAGTTTTTCAATTCTTGAGTTTCTTTCAATGTAGGAACTTTTACTCTACATGCAACTGATCTATTTATGTTTTTATTACCGATTACCAATAAAGTTTTTCCTTTGTGATGTCTAGCAAATGCAATTATCTGATCTTTATCGTCATCAAGTTTATCCAATTCGATGAAGGAACCTTTATTGATAATATCTTTATAATCATCTTTTAATTTAAAGCTGGCAGTCATAAATTCGCCAATTTCAGGGTTTTTACCACCTGGTTTTCTAGACAAGTTAAAAATATCTAATTTGCCATGGTGAACTTCCATTTCATGTTTTTCTGTAACAGTTACAGGATTATCTTTGCCTTCGTATGAATATGCGTAATAATCACCTGTTTGGAAACCGTCAACATAATATGGATTTAACATCGGTAGTGTTGCCTGCAAACCACTTGTCAAGTTACAATAATCTGTTTTGCCATGATACATCGGCGAAATATCATCGTGAGTAGCAAACGAACCAATTAATGATTTACCTTTGTCAACACTATATGACATTTCTAATTGTTCTTTTACGTAATCCATTAATTCACCAGCAGTTTGCCATTCGTGGAAAATATGATATTGACCATAAATCATATCAAATCCAGCACGCAAAGAATCAACAGGTCTATCGTACGGCATATTTGCTTGTGGAGACGCATCTTCGTATGTATAAGTTTCTGCAAGCCAACCAAAACCTGGATCAAGTTTTCTTGAATATGGAATTATAATATCCCAAAATTCTACAGGTTTCGCACGAGCTACGTCTGCTCTTATGCCGTCAATACCTAAGTCTACACACATATCAACGTATTGTTTATGTAATTCTAATAATTTAGGATTTAACGTACGTTTACCTTCGTCTTCCCAAGGTTGGAACATTCTGATATCGTTCCATCCTTGCGGTGTTTTTGCAAGTCCATTTTGAATTGCCATTAGTTCAGGCTTTTCTAAAAACATATCGTATGAAGCACAACTTGGCAAATCCAACATTACTCTAATTCCTCGATCGTGACAAGCATCAATAAATGCTTTGAATTGTTCCTTATCACTGCGAGGATCATTTTTATCAATTAAAACAGGATCAATTCCTAATAAATCTTTTGGTGAATATACAGAACCCGCTGTACCCATCGCTTTTGTTTTGCCTGGTTCATGAATTGGCAAAATGTGTAAAGTATTAAAACCTTGTGCTTTAATTTCATCCAAGCGTTCTATGGCATTTAGGAATGTTCCGTTCTGCTCATTACCATCAATATATTCGTTTCCGTTCACATCTTTTGCATTAAAAGTTCTTGGAATAATAGCAAGAATTTTAGCTTCATTGTGAGTAAATAAAGTTCTTAAATCATTTTTATATGGTTTGTGTTCAATGTTTTTAGGTTCAACTTTAGACACAGCAGGAGCATTTGCAACTGCAGAACTTTGCAAAAATTTCTCTAATAAATTGCTTGATCTTAGTTGTGGCAAAGTAACAGGAGTTTCAACAGGTCTATTAACTTGTTGTGAATTATTCTTAATATATGGAGTTAATAAATTTGTTGAATTAATCATTTTTTACCCTTTCAGGAGTTTTCATTTTGCCAAAGAAGAATTGAGCTAATACAGTAACTCCTAATACTGCAGCACCAACACCACCAAATGTTTTTAACCACTGTCTAGTATTAAATACTTCTTTTACAGTTCCGTGAAGCATTTGATCTGGTGCCATACCTACACGCAAGAATTTCGTATATGATGTTCCTGTGCCAGAACCTACTTTGTGGTATGGTTTCGCAAAGTATTCATGACCACCTAAACTATCTAAAAATTCTCTTCTATATTGTCTGAATTTATCACCTAAAACAAAAGATTCTAAATGTTTTTCAGATTCAGGGTGAATATTATTTTCGTATAATAACTTCATTACTTCACTATAGAATGTCTTATCAAATGGCATATCGACTCTGCCACCTTTCACTGCTTGACTCACAAATTCTTCCTCAATTTTGCCACCTTTAACTCCAAGTGAACCTAGTGCTGATGAAGAATTTGGATTTCTTGTAGCAAAGAATTTGGTCATATAGTCAGATGTTGAACCTTCAATTGACAAGCGTTTTACAAATTCAACAATTTCTTCTTTAACTTCTTTTCTCATGCCTGCATGTAATGCATCAACATTTTCCATTGTGGAAATACGCTTGAATAAATCCATTGTATTTAGCATTCTATATAAAGAACTTCTCACACCTAATATTCTATTTTGTGCATAAGATAACTGAATATTTTTTAATGAACCTTGTAAGTGACCATCGCTACCAACTAATCTGTGGGCAGTACCATTAAATCCATATTCTCTCAAAGCTCTTGCAGCACCATCAAATACAGTCTCAACAGCGTCACCATAATTGCTTTTTCCTGATTTTGCAGAATCAATTACAGACATTTTTTCTTCGACTTTTGAAATTTTATCAACTAAGGCTCTAAATACGCGATTGTATTCATCTGGATCTGAAGAAAGCGCTTCTAATTTTTCTCTAAGTAATTGTCCTGCAAATTTTCTATCATGTCGTGTACGAGTAATTTCACTATCGGTCAACTTAAATATTTTTGGCAAATCATCGGTAACTTCATTCCAAGCATTTGCCATAACTGTTTCAGGTGCAGCACCAGCTTTTAAGTGTATGTATTCATCCAATAAACCATTTTTAGCTTTGAATGTACTCAATGCTTCTGACACACCTTTTAATCTTGATATAATTCCCTCATTTAAAACCGCAGCTGGAGATGAGTATAATGTTTTTTCAACAGTTTTAGAACCATTTACAAGTCTGTTTATAATAGTGCTAACAGTTGATTTTTCAACATCCTGAGAACTTAAAGATTTTTTAGTTTCAACAAAGATTGAATGTAAAACTTTTTTCATTTCACCATCGTCAAGTTCCCTACCCACAAAACCTTGCAATTTTGTTTTTAACACATCAAGGCTTGGAACGGCTTCATCAATTTTCCCTTGAGGAAGAAGGCTTTCCATTTCTTTTTTCATTGAAACGATGACATTCTCTAACACATCATCATTAACAACAAATTTCTTATTTGTTGCTCCTAACAAATCATCAATGTCATCTCTGATTGCTTTTGCAGTAACTTCATCTACATTTCTAGTCAATACTTCTTTAATTTGATTAGCCAATTGCGGAGTCATTGGCGCATCAACATTTGAATCTAAAATATTGATTAGCTCTTTATCACTACCATCTAAATATCTTGAATAACCTTCACCTATATTTGATAATAATCTTTCTGCTTTTTTATTAGTTTGTTCACCTAAGAATTTATTCAATGGTTTTTCACAAGCATTACAAATTAACGCACTTGCAATCGGTGTTGCAATACCTGCTGTAAGCATCCACAAAGTATTATCTTGAACTGAAATTTTCTTCATTTTCTCTTGAATAAAATCTTTTCTGTTCGGAATATCTTTTGGAACACCCATTCTGTCCCCAATTTTATGAATTCTTTTATCATCCACAAGATCCCAAGGAATATACATTGGATCTTGGAAAAATGGCTTTTGTCTACCAAAACTGTCTTCATATTCTTTTTTAACGTTGAATCCATGTATTAATCTTGTTGGCCATTGAATTGCTACTTTAGGCCATAAAGCCATAGCTCCAAAAAACGATGCTAAACCTACTAATTCCATTACTTTCTTTAAAGGAGTCTGCTTACGAGTCATAAGGTATGCTGCAATCGCAAGCCCACCTAATTTCATACCAACATCATTAATTTTACCTAACTCGTGGTCATTTGCATTACCTTTTCTAGCCCTTTTCAAAGAACGTATATCATAAGCAATTCCTCTTGCTACATCCGCAGGAGCTTCTAAAATATTTTTATTGACAAGCTGTCCATTACCAGGTAATGGCTTAATAAAAGTTCTGTTAGATAGAACATAGTTAATGTCTAAATTCCTATCCTTTTTTTCTGGTGGAATTTGCGGCATATTATTCATATATGATTGAATTAAATTTGGTCGCATCTAATCCACCGTAACCTTTCGGTTTTTATCTATAACATCGTTTCCATCTACTTTGGAAGGCTTTCTTACATTTGCCGCATTTATAACACCAGCTACAGTTGTTAATGCCGCCAAACCTAACATCACTTTACCTGCATGCTTTTGAAAACCTTTAGCTAAAGCCGGACCGTTAAAAAATTCTATTGCACTCTTTTTAGCACTTCTACCAAAAATTTTCATAGAATGAATAAATTCTTTTGGTTTCCAAAATTTTAATGTAGCAACTTTAAAATAATCATCCCAAGGCTCTTGGCTAGCAAGCATAACACCTGCAGCAGCCCACATATATGATGAAAGTGTTTTAGCCATATCTGTTTTTACTGCAATCTCTTTAATAACAGGTTTCATTTCCTGATCAGAATCCACTAAATTTTCACCATAACCTAATTTTTTGGCTACATTGTCAAAATATTCATTTCTATTTTCACCTTTTGCCTCTGATTTATATAGCAAATCCCATCGAGGAAACTCTTTACTTTCAAAAACCTTGTGATGCTCAATACTTGTTATATCAGTATCATTAATATCATCAGGCAATTCATAATTTACTTTAGCATAAGGAACTTCTGTATCAATACCTGTTAACCATTTTACTGGAGTGGTTACCAAAGTTTTTGAAGCTTCTTTTAATATGCCATAGAAAAGAACCCCTAAAGCCATTTTTCTGCCTATAGCTCCAGCCTTAGATGCTGCAAATGGTGCGAATACTTTATTTTTAGAATTAAATACAGACATCATAACTGCACTACCTGTTAAATATGGTATAACTCCCATAGTCAGAAATTCATAAAAATTAGCGTTTTTGTCTCCCTTTATACCTTTTGCCGGAAATAATGTAAGTGCGTTAGTAAATTTATCAAAAGCAATTGTTGCGCGGTTTTTAAAATTATTTTCAAGCAAAGTATCTTTGTCATACTTTTTTTTCTTCATGCCATTTTCGCCAACTTCGGTTGAAGAAGCTGTGAATCTAACATTATTATTGAAATTACTAATTGGTAATATCATTTTTTCTCCGCACACATTACTGATAATATAAGGTTCGTCAAAATAATTTTTGCCATTTGACAAACTTGAATTAACATTTTTTTACAATATCTATTATGCAAAAATGGTAAAAAATATTGCCGTGAAAATACCCACTATCACACAATAATAGCCAAAAATTGCCAATGAAAATTTAGCTAAAAATTTTAGAAAATATTTAATACACAAATATCCCACCACCGCAGAAACAA
The DNA here is from genome assembly GCA_045652525.1 of Candidatus Gastranaerophilaceae bacterium. Taxonomy (GTDB): domain Bacteria; phylum Cyanobacteriota; class Vampirovibrionia; order Gastranaerophilales; family Gastranaerophilaceae; genus SIG32. Next base: position 46,817 of record JAZRUK010000005.1, on the reverse strand, counting down.
GTGTTCCCACGCATATAGCACTCCAATTATAAGTTAATGCTTCATGCAAGTCTATCTTAATGAAAGGATAAACCATAGATGCTCCTAAAATAATTGGAATACTTACTAAAAATGAATATCTTGCTGCACTAAGCCTATCTAATCCCATAAATAAACCTGTGGCAATTGTCCAACCAGAACGAGAAAATCCTGGTAATGCTGCAAGGCCTTGAGCTAGCGCAATCAAAATTGAAGATTTCAAATCCACATCTGATTTAACTGCAACTTTTTTTGAACGATATTCACTATAAAACAAAATAAAACCAGTAAACACCAACAAAATCCCAACAATTGCAGGCGAATAAACTAATTTTTCTGCTATTTTTTCCATAGGCAATGCGACAACAACTGTTATAACTGTACCTAGTAAAATATATAAACCTAATTTAGAATTTCTATCCGAAAAGTCTTTGGTTTTTATGCTATTTAATAAAGCCTTAATTATCTCAATAATTTCTTTTCTAAAGAAAATTAAAACAGCAATTAAAGTCCCTAAATGCAACATAATATCAAAGAAAATTTCTTCATTAGATTCTTGAACTATTTCTATACCTTTAATAACCTTATAAAAATTAGAAGTAAAAACTAAATGAGCAGAACTGGAAATAGGCAAAAATTCGCTCAAGCCTTGAACTATTCCCATCAATATTGCTTGTACAAAATTCATTCCTATTCCTCTTCAAAATATGATGCACAAGAGGTTTGCGTTTCCCAAACCGAAATCTTGCTTAACTGAACTATTCTCTCTTTCAACTTGTGGTAAATAAAACCTGCAATCATTTCACTTGATGGGCTTTCACCTTTGAATTCTGGTAATTCATTAATGTCTTTATGATCTAACAAATCTAAAACTGCGTTTAATTCACGTTTTAAAACTTTATAATCAATCAAAATATTACTTTTATCTAAAGTTTCACCTTTTACAAAAGCTTCCACCATCCAATTATGACCATGTTGATTTTCACATTCTCCCTCATAATTTAATAAATGATGAGCAGCTGAAAAAAATGCTTGCGTTTTTATTTCGTACATAGTAACTACCCCTTAATCTTACCTTCACAAACCGTGAATTCTTTTTTAATCCCTTGTGCGTCCAAAATTAAATCACACAACTCTCTAACAGCACCGCGTCCACCATCTTTGGATGAAACAAAATGTGCAATCTCTTTAACTTCATCAACTGCATCTTTTGGACAACACGCCAAACCTACTTTTTCCAAACAACAAATATCAGGTAAATCATCACCCATGTATGAAATCTCATCATAGGACAAATTATATTTTTCCTTCAATTCTTCCAAAGCAGGTAATTTGAATTTTTGACCTTGATAAAGCTCAGTTATATTCAAATTTTTTGCACGATGTTCTACAGTCCCATTATTACGAGCAGTAATTATGGCTGTCACAAATCCAGATTTAACCATTCTGACAAGCCCTTGGCCATCTTTTACATTGAAAGTTTTGTATTCAACACCATTTTCGTCATAAGTAACACTGCCATCGGTCATAACTCCGTCGACATCAAAAACCATAAGTTTAATTTTTTTAGCTCTTTCTTTTACGTCCATAAATACCCCTCAAGCGTAATTATAAGTCAAAAGAAACACTCATGTCAACGATAAAAACTTAAAAAGGGAGGTTACCCTCCCTTTTTTCAATCTTCAATAAATACGTGCTTCCCATTTATTGTAACCCAACGACCTTTAGCTGGAGATTTTGCCGTTGAAGAATTTGTTTGTTTTCGTTTTTGTTCCAATTCTTTGTTTGTAGGGATTCCTTTTTCTTTCATTTGTTTCATTATGGCTTTTTCGTTTCGCAAAAATTCATCCGTAGACATATTTTTAATCTGTTCTCGTGTAAAGATTTGTTCCGATTGCCCATCTGTAGGATTGAATTTTGAGGAATTATTATGTATAATATTATTGGGTTCTAGTCCGAGCGCTCGGTTTTGGTGCGAGTATGCAGGGTTAGAACCTACTTCTTTGATTTGATAAAAATCTTTACCTGTACTATTTGAATTGTTTCTAATCAGATATTCATAATTTTTATTATTATGAGTATTATACATTTTTTCGAAATCTAAAGCATCAGATCTAATTTTATCGTTACTTTTAACAATATTATTTGCGTTTTTTATTTGGTTAGAAAGCTGAGGAATCATTTTATAATTATGTAATCCTATTTCACCGGCTTGGGAATTAGGGAAATTAATTATATCACCATTTTTTGTTTTAATTTTTAGGTCGTGCAAATAATCGTTATAATATTGTTTACCAGCTTGACGTAAACTAGATGCCTTTTGTGGTGTTACACCTAATTCAGGTGTAGATTTTTCAAGATACTTAGCCTTAATTCCTTTTTGTAAGTATGCGCCACCTGTACCTAAAGCACCACCGGCTAAACCACCAATTAATGCATCTTGGATTGAAGTTGTAAATGGGTTTTTATTTTCTATCATTCCTTGACCAGCTCCAAATGTAGCACCACTTGCTATACCTGTTGCCACACCTGACCCAATTTCTTGAGAAATTTTTCTTCCCAAATTATTCTTTAGTGCATTCAATCCAATTTGTGCACCAAATTTTCCTACTTTTGTCATCGGAGTTGCAGCACCACCTATTTCAAGCGCTGTTCCTAATGCATATTTTGCAATTTCTCTATTACGCTCTTGCGTAATTTGCTTCTCATAGGTCTCTTTTGCTTGCTGCAATAGAATAATTTTGTCTTCTTTACTTAACTTGTTATTGTTAAGTATCTCCTGATAAGTTTCATAAAAGTTTTTCATATAATTTTAACCTTTCTGGCAAAATTATATGATCAATTGGCAATGATTCATTATATCATATTTTTAATATATCCGTCAAGATTAGCAAAAAATATTTTGACGAGTTTTATACCAAGTATGAATATCACAATAAACAGTTTTCGGCCGATAAATAACGTGGTATTTCATACCAAACCACAAAATAAACCCGATATAAATCAATCGGGGGATTTTGCGTGTTATAGTAAAGTTTTAGCTCAACAAAACAAGGCACTTATATCATTTAAAGGATATTATGGAGATCAACAACCTGTTAAAAAACTGTACTGGAATTTAACAGGACAAAATCAAACATACTATGACCAATGGACACAAGAAAGGTTATGGCGTTGTGGCGCAAAATCTTGGGTTAATGCTTATCCAGATGAACTCTTAAAACGCAGTGCAGGAGAGACAATTAATTCAATTTTGACAATAACCGGCAAGCACGAAATCCCATCGTATATTCCAGCTCCAAATATTCGTGGAGATAGTTGGGGGCGATATGCGAATTACATAGAAATCAATCCTCGTTTAATTGCAAAGTATGAAAACGGTAGAGTTTCTGATGGGCTCTTACAAACAATGAAAATTATGACAGCAATTCCTCCGTCAAGTGATACGGCACCAAATTGTCTAGTACTTTCTCAGCTTTATCCATCATTTTACGGGGACGGAACAACTCGAGATGAAACACTTTATCATGTAAATTTGCACTCTGGAATTAGTAAAAATCTTACAGCTCGTGGACTGGATCATAAAATGGGTGATGATGAACAAGTAAGAGCATTTAATGATTTGGCACATTTGTTAGGCTTTAGAACTGGTTTTAGAATGCCAATTTCTTCCGGACAATTAAGAATAAACGGTCGAGATTTTTCTTGGCAAAATAATGAAAAAGCTTTCATTGATGCTTGTGTATGGGGCATTGAATTAGGTTTTGATTCAATATACTTTGATAGTGCAAAACACATAATTGATATGGACGGATATTGTGGCATCGGTGATGTCCCAAACAAAGATCAAATGGCTTATATATTAGACGAAATAAGAAAACGCACAGGAAGATGTGACCTTTCATTTGTTGGCGAAAAATGCAGTTCAAATCCGATTTATCAAAAAATGGGATTTACTGCTGGAACTCACTGGGGAGATGCAGATAATGTTAATAGTGTGCTTTGGGAATCAAAACAACAAGAACATTCATACAATTATGCCGCTGGCCCTGAAGTTTCAAATGATAATGATTATGGCGAACTCTCTTTTGAAACACGTCTAGGCAGAATGGATTCATGTTTATACGGTTATTTCAAAGAAAAATTACCGGCATTTATGCAAATTAACGATATTTTACCTATAAGTCCTTATATTAATACGCACCAAGTTATGATGAACACCGTTCAATTAACAGGCGCCGATGCTGCTACTGAATGCGAACGGCATTGGAAAATCGTTTTTAGGACTGATGACGACGCAAGAATTTACACTCAAAAAGTTTACAATAAATTTCATCATACAATGTATGATTAAACAAGAGCTTCAATTTTTTCTGAATGGATTTCTTTAACCATATCAAGAACTTTATTAACAAAAGCCTTGTAAGCAGTTCTTTCCGCTTCACCTGAAAGAATAATATCAGCAGATTCAGCTGTCGGATGAATATGTATCTTAGCTTTACTTGCTGCATTATTATAAACTTCATCCATAGAAGAACCTAAACCTCTTTCTTCAGCTCGTCTATAAAATCTTTCTTTTTGCGCTTCATATGAAACATGCACATAAATTTTAAAATCGAAAGCATCAATAACTTTTGGCGTTAATGTGAATAAGCCTTCTGAAATAATAATTTTTGATGGAGTTGCAAGTTTTACATCATCTCGTCTAATCGCAGTTCCTGACATATCATATTCAGGTAAATAAACTTCATTACCATCTAACAAAGATTTAATATGCTTTTTCATTAACTCTAGTTCTAATGCTTCAGGAACATCTAAATCATAATGCTTTGCAAATTCTGCAAAACTTCCTGCAGCTTTTACCATATCTGAACGATCATAATAATAATCATCCGTATTAATACGTGTAATTAGGTCAAAAATTTTATATTCTTCCGCGAAAGCCTCTAACGTATCAATTATGTCATAAGCAATTGTGGATTTACCACTTGCAGTTTCACCAGCAATCCCAATAGAACATGGTCGAACATTACAACCAGATAAAAACAACGCCGCTTTATGAATTGCTTGATCTGAAACTTTCAAAAATATTGGCTCAGATGAATTCATATCATTTGTAAAAAGTTGTTTTAATTGTTTTTCTATTTTTTGTAAAAGGACCAAATTACCGAATTTTTCGGATGAGGGTTTATGTTTAAAATTACTAGATATTGTATTTTGCATAAAAAAATCTTTTTCCTTGTACCTAATAAACCATAAACATGAAATAATTTGTTAGAAAATTAATGTAATGTTACAAAAATATGACAACTAGCTAATTGACTTCTTTAATTGATAAATATTAAAACTCATTAATAAAATAGAAAATACATAGCAAGTTATATTTTTAGAGTTTTTAAATAAATATGCAGGTTAATAACTCTTATTTTATTAATAAAGCTGATACGAGTTTTGAAGGTAAAGTCCGTTTTAAACGAACTTCTCTTTTTGATTCGCGTAGAATTTGCACTTTTGATGTTAACCACCCCAAATTTGATAAGTTGAAAATTGTTTCTGAAAAATGTAATGGCAAAAGAAGAAAGAATGAGTTTGCGATAAAAGTTTTAACAGAAGATTCATTATGTTTAGCAAAAGAAAGACTTTTATTAAATAACAATAACGAAGAAGTTTATGGTTGCTATATTGAAACAGCACGAAATTGTAGAAGAAATTCTCTAGGTGAAATATTACGTTTAGCTAGCATAATGACAATGCTAGAGAATAAAACAAAAACTATAAAGTTATTTTCAATACTAGACAGTGTAGTATTTCATTCAAAATACAAGTTCGAACCTGATATCACAGAACCACACGAGGCAAAAAAGATTTTAATGCAAATTAGAAAACTTGGCAATAAAGAACACATTGCACAAGCCGAAACATTATTAAGAGATTTTGATATAAAACATATGAAATCTAATGATGTTTACGGTGAAATAAATTTATTGGCTAAAGACTTTTTACAAGAAAAGATTTCAAAAAATAATTATGATAGAAATACTTTTGATTGTTGGTCTTGCGATATGTCTTTAACCAAAGAAAGTATAATAAAAAACAAAGATTATTTTAATAAATTATTTAAAAAACACGGGATTGAATATAAAATTTAAATTCACTCTACAGAATCATGCTCAGCAATTTTAACTGATTCAAACATACTTCTCAACTTACTCATAGTTGTATGTTGCCCGTTTTCATCTGGTCGCAACCTAGCACTACTTGTTAAAACAAATTCATCACTAACACTGGAGTAAGCTATGTTTACATCGCCTTTTGTACCTTTCAATGCAGAATAAGGAATATTTGATTCCTTTAAAAACTTTTCAAATTTTTCAAACAAATCGTAACTTTTAATACCTGTTACACCGTTACGATTCCCACCAACCAAAACAGCTTGAAGATTTGGATTGTTAAGAGAGATTTTGCTTTTAATATAATTTTCTATGCGTGAAAAAATTAAAGCATCTTTACATTCTGGATTAATATGAAGCATTAAAGCTTGTTGGCCATCATTTATGATACAAGTTGTACAATCTAAAATATCACAAGTATAGACATTTTTATTGAGAACGCTTTCGTTTAGAGTCCAAGGATTTTTCACATAACATTTTTTGTCCATTCTAGAAATATAATTTCCAAACGATGAAAAATGACAAGGTTTAAATGTAGATGTAAAAGAAATTTTGTCCATATTCTTTTTAAAACTTCTAAATATAAATTTTGCTACCAAAATTTTAAATAAATAAGATTTATTTATAGCAAATAAAAAATCAAACTAGCAAAAAATAAATTGTTGATGCATTAAAACACGTATGAGAATTTATTCAATCGGTCAACATACATTAAGCTTTAAATCTCGAGAATACAATGATGATGGAATTCTTGGATATGATGATAATGTATCCAAACAGTACCGTAATAACATCCGAGAATGGCAAGAAACATATTATACTCCATACAAAAGTCTTTATGAAAAAGAGTGTAATCTATCGGAATTTGAAATGCAACAACTTTTAAATGGTTTAATGAAAAAGCCAAAAGTTGTTGATTACAGCAAGGTTACAGGGATAGATGCATATCATGTACAAGCAATCGATGATAAAGAAACATGTTATAGAGGTTCAACATTAGCACGTAATCAAAGAGCACTTAAAACTTTAAAAGATGCTGGGATTGAGCGAGTAATTGATCTAGTTGGATATTATTGGTATGACAAAAACGCAAAAGAGGCCGGACTTGAATATTATTGTCCTAAATTTGGTCGTGGACAACTTGGTATTTGGGAAGAAGAAGCTTTTGTGACAAAAGGTGAATTTATAGCAAAAGAAACCATGTATTATACACCAGATGAACTTGAAAAAAATAAAAAATATTTAGAAAATAGAGTGAAAGCATTTGAAAAACATTCCAGAGCATCGGTTGAAAATTTTGTTGAATATATAGAAGTTATGCAAAATGGTTATTATTACATTGGCTGTGAATATGGAACATACAAAACTGATGATTATTTACTATTGAATACTGTATTCAATCCAAAATCAAAAGAAAAATTTATTCCATTTGGCCATATGTTTAAACTAGATTTTATGAAAAATCTATATGCTAAGTTAACTCCTGAAGATAAAAAACGAATGGGCTGGACAAAAGAATTTGACGAAAGTGTCCCAAAACGTTTAAACGAAGCAATAAATGCAAATATTGAGTATCATAAAGAACGCGATCAATGGTAGAAAACGTAAAAAAGACCCACTTTCGTAGGTCTTTTTTAATTGGCTGGGGCGAAAGGATTCGAACCTCTGAATGCCTGGACCAAAACCAGGTGCCTTACCGCTTGGCGACGCCCCAATATCGGGTACATCTTTTATTCTAAGCGCTAAAAATTCATTGTCAAGAGATTTGTTTTTCGCCCTACTTTATTGCGTCAAATTTTGATGATATTTCTTCTGCTTTTAGAGCAGCTTTTTCCATAATTTTGGCAGTTTCACCAGCTTCATAAACGTTATATGGCAAGAATTTTTTAGGATTAAATATTTTTGCTAGAAATTCTCTACCTGGAAACTGGACTACACCAAAATGATTTAAACCTGTAATCCCTCTTGGTGATTTTGGAAATGTTTCTACAACTTCATTGGTACTCTTTTTGACAATGTCCATCGCTCCTGTCATATAATCATATACAATGTCAAAATGTTTCAATTTCGCCTGTTCTTTACTTAATTGTTCATGACCTTTTAAGCATAATTTATTAGGGACTGCATAAGTTACATATCCACTACGGCCTGGGAAATATCTTAATCTGTCTGTTGCTCTTGCAATATCTTCACCTTTAACTTTAAAAGCCATACCAAATTGTGGGGCAGATTGTACATTGTTAACTTGCATTATATATCTCCTTTTAATCTTTTAAAAATGGTAAAAATATTTTTTGCTATTTATTTAATAATTTTTGAATTTTTTCTGAATTTTTACCTTCACCAAGAATTTTGTACATATCAAAAGCTTCTTGCAACTCTTGACGTGCAAGTTTATTATCTTTTTCAAACAACGCTTGACCTATTTCCATTTTTACAGCCGCAAGTTTTTGCATATAACCTTCTTTAGGCTTCATTCCTCTACGTGAAGAAGATCTTTGCAAAAGCTTATCATAATCATTCACAATTCTAACCAATGCTCGTTTTTCTTCGTACATTATTTTTATACGTCGTGGGCTTCTTGGTTCAGTATATTTATACACTTCTTTCAAATCATTTGCCCTTGCCATTACGTGAATCGGGTCATCTACCCTTTTAGCAATTGCCAAAGCATTCGTTGCAAGTTCTTCAACAACTTTGTTATTCCCTTTATTTACTTTGATTAGAAAACTATAAACAATCCCTGCTAAATTACCATTTTTTGCACCAACCAAACCTTCAGCAAGTTTTTTCGCACCTTTTGTCAATAATGTTTTTTGTTCTGGAGTCTCAAATTTTTCGCCAATTATATGCAATTCATCCGCAAATCTGTCTGTATTTACATTTTGGTTTTTACTAATACGTTTCAATATTATTGCCGAAAAATCATCTAAACGTTTTTGTGGATGTATCACTTTTGCCATAAAATTAGGATGATACTGATCTGAATAATATGAATTCGATACTCTTAAAACTTGCATATATAACTCCTTTTTCTAAAGTTTATGGCTAACAAAACCTATATTCAATAAATTTTTTCTAAAACTTAGGATATCTTAATATATATACTTATTTTAAAAATAATAAGAAAGATAAGCATTGTACAACAGCTATTGACAAACCTTTTAGACCTTTATAACGGGAATTTTTCAACGCTTTAATTCTTTGGGAATCTATATTCTCACCAAAATTGTATTTATCTAACAAGTTTTTAAATCCTTTTAATTCTTGCAATTCTTTTGAACGTTGATAATATTCTCTGAGCGAATATTTCTTTTCTGGTTTAAACTCTGGTGAAGATGCTATATTATCACATAACATACTTGTTAGATTCATTTTTTTGCCACTTTCAGGGTGATGTTCAGAATGTTTTCTGTGAAATTTAGAAACAAACGATTTTGGAAATCCTAACAGATACATTATCATTTTATCAGAATCGTGTGTAATGCTATTGATTGTATTGCGTCCATATAATTCTTTCTCAACAATTGCATAAACTAGCTTGTGTTCATAAGTATGCTTTACGTTCTTTTTATAATTATGAATATATTCTTTAACGGGTTGAATAACTTTTGTTTTTAATTTATTTACAAAACCAAGAAGACCGGACGCATTTTCACTCGCATCCGGTCTTCTAACAAATTTATCCACTCCATTCTCCACTTTTGGCACACACAATCTCTCGTGTCTCTGAATCGTACCTTGCTGTGGTATCGAGCTATAATAATTAGGGTAATTTTTACACTTAATCTCCATAACTAATTCTCGCATAAAAATTTTTTAATGCAAGAGGGTATAAAAAAATTTAAAGGCTGATAGAAATATCAGCCTTTTTCGTAATTAATCTAATTTTTGAATGTTTTTATGTTCCTGATATAGCGCATTTCCCAAAGCATCTTGTAATTGTACCTCTTGTTCGCTTACACCTTTTCCTTGGACTTCTATATGTCCAGAACTATATCCTCGTAGACCAGTTAGTGTAAGATCAACCCCTAGTTGATAATCAATTTCTAAATTATCACTTTCATCCATTTTTACAGTATTATTTTCAGTTTCACCTCCAAGCATCACATGATCTTTTCGCATATTCTTATTGGTAAACAATCCTTCTTTTTGATCGACAACAACAGTATTACCAGAAGATTCTCCTTCAAGGTTAATATAGTCATCTTTATTTGGGTTTCCCGTAATTGTTGCACCTTCCAAATCCTTGATTATAGTATGTGAATCATTTGGATTATACCATTCATCACGAATACCTAAAATTGTAATTTCAGGATTTTTCTCCGGATTTGTTTGGTCTGGATAAGTAATTGTCACACCTGCTTTAGTAAAAATGGTGTTCATATTTTTTCCATTTTCTTGATAACTAAAAGATCTTTTTTCATCAATAAGTTTTGGATTAACCAAAACTCCACCAATTTCAATTTTTTCAGGCTGTGCTTTAACTTTTGGAGCTTCAGCTTTTGCAGCTTGAGTTTGGCTATTAACGGGTTTTAGTGGTCCTGTCATAAAAATTCCTCCTTAAATTTTGTACCTCGTGTTAAAATTAGCACTCACATGTTTATTTAAAAAAAAACGACAATCTGCAATTGCCTTGCAAATAAGCATTTGTTACAATTCTTTATAATTAATTAGCCATATAATTCTCTAATTAGTTTATTAAACTAATTAGAGAATTATTATAAGCTAATCGTATGGATTATCAGAAATTAATAAACATAAACATTAAAGAATTAAGAGTTAAAAACGGTTTAACTCAAGAAGAATTCGCTGAAAAGATTGGTATTAGCATCCAAGGAGTTTCTAATATTGAACGCAATCGTTATCAACCAACAGCTGAAACCATCGACAAAATTTGTAAAAATTTCAACATAACTCCAGTTGAATTACTATTAGTAAAACACACAAACCACGATGAGCTTTTGAAAAATATTAATGCACTATTATCTCAATGCTCAACACAAAAACTAAAACAAATTTATGATATTATTCTCATTTTGAACAAGAAATAGATTCGAACGGGCTTTTTTCATATGCAAAAGTAACTTCAACTTCGTTTTGTAATAAATTTTTGAATACCTCTAGCACGGGAACTTCACTTTCGAAATGACCAATATCAAATAGAACAATATCACTTTCAAGAGCAGTATGGAATTTCAAATCTCCTGTAACGTATGCATCAGCACCATTTGAGATAGCTTCTTTAATAAATTCAGAGCCACTACCAGAGCAAAATGCAATTTTATTTAATTCAGTCACATTTTTATTATTTACCAAACGAACATTTTTAGAGATTTGACATAATTTTTGCGTAAAATCTTTTACTGATGTTTTATAAATTGAATATCTTACAAAAACATCTTCACCAATCTCTGAAACAGTTAAATCAAGAGTTTCCAATAACTTATCAGTTGTACCACCTTGTGTTCTGTCTAAATTTGTATGTGCACAATAAATATCAATTCCTGAATATTCTAGAGGAATAAAAAACAATGGGTGATGAGAAATTATCATATCACAATTTTGAGCTTTTGCTTGCTCCACAATGTCATCAGTAACTGTCAAACAAAGCATAACTTTTTCAACTTCTGGTTTACCAGTTTCAACAAGCCAACCAGAACAATCCCAAGCTTCAGCAAGTTGTAGAGGTGCAAAGTTCTCTATTATCTGTACAATTTTCTTTTTGTCCATAAATCACCTCAAAAATTTGTTTTGCAATTTCTCTTTTATTTGAACGATCAAGCTTTTTCATCGAACCATTTTTAGACAAAATAGTAACTTCATTATAATCGCTTGAAAATCCGATATCTTTTCTTGAAATATCATTTGCTATTAAATAGTCGCAACCCTTTTTCGCAATTTTTTCTTGTGCATTTTGGATTAAATTTTCACTTTCTGCACAAAATCCAACAACTGTTTGTGTTGTTTTTTTCGCAGAAATTTCTTTTAAAATATCTGGATTTTTAACCAATTCAATTGTTATTGTGTCTTCAGAAGTCTTTTTCATCTTTTGATCTGAAATATTTTTAACTCTATAATCAGCAACTGCAGCAGCCATAATAATACAATTTGCAGAATTAAATTCAGCATTAACAGCTTCTTGCATTTCAAGTGCTGATTTAACTTTTACAACATTATATTTGCGATTAACATCAACCGTTGAAATCAAAACAACTTCTGCACCTTGAGAAAATGCAACGTCAGCCAATGCAATACCCATTTTGCCTGATGAATAATTTGAAATATATCTGACAGGATCAATATTTTCAATCGTTCCACCAGCTGTTATAACTATTTTTTGACCTGATAGTTTATTTTGTGATTGTAAAATTTCAACAGTTCTGTCAAATATTTTTTCTAAACTGCAAAGTCTTCCTTTACCTTCATAGCCACATGCCAAAAAACCACTTTCAGGTTCTAAAATTTCATAACCCAAACGATAAAGTTTTTCCATATTTTCTTCTGAAATCGGATTTTCCCACATATTACAATTCATAGCTGGAGCTATAATTACAGGCTTTTTAAAAGCGCAAACTATCGAAGTCAAAAGATTATCACAAGTCCCGTTTGCGATTTTGGAAATAGTATTTGCAGTTGCAGGAGCAATAATCATAATATCAGCTTCATCAGCATAAGAAATGTGCTCAGGCTTGTAATCAGGGATATCAAATTCATCAACTGCAACATTATTTTGACTCAAGTTTTGCAAAGTTAATTTAGTTACAAAGTTCAATGCATTAGGAGTACAAACAACTTTAACATTGGCATTTTGGCGCTTGTACATTCTGATAAGTTCGCAGATTTTGTAAGCTGCAATTCCACCCGTAATACCAATCAAGATGTTTTTACCACTAAGCATCCGCCATCTCCTTGTTGATAACATCTTCTAAAGTTTTGATAGCCTTTTCTAAGTCATCATTGACAATTTTATAGTCAAAATGTTCAGCTCTTTCAAGTTCAATTTTTGCTTCACTAAGACGTTTTTGAATAGTTGCTTCATCCTCAGTATGCCGACCGCGAAGTCTTTTTTCTAAGTCTTCAAAAGATGGTGGACAAATAAAAATCAAAACAGCTTCGGGCCATCTTTTTTTAACTTGCAAAGCTCCTTGAGTGTCAATTTCGAGAATTAAATTTTTACCTTCTTCAAGACATTGATGAATGTACTTTTGTTTTGTGCCATAAAAATTCCCAGCAAATTCTGCCCATTCTAAAAATTTATCTTGATCAATACAATTTTGGAATTCGTCTTTTGTTAAGAAGAAATAATTAACACCATCAATTTCACCTGGGCGAGGGTTTCTAGTTGTGCATGAAATAGACAATGTAAAATGAGGATTTGCTTCAAGAAATCCTTTTATAACAGTGCCTTTTCCAACACCTGAAGAACCAGAAATTACATATAATTTTTTATTCATGGAAACATTATACAATAAAAATGTTTATAGTATAATTTTTATATAGAATTGATTATTCTAAGTATAAAGGAGGCCAAATGGGCAAAATAGAAATTACACACGAAATTGAAAATCAATGTTGCGTGCGCCGTGGTGTTAAAGGCGTACCTGCTCCAATCCCTCAAGAAGGTGAATGGACAAAATGTAAAGAAATCAAAGACATTTCAGGTCTTACTCATGGTTGCGGATGCTGTGCACCTCAACAAGGTACTTGTAAATTGACTTTGAACGTTAAAGAAGGTGTTATCCAAGAAGCTTTAGTTGAAACTATTGGTTGTTCTGGTATGACTCACTCAGCTGCTATGGCTGGTGAAATTCTTCCTGGCAAAACAATCCTTGAAGCTTTAAATACTGACCTTGTATGTGACGCTATCAACGTTGCTATGAGAGAATTATTCTTACAAATCGTTTACGGTAGAACTCAATCTGCGTTCTCTGAAAACGGTCTTCCTGTTGGTGCAGGTCTTGAAGATTTGGGTAAAGGTCTTTGCTCAATGACAGGTACTATCCACTCAACTAAACAAAAAGGTGTTAGATATCTTTCATTAACTGAAGGTTATATCCTAAAACTTGGTCTAGATAAAAATGATGAAGTTATCGGTTACCAATTCGTTCACCTTGGAAAACTTATGGATGCTATCAAAAAAGGTGTAGATCCAAAAGAAGCTTACGAAAAAAATATCGGTACTTACGGTAGATTTGCTGACGCTGTTAAATACATCGATCCTCGTGAAGAATAGTAGATAACAGTTATTAATGTAATTTAAAAAAGTAAAGGAAATAAAAATTATGGCAATAAAATTTGAAGGACAAGATAGACGTGAAGCTACTTTGAAAAAAGTTTTACCTGAATATGGTTTCAAAAACTTAGAAGAAGCTCGTGATCTATGCTTATCAAAAGGAATTGACGTTGATGCGATCGTTAAAGGTATTCAACCAATCGCATTCGATAACGCATCTTGGGCATACACTCTAGGTTGCGCTATCGCTATTAAAAAAGGTATTAAAACAGCTGCAGAAGCTGCAGAAGCTATTGGTTTAGGTTTGCAAGCATTTGCTATTCCTGGTTCAGTAGGTGACAGAAGAGAAGTTGGTATCGGTCACGGTAATTTGGCTGCTATGTTATTAAGAGAAGAAACAAAATGTTTCTGCTTCTTAGCTGGTCACGAATCATTTGCTGCTGCTGAAGGTGCTATCGGTATCGCTAGAAACGCTAACAAAGTTAGAAAAGAACCTTTACGCGTTATCTTGAACGGTCTTGGTAAAGACGCAGCTTACATTATCGCTAGAATCAACGGTTTCACAGCTGTTGAAACTGAATATGATTTCAAAACTGGCGAATTAAAAATCAAAAAAGAAATTCCATTCTCAGACGGTGAAAGAGCAAAAGTTCGTTGCTACGGTGCTGATGATGTTTCAGAAGGTGTTGCAATTATGATTAAAGAAGGCGTTGATGTATCAATTACTGGTAACTCAACTAACCCAACTCGTTTCCAACACCCTGTAGCTGGTACTTACAAAAAATGGTGCTTTGAAAATGATAGAAAATACTTCTCAGTAGCATCAGGTGGTGGTACAGGTAGAACACTTCACCCAGACAACGTTGCAGCTGGTCCTGCTTCTTATGGTATGACAGATACTATGGGTAGAATGCACGGTGATGCTCAATTCGCAGGTTCATCTTCAGTTCCTGCTCACGTTGAAATGATGGGCGTTATCGGTATGGGTAACAACCCAATGGTAGGTGCTACTGTTGCTGTTGCTGTTGCAATTGAAAAAGCTATGGCATAATTACCATTAATAAAACTTTGAAAGAGCAAGTCTTTTAGGCTTGCTCTTTTTTATATTTTTTCTTAATCATTTTTTTAGTAACAGTAAAATCTTCAGGTTCAGGGCTTAGTGGTGGCGTGATTTTATCTTTGGTTCCTATATTTAATCCAACTTCTGTAGGAACAAATCTATATCCATCATATAAATATAATTTACCATCAGTATTTATTACTTTTAAAAATTTTTTCAATGGCGATCTCAAATCACCTGTTTCTTTTAAAGTCTCAAAATTTTCCCTAAATTCTGATATTGGCACGAACATTTCATCAATGTATTCTTGTGTTGCGTTTGGATTTTTGGATTTATATAATTTTTCAAAGCGTCCACTCATAATCAAATCTGTATCAGTTTTATTAAGTAACGTAGAATAATTAAATATACAATAATCTACATGACTCATAGATTTTACATATTTTTGTTCTCCTGCTAAATCTTGGAGCATTTTGGCTTTTAATGTTTCAATAATATGCTTTTTTATAACGAAATAATCATTTTCAGTATGATATTTCATATTTTTTTCAAAGTTGTCAATTGGACGGGCAATTACACTAAATTTTTTATCTCCTAATAATGGCGAAAATGTCATCAACATGTTTGCCATTCTGTTTATATAAATGTTATAAAGCAATTCTCCTTGAGATAATTTTTTGCCACTATTTTCACTATGCCATGGTTGATTTTTAACATCATAATTTTTAGGTTCAAATCCAAGTTCAATAGCTTTTGCATAAATAGGATTAAATGGACTAATAGAAAGATTTATTTGATATATTTTGTCTTCATTTTCGAGATCATTTAGATATCTTACATATTTTTCAGCTCGTTCTTGCATTTTTGAGCTGTTAGGATTCCAACCTGCAGTATCGAAAACAGCTTTACTTTTTACTGAATCATATAATATGTCTTGTAATTCAGTAAAGTCATGTTCTTTCCCGTTTTTATCGAACAAAGAAATTTCCATACAATCCGCATCATAAAACAAATCTGTATAACTTTGGCTATAATATCTTATAGGCGATATGCCCAAGCGTTGTTTCAATGTTTTTATGCCAGAAGTAAGATCAAGAAAATCTTCAAAAGGCATTCTTGATACAAAATTATCATGATTATTTAAAGCTGGTTTTGCATCTGCATAACAATGCAAACATTGATTAGAACAGCCTCTTTTTACAGCTATAGCACGCAAGTTTTCGAACATAAACGCTATTTCTGGCATTGATAAACCTTCAAAAATAGAAATGCCACTTTGAATACCCTCTATTTTTTTCATGTCATAATCTTGCAAGGCAAAAGGCCAAACAATATTTGCGAATTTCATTTTATTAGCGTAACTTTGAGCCCTTTTGTATTTTGCATCTTCATTATTTTTAGAACAAAAACTAACACTATCATTATTGTATGGTTTAGTATGATAGCTCGTGTTTTGTGAGAATTTTATATTAGGTGTAAATTGTATATTTTGTATGCGCATACTATTTCAAAACTTGTAAAAATATTTTTTGCTAAAAAAAGAGGCTCTTTCGAGCCTCTTTTAATTTTACAATGTAAAATCTTCTTCTGCTGGAAGTATTTCAGGTATCTTCTTAATGAAGTTCTTAGCCTCGTCAGAAGCTTTAGTCCAGTTAATTGAAACAAGACCTCTTTGTACCCAGAACAATTCTTTGAAGAATTGGTATTGTGAGTTAATAGCTTCTAATTTAGCACTGAAATACAAATGTTGAGCATCTGAAAGTTGTGTAATAGGAGCTTCACCTCTTAGGTATCTAGCTTTAACCATTTTGTAGTTTTCAGCTTCTGCAAACATTGCTTTGTATGATTTTTCAATCATAAAGTATTTTGCAATGGCTCTGTTTACAACTTCACGAACGTTCATTTCTAACTCTGTATTTACTTGTTCTAAATAAGCGTTAAGTTCGTTCAATTCAGCTTTACATCTTGCGATTTCAGCAATTTTTGTACCACCTTCGATAGGTTTCCATTGCGCTGCAATCAAGAATCTAGCTGATGTTTTGTTCAAGTTCAAATATGGTGAACTTAAACCTGCTTGGCCAGCATTAGCAACGGCATCCGGAAGTGTTGCACCGTTCGCTAAAGAACCAACCAGAGTAGGTCCTACAACGCCACCTTGTAATTGTTGGTGACCTTGTGATTCATAAGGTAAGTGTCTGTCAAACTGTGAACCATATTCGAATGACATTTTAGCATTTGGCAAAATGAATTTTTGAGCATAGTTTGCCATTTCAGCTTTTTTCATTGCGATAGCAGCTTTTAGTTTAACAGTTTCCGGTGACAAGTAAATTACTTCTTTTACTAATTCATCAGTAAATTTACGTAATTTTTCAGGTGTTCTTACGTGGTCAATAACGTGCAAGTCTGATGTGAAGAATGCTGGATCATTTGCTGTTAGAGGTGCAAATGAATAGTCTTCTGTTTGATCTTTATACAACAATTTGTTGATAGTAATTCTTGTATTGTTGTAGTCAGCTTTCATGTTAAGAAGACGTTTTTCTTCTTCACTAACTTGACCAGCCCAACGAAGAACTTCTTCGTAACCACATTTGCCAGTTTTTTCTCTTACACGAGAAATAGCCAAGTTTTCACGAGTTTCATTTAATTGTTCTTCTTGAACTTTAATCATATTTTCAAGCATCAAAGTTTCAACATATAAAAATCCAAGTTCAAGACCAATTGATTGTTCAGTTGCAACTTTTTCAGCTTTATCGAATTTTAATTTTTTGTGTTTAACAATAATGTTTGTTACCAAATCTGGTGCATAAATCATTTGATCAACACCAAGTGTGAATTGACCTACACGAGTTGGAACATTAGAGTATGAATATGCATACGCATCATTATAACTTTGGTGTCCCAAATCTATTCTCAATGTTGGTAAATACTTTAAGTAAGCAGATGTTGTTGATCTTCTTGCAGCATCAACAAGATATCTTTTTCTTTGAATATCTAAGTTGCTTTCTTCCATTTTGTTAAATACGTAAGTTAAATCGTATTTAGGTTTTGGTGTTTTTGAGATAATTTCACAGTTGTTTAACAATCTCAATGGTGCAGAGTAACCTAATTCTGCGCCTGTGTCTTTGTTGTAGAAAATAACTTTGTCATCATAGAACGGTATTTGTTCATTTTTTACAGCTTTGCCGTGTAAGACACCGTGAATACTGAAAGAAGTTGCTTCTGCAATTTTTCTATCAACATCTGGTGTTGATGTGCCTAACAAAGCACCCAATTCTACGTCTTCTTTACCTATTGATGAGAATGTAGGTAATTTTTTGTTTTTCAATGCAGTGTATAATTCTGCACGTTGTTCAGTTGTTAAGTTGAACATTGGTGTAACAAAAACGTTATCAACATCATTTGTAATTTTATCCAAAGCTGCTTTTACATCTTTGTTACTTACAGGAATTACTGCAAAATCAACGATAACTTTCTTTTCTTTGAATTTGTTTTCAATAATTGAATGCCAATCTTTTTGAGTTTTGTAGAAATTTTCATTCATCAAAATAGCTGATTTGCCTTCTGTTGGTACAAGCTTTTTGAACATCATGAAATCATTTACATATTGTTTTACAGGGTTAAAAAATGCTGTACTTCCAAAATCTCTCAAACCGTATTCGTCAATTGTAATAACGAATTTACCTTTGTTTTTTCTTTCTGATAAGTACACACTAGACATATAACCAAGAGAAATAACTGTTGTTGCTCTTGATTTAAGTGCTTTTTCTGAAACATCAGCAGCACTTTGTTCTGTCCAATTACCTGTAAATACTAGATCATTTGGGAAAACTGCCTTATAGTCAGGTAGCAATGATCTTGTAATTGTCTGTTGGAATGTTTTCATAACAGACGCATTTTTATCTGACGGACCGTCAAATACGAAAGCAAGCTCTATACTTCTTGCATTTGGTGCAGCTTGTAATGCTTGAGGCGCTTTAGCCGGATTTGCAAACGCAGCAACACCAGTGTAGCTAAAAGCTAACATAAGTGCTAACACAGCACTGAAAATCTTCTTCATCTCCTTCTACTCCATATTACTATATACTACACTAAGATATACTTACATTTTATTACAAAAACAAGGATACTACCATTTTATATTCAAATTTGTTACATTTATGCTATAATAAATACAATAAAAAGGAGAGAAAAAGATGGTAGAATTATTGATGGTTATTGTTATTGCATACCTTATAGGTTCAATTCCGACAGGGTATATTATTGTAAAGTTGTTTACAGGGCAAGACATCAGAACAATTGGTTCAGGATCTACTGGTGCAACTAATGTTAAAAGAGTAATGGGTAAAAAATGGTTCTTTACCGTTATGATTTTGGATGCAATAAAAGGTGCTTTGCCTGTTGTTTTAGCAAAAGTTTTAACAACTGCATTTGCAGGAATTGGCTTGTTGCCAGTATTGGCAGCTGTAGCTGTAATTTTGGGTCATAGCAAATCAATATTCTTAAAATTTACAGGCGGGAAATCTGTTGCATCTGGTGTTGGAACGATTTTAGCATTAAATTGGCAAGTTGGTTTGATTATCGCTGGAATTTGGGCAATAATTACTTATTTTTCAAAATACGTTTCTTTAGGTTCAATTATTGCATTAGCTATTTCGCCATTTTTGATGTGGATATTCAAAGCACCTTTGGCTTACATAGTCTATTGTGCAATTGGTGCTATTTATATAATATATTTACATCGAGAAAATATTCAAAGATTAATAAAAGGAGAAGAAAACAAGGTCAGATAAGACCTTGTTTTTTTACATAATAAATATTATATGAACCCTCTCCCTAACCCTCTCCCTATGGGAGAGGGAAGAATTTGTTTGAGCAAAGCGAATTACAAATTCGGGTGAGGGTTTAATAATTGTTTTTGTATGTCTATTTCTTTTCTTTTTTATTGCGAAGAAAAAAGAAAAGAAATAGACGAAAGAAAAGAAAAACACGCAAATGTTTTTGGCAATGCTACGCATTGCAAGACCCTTCGGGTGCACTTCGTGCCGTTTACCACATTTTGTCATTCTGAACTTGTTTCAGAATCTATAAAAAGCAAAATGTGGTAAATTGTTCAACGTGCCTAAAACTACGGCACGCAATTTCCTACTCACTTAGTCACTTACTTCATATAATATTTATTATGAACAATAAAAAACCACTTTGCAAAAAGTGGCGTTACGAAAATAGTAGGAAAAAAGGGAAAGGAAAATTATAAATCTCTTCTTAACTGAACATACTGAATGATTTTTCTACGTTTTTGTCAACTACGTTTTTAACTGATTCATATTCAGTTTGTAGTGCGTTGTGTTCAGTGTCTAGTTTTTTCAATTCTAAATCAATTCTTTGGTCTTTCTTTTCTAAAGCTGCTAAAGCTTGATTGTATTCAGATTCCATTAATGCAATCTGACGTTCATCTTCAACTTCTTGAATTGCATCATCATCACTCAATGTTGTTTGTACAAAATCTTTTTCAACCGCAGAGAATGCTTTCAAGAATAATTTGCCTTCTTTTAGTTGTTGTTCAAACCAAGCATTATCTTTGATAGTATCAGCTTCACTAGCTTCAGTATAATAACCATATGTAGCCATTTGGTTGAAAATATTTGTATAATATTGGATAACATTTGTATTTTCTGCATCTTTTGCAATTGTTTTCATTGTTCCTGCAGAATTTGATGCACCGTACAATGCTTCTGTCAATGCCACAGCATAATCATACAATTCTCTTTGTTCTTTTGTTACACCTTCAAAGTTGATAGCTTTAGCATTTCCACCGAATGCATATGTTGCATAACCATCAAAAGGATCATTGCTAAATGATTTATAACCAAATTCAACTGCGGCATTTTCCATACCGTGTTCTTCATCATAGAATGATTTGCCAACAGATGTTAAATATTTATCCCAAGCTTCGTGAACTTTTTGAGTTGCATCTTCTACATTGTTCACATCAATATCACATTGGTGATAACCAAATTGAGCTAAGAATACGTTTAAGTTACCGTTACCTTTTTCAAATGCTTTTTTAATTTGATCAGAAACAAGGATTTCTCCTTTAGCATTTGATATAACATATTGTTTGCCGCAAGCAACGGTATTATAGCCAGTCATAAGACCGTAAGAAATATCTGTATAATTTGCAACGGAACCGTTAAAACCAGTTAGAACGGTCAATTTTGTAGCACTAAGCGCCGCATTATATTCTGCGTTGATTTGCTCTGTTTCATCCGCAAGACGTTGTTTTGAATACGAAAGAGCTTGACCCATATTTTCGTTATCCGTCAATCTTGCAGTAATGCTGAGCAATCTAGCTTGTCCTGCTGCCATTCCCATAAGTTTTAACGTTCCTTTCAAAAAATCGTAACTCTGTATTTATCTATACGGAGTATTTTTATTAAAACTTTAGAGCATGTTATTGTTTTGTTAATAATTTGTTACAAACAATAAAAGAGGCTCAATTTTGAGCCTCTTTTAATTATATTGCTTGTCTACATTCTTCACAAATTCCGTCAGAATCAAGTTTTCGGTATTTCCAGCATCGGTCGCATTTTTCGCCTTCAGCTTTTGTTACCCATACTGTATAACCATCTTCTGCATATTCGTTAAGAACATTTGCAGGTTTTTCTTGAGCAAGATATGCTTGTGAAGTGATAAATATATTTGCAAGTTCATCTAAATTTGCTTTTAATACACTATCATCTTCAGCTTTTACATAAACTGCAACTTCTAAAGAACTTCCAACTTGTTTATCAGCTCTTAAAGGTTCAATTGCACGAGTTACAACTTCACGTGTTTTTAGAATCTTTGTGAAATCTTCTTCTAACTGTGAATTGTTCCATTCAGTTTTTGCAGTCGGCCAATCAGCTAAAAGTATACTTTGCAAATCACCTCTTTGTGCTTGTGGTACATTTTGCCAAATATCTTCGGCTTGGTGTGGCATTACAGGTACCAAAACTCTCACTAAAGCTTGAGAAATTTCATATAAAACAGTTTGACAAGCACGTCTTGAAAGTGATTTTTTACCTGCTGTATACAATCTATCTTTTACAATATCAAGGTAAAGAGCGCTTAATTCAACTGCCGCAAAGTTCTGCAAGCTTTGGAAATATTTATAGAATTCATAATTTTCGAAAGCTTCTGTTACTTGTTCAATTAATTGATTTAATTTGTGCAATGCAAATTTATCGAGTGCTTTCAAATCTTTGTATTCTACATAATCAACTGCAGGATCAAAATCAAATAAGTTGCCAAGCAAGAATCTTGCAGTGTTTCTTGTCTTTTTAAAGATCTCAGCAAGTTGTTTAATGATATTGTCACCAATTTTGGTATCGTTTCTGTAATCTACAGAAGCGGCCCAAAGTCTTAAAATATCCGTACCATAAACTTTGATAATTTCTTGAGGAGTTACAACATTACCTATAGATTTTGACATCTTTTTGCCTTCACCGTCCATAACGAAACCATGAGTCAAAACGGATTTGTATGGAGATTTTTCTTGTGTAGCAATTGAAGTCAATAATGAAGATTGGAACCAACCTCTGTACTGGTCAGAACCTTCTAGATACATATCAACAGGGGTATGACCTAATTGTTCTGAGCGTTTTTCTACAACGGCTCTCCAAGTAATACCTGAATCAAACCAAACATCCATGATGTCAGATTCTTTTGTCAAATGAATGCTACCGCATTTTGGACATTTGAATCCATCTGGAAGAAGTTCTGCGGTTGTACGTTTTACCCAAGCATCAGAAGATTCTTTTTCGAAAATATCAGCCACGTTTTTAATAGTTTCATCTGTTACAATAGCTTCGCCACAGTCCTCGCAATAGAATACTGGAATTGGAACACCCCAAGCTCTTTGACGAGAAATACACCAGTCTGTTCTGCTTGCAACCATGTTTGAAATTCTAACTTCGCCAGAAGCTGGAATCCATTTTACGTTTTTGATTTCTTCAAGAGTCTTTTCTCTGAATTTATCAACTTTAACAAACCATTGAGGTGTTGCTCTATAAATTACAGGGTTTTTACATCTCCAACAATGTGCATAACTGTGTTGAATATCTTGTTGTGCCAATAATGCGCCACAAGATTGAAGTTTCTCTATAACAATCCCATTACCTTTATAATAAGGAATGCCAACTAAATCAGGATCCTGAACTTGTTCAGTCCAAACACCTTTTGAATCAAGTGGTGAAAATACTTCAATATTATATCTACAACCAACTTCATAGTCTTCAAGACCATGACCAGGTGCTGTGTGAACTGAACCTGTACCAGCATCTAGCGTTACGTGTTCACCTAAAATGATAGGAGATTTTCTATCAACTAACGGATGTTTTGTTGTTAATAGTTCCAAGTCTTGACCAGTGCAAGAACCGATTACGTTAATATCTTTTTCTTCCCATTGAACATCATTCAAAAATGCACCTAACAATCCTTGTGCTATTACATATACATCTCCTTTATAATCAAAGAAAGTATATTCAAATCTAGGATGCATGCTGATAGCCATGTTTGAAGGAATTGTCCAAGGAGTTGTTGTCCAAATTACCGCATAAACTTTTTTGTCTTGTGTATCAACTATTTTATTAATTTTTTCAACAGATTCTGAGTCAAATGCAAATCTTACGTATATTGATGTTGATGTGTGATCAGCATATTCAACTTCTGCTTCAGCCAATGCTGTTTCACAAGATGCGCACCAGTAAACAGGTTTTAAGCCTTTTTCTACATAACCTTTTTTAAACATTTCGCCAAATACTCTGATTTGTTCAGCTTCAAATTCAGGATTGATTGTCAAATAAGGATGTTCCCAATCACCCCAACAGCCCAAACGTTTAAATTCAGCTTCTTGTCCTTTTAAGTTTTTATGAGCAAATTCTCTGCATTTTGCTCTTAATTCAGCAGGAGTAAGAGCTTCTCTACCACCTTTAATATTTTTTACTACAGCGTTTTCAATAGGCAAACCGTGAGCATCATATCCTGGAACATATGGTGCATAAAAACCTTTCATTGATTTATAACGAATCAAAATATCTTTAAGAATTTTATTCAAAGCGTGACCAATGTGAATTTTATCAGAACTCAAATATGGAGGGCCATCGTGCAAAACAAAGCTATTCGCCTTATCTCTTTGAGCTAAGTTTTTTTCATAAACTTGATTTTCTTCCCAGAATTTTTGAGTTTGTACTTCTTTAACAGTTGCGTTTGCTCTCATTTCTAAAGTCGTTTGAGGCAAATTTAATGTATTTTTGTAATCTACTTTTGTTTGTTCGCTCATTCTATTCCTCTATTCGTAACTTTTTCATAAATATTTTTTATACCTGAAAAATCCCAATCTGTTTTTTCTTTATCGGATTCTTCAATAAACTTGTGCATTTTTTCATAATCAAATTCATTTTCCCAACGAGCAATAACAACCGTTGCAACACAATTACCAATTAAGTTTACTGCTGTTCTACCCATATCTAAAATTTGATCAATACCTAATAAAATCGCAACCCCAATAATGGGGATATTGAAGCTCGCAAGAGTTCCAGCTAATACAATTAATGAAGCTCTTGGAACACCTGCAACACCTTTACTTGTCAACATTAGTGCCAACATCAAAATAATTTGTTGATTCAAATCAAGGTTTATACCAACAATCTGTGATGAAAATATAACTGCCATTGCAAGATAAAGCGTACTTCCATCTAGGTTAAAAGTATATCCAGTTGGCATTACAAATCCAACAATATTTTTTGGCACACCAAATTTTTCCATAATTTCTATTGCTTTTGGAAATGCAGCTTCTGAACTTGCAGTAGTGAATGTCAATATAGCAGGTTCTTGAATTGCTTTAATCAAACTTCTGAATGAAATTCTTGCATATTTACAAGCAATAAACAATACAACCAATACAAAAACTGCAAGAGCTGTATATAGCGAAAAGATTATTTTTGCATAGTTTTTAAGAATTGAAAGCCCATTTGTCCCAACAGTTGCAGCAATAGCACCAAATATACCCAAAGGAGCAAAATACATTACGTATTCTGTAAACTTGAACATAATTTGCGAAACCGAATTTAAAACAGACATTACAGGCTTTGCGGCTTTACCAACTGCTATCATAGCCAATGCAAAGAATATTGAAAATACAACAATTTGCAATAAATTTCCCTCAGCCATTGCCTGAACAATACTTGTAGGGAAAATATTCATAACCATTCCAGAAAGCGATGTATGGGCATGTGATGCAGCCATCATACCTGCCTGACTAAGCAATGAAGAATTAGCTTCTAAAGATTGAGTACCAAAACCCATACCTGGTTTGAATATATTTGCCATTGTTAAACCAACAATTAAAGCCAATGTTGTTACAATTTCAAAATAAATTAAAGTTTTAAGTCCAACTTTACCAAGACTTTTTGTATCACCGTGACCAGCTATTCCAACAACAAGAGTTGTGAATAATAATGGAGCGATAATCATTTTAACCATTCTCAAGAAAATTACAGCAAAAGGACGCATTTTAACCGCTAATTCAGGGGCAAAATGTCCGACTATTACACCTAAAACAAGTGCTAAAAATATTAAGGCTGTAAGTCTAGAATGTTTCAAAAGAAATTTCCTCTTCCTATATTATATTATAAACATAGTAAAAGAG
Source organism: Candidatus Gastranaerophilaceae bacterium (assembly GCA_045652525.1). GTDB lineage: Bacteria > Cyanobacteriota > Vampirovibrionia > Gastranaerophilales > Gastranaerophilaceae > SIG32. The sequence goes on along the minus strand of JAZRUK010000005.1, from coordinate 20,646 downwards.
GAAATTTAAGTTTAAGAAATATAAAATATTATTGACATTTACCCTGAATAGCTTGGATTAAAATTATTTAATCTGCTCTTTAATTTCTTGAATTTCGTATTTAAGTCTATTTAATTCGCATTTAACAGGGTCTGGGATTCTGTTATGCATCAATACACCATTTTCAGCAACAAAATGTCTTTGAACAATTCGACCAGGGACGCCAATTACTGTACAGTTTTCAGGAACATCATCTACCACAACAGAACCTGCACCAATTCTTGTGCCTGCACCTATTCTAATATTACCCAATACTTTTGCACCCGCTCCTACAATTACGTTATTATCCAAAGTTGGGTGACGTTTTCCATGTTCTTTTCCTGTACCACCAAGGGTTACTTGTTGGTAAATCAAAACATCATCACCAATTACAGTTGTTTCACCAATTACAACACCTTCACCATGGTCAATAAAAAATCTTCTGCCAATTCTTGCTCCAGGGTGAATTTCAATACCAGTAATAATTCTTGTAATATATGAAATTATTCTCGGCAAAAGTGGAATATGCCATTTGTATAATCTATGTGCAAATCTATATGCAATTAATGCATGTAATCCTGGATAACACAACAAAACTTCTAAAATATTTGTCGCTGCAGGGTCTTTATCGTAAATTACTTGAATATCTTCTTTTACTTTTATAAATCCACGTTTTAAAAGCTTAAACATTTGTTTCTTTTAAATCCTCTTGTCATAATTTTATGTACAACAAATTATAACACAAAAAAGAGTCGACTGAGTCGACTCTTTTCAAATACTACAACAAGGCTAACTCCTCTCGCAAAATTAAAATTTGCTCGTTATAATATTCTAACCAAGTTTTACCATCATCACGTAAAACCTCAGGTTCACAAACCGCACGAATGCGTTTTTTGTCTAACAATTCCAATTCTGAAAGAATTTCTTGAGTACGTTCTTCTTTTTGGATTTTTGATTGTTCTGCCTCGTATTCTTCTGTCCCTCGAAGATCAACTATCACACCATTTTCAACTTTTTCATAGTCAAAAAGTGCGTATGCATCACCGTTATGAATTTCTATTCGTTTTGTACCTAGCTTATTGCATTCGGCAACAAGTTGGTTATATTGTTCTTGCTTATACGGTTTCTTTAATATAGTCATATTTATATCTCCTCTATGCTTTGTCTGTAGCCTTCTACACTCCATATTTTCCCTGTAATTTCAGGTGTATAAACTTTCATATAAGTACTTGTTACATCATTTCTTACCCATATATTTAAACTTGTAGAATTCGAAGCTCCAGTTAGTCTTGAAACTGCAATATTATACGGAACAGTCATTGGAACATAAAAATTAGCGATTGAATCACCCTTACTCTCACAATATCCAGATTGTTTAACCCAACCTGATTTATATACAGTATACTGCTCCCAATTATCTTTATACCTTTCTACAACATAATCTAAATCTTTTGGAAGAATGCCTCTAAGGGTATAGAAATTATCCAAGTCTGAGGTTTTGACCAGATTCATAGGTTGAGAACTTTGCAATACTGAAATCATTGAACTTTCATTCCAACATACATTAGCAATTGGTAATGCAAAAATTTCTGTCCATCTTGCTTCTGACAAAATATATTTATACCATCTGTTTTCATCTATATTATACCAATGAACATTATCCTCCAAAGTTGAAGGAGTAGTATTTTTGTAAAAAATACGATTTTGCGGAATAATTTCAATATTTCCTGTGTTGTATAAAAATACAGCAGTATTAACGTCAGTTAGATTTGTAATAGTTTTAGTAATTGATGTCTCTGTTATGTATTCCAAATTCTTTAATCTACCATTAGTAGTTTTTCCATCAGGAATTAAAACACGAACACTACTTTGAACAGTTATAGTTTGGCCGTCATATACAGCAACACCGTATGGAGCTTCCAATATTGTATTTGTTATATTTTCACTATTTGAAGCATCAACTTGAACATAATTTTCCGTAATTGAGGTTATGCTTTCTGATATTTCTGATTTAATTTCAGAAAATTGTTTACTTGTGCTTGTTTGAGTATTTTGAATTTCGTCAGCAAGCACAATGAAATTAGCGTTAACTTCTTCAGCTTTTGCTTTTGTTCCAGGGACAAAAGTGTATGGAATTAATGGATTTGTCATATAATTTTTACCTTTCTGGCAAAATCATATGAGTAATTGGCAATAACCAATTATACCATACGAACTCAATTTTCGTCAACTATAAATAGTTTTTCTCGTAAGATCCTAATAATCTAAATAATTTTGTTTTTGGTTTTATTTCTTCTAAAACTTTTGCAAATTGCGGCTCGTTAGCATGTCCATCAAAATTTACAATAAATACATATTCATCTAAATTATCTTTTGATGGGCGAGATGAAATGTATGTCAAATTTATACCATTTTCTAAAAAAGATTTTAACACTTCTAATAATGCACCTGGAGTATTCCCCGTAGAAAACGCTATTGTGGTCTTGTCATTTCCAGTAATTGGCGTATCAAAATCACCTATCAAAACGTACCTTGTCTGGTTTGTTTTATCATCATTAATATGCTCTTTTAAAATATTTAATCTATAAGTTTCTGCTGTTTTTCTATTACCTATTGATCCATAAGTTAAATTATAATTGGAAAGATTTCTTGCACACTCAGACATACTTGTATTTTCAATAATATTTAAATTCAAAGGCATTTCGTGTTTGATAAATTCTTGACATTTACCTAATAAATAAGGAGTTCCAATAATGCCCGTAATACTATAAAATTCAGTAGTTCTAGAAAGCAAGCAATACTCAATCGGCATAACCAATTCTGACAAAATTTTAATATTTGGATTATGTGTAGCAATCAGGCTATCCAAAGACGCTCTTTGTGTCCCATCAATTGAGTTCTCTACTGGTATAACACCTAAAGTAAACGGGTTTTTATCAACAAATTCTACAACATCATGTATTGTTTTCAATGCAGTTGAGAAAACATTAATACCATATTTTTCGCAAAATGCATCTCTTGCCATTTCAGAAAACGATGCCTCTGGCCCGAGGTATGCAACATTTAGGACGTCTTTGATTTCCATATTTACTAAACTCCGTATTTCGTTTATAATTATAACAGAAAGTAGGGTTAAATGGCAAATATTAAGTTTGGAACAGACGGTTGGCGCGCAATAGTTGGTCAAGATTTCAATTCTGAAAACGTTGAAATAGTAACAAAAGCTATTGCAAAATATGTTTATGAAAATTTTGGAATATATAAAAAAATTATAATAGGTTATGATCCAAGAAATATGGCTCGTGAATTTTCAACTCAATGCGCAAATACACTTGCTGAATTGGGTTTTACAGTTTTATACAGTAAAAAAGTTGTCCCTACACCGATTTTAGCATTCAATGCAAAATATATGGATGCTTGTGCAATTATGTTTACGGCATCACACAATCCACCTGAATATTTAGGAATAAAATTTATTCCTGATTATGCAGGACCTGCCACAAGTGATATCACAGATGAAATTGTTGCAAATTTAGATTGCGGTTTTGATAAAAAAATAAATGGTTCTGTACAAGAAGTTGATTTTACCCAATCATATTTTGAACATATAAGGAAATTAATTGATTTTGATAAAATTCGACAATTAAACAAAAATGTAATATTTGACGGGTTGTATTCTGCAACAATTGGGTATTTTGATAAACTTTTATCAGAAGAAGATATTAAATTTAATTCAATTCACATGATGCACGATGTTAATTTTGGTGGTGGAATGCCTGAACCTAAACCAAAATTTATGGCAGACTTAATCGAATTAGTTAAAAAGACACCTGATTCAGTTGGGTTTGCAAATGATGGAGATGGTGACAGATTTGGTGTAATCAACGAAAATGGTGACTATGTTACACCAAACGAAATTATTGCAATATTGATGCTTCATTTGAAAAAGAACAAAGGTATGAACGGACCGATCGTAAAAACTGTTGGTGCAAGTTTAATGCTTGATAAAATTGCAGAAAAATATGGTGTTGAAGTTGTTGAAACTGCCGTTGGATTTAAACACGTTGGCGAAGCCATGAGAAAATATAGCCCAATCATCGGAGGTGAAGAATCCGGTGGTTTAAGTATTCAAGGACACATCCCAGAAAAAGACGGCATCTTGGCAAACCTATTAATTCTTGAAGCTATGGCTTATGAAAACAAAACTCTTGTAGAATTACAGAGCGATTTGGCTCAGATTGCAGGTTGCAAATTCTACAATGATAGAGTTGATTTAAAACTTTCAACTCGCGAAGAAATTGAACAGGTCATTGAGAAATTCAGAGTTACTGAAACTTTTGCTGATATGGGCATAATTAGAAAAGATTTTAAAGATGGAGTAAAATTGTATTTGGACGATAACACCAGCTGGATTTTAGTTCGTCCGAGCGGAACAGAACCACTATTAAGAATATATTTTGAAAGTGACAGTTTAGAAAAAATCGAAAAATTTAAGAAATAACGTCTTGTTGTTTACAACACGATATTTTTGTCATAAACTTGTCTCATAAGATTAGCTTTTTAAGGAGAAAACATGAACGAGCTTTTAAAAAAATCGGCTACTGAACAAAGCAAAGCCTTGAAAAATAAAGAAGTTTCAGCTGTTGAGTTAACAACTGCAGCTTTAAACAGAATTGATGCATTAGATGAAAAATTAGGTGCATTCAATTCATTGACAAGAGAAACTGCTCTTGAAACAGCAAAAAAAGTTGATGAAAAAATCGCAAATGGCGAAGAATTACCACTTTTGGCAGGTATTCCTTTGGCATTGAAAGATAATATGAATCTTATCGGTTCAAAAACTACAGCTTCAAGCAAAATTTTAGAAAATTTTGTATCACCATACAATGCTACAATTACAGAAAAACTTTTAAATAACTACGTACCAATTTTAGGTAAAGCAAACCTTGATGAATTTGCAATGGGTTCTTCAAACGAAAACTCAGCATTTGGTAAAGTTCACAACCCATGGAATTTGAATAAAGTTCCTGGGGGATCATCAGGTGGTTCAGCAGCAAGTGTTGCATCTTGCGAAGTAACTTTATCACTAGGTTCTGATACAGGTGGTTCAATCCGTCTTCCTGCATCATTCTGTGGTATCGTTGGTATGAAACCTACTTATGGACGTGTTTCAAGATATGGTTTAATTGCATTTGCATCATCATTAGATCAAATCGGTCCTTTTGCAAGAACAGTTGAAGATGCTGCGAACTTACTTGAAGTTATTTCTGGATATGATCCTAAAGATTCAACCTCACTAAACATTCCTGTTGAACATTATGCAGATAGCTTAGATAACGACATCAAAGGTTTAAGAGTTGGTGTTATAAAAGAACTTATGACAGAAGGTCTTGCTCCTGATGTTCAAAAAGCTATGGAAGCTGCGATTGATTGTTATAAAAAATTGGGTGCTGAAATTGTTGAAATTTCTCTGCCAAACTTGAAACATTCAATCGGTATTTATTACATTTTGGCAACAGCTGAATGTTCTTCAAACTTGGCACGTTTTGATGGCGTTAGATATGGTCACAGAACTCCTGATGCTAAAAACTTAATGGAAATGTACACAAAATCTCGTGCTGAAGGTTTTGGCCCAGAAGTTAAACGTCGTATAATGCTTGGAACTTATGCATTAAGCTCAGGTTATTATGATGCTTATTACAAAAAAGCTCAACAAATGAGAGCATTAGTAACTCAAGATTTTGTGGAAGCATTCAAAAAAGCGGATATTTTGATTTCTCCAACTTGTCCAAACACTGCATTTGACTTAGGTGCAAAATCAAATGATCCATTAGCTATGTATTTAACTGATATTGCAACAATTAGTGCTAACCTTGCAGGTATTCCAGGTATGAGCATTCCTGCAGGATTTGACAAAGACGGTATGCCAATCGGCTTACAAATCCTTGCTCCACAACTTGCCGAAGCGAAATTGTTCAATGCAGCTCATAAGTTTGAACGAGCAAATGATTTCTATACAAAATTGGCAAATATATAATAAAAAAATAATAAAAAGAAGCGCATGAATAATTCAAGCGCATCTTTTTATTTGTATATATAATTTATACATTTTCTGGGGCTAAAATATCTTTGATCTTATAACTAGAAAATACTTTTTCAGCTTCAGCTTTTGTCACATTGTCTCTTTCAGAAATCCCTTCAATGATTTCTTTTTTCATATCAGGACGTAGTTTGCCCGTTGGCAAGAACATAGTATCACCATCATTACAAAAATATTTATCCAAGTTATCTTCATATTTGTATATATCCATTGCTACTTTTTTGTCTTTTATGGCAATCTGTCTTATCGCTGTTTCTGCATCATCACGAGTCATATTAATAAAGCGTTTTTCGAGTACATCTCCAGATGCAATTTTAGGTTTTTTAGATTGTAATTTTAATCCCAATAAATTGAAGTAATCGCCAATTGTCATTTTTTTAAATTCTTTTTTCGCAAGTTCTTTTGAAATGCCTGCTTCTGTAGAGATTTCATGAATTAAACTTTGTCTTGCTTTAGATGTCATTTCTCCATTACGTGTGAATACATCACCAACCATGTTTGCTCGCAATACTTCTACTGGATCGCCTCCATATAGACTCATTGCTATATCGCTATCTTTTCGAGCAGCTTTTTCAATGGCTTTGCCGAAATCAACTATATTCATCTTTGCTAATGGTTTATTTAGTACGTTAAAACTCATTACACACTCCTTTTAGTTTTCACACGTTTTTTTTAAATATTGTGAAATAAATAAATTGCTGTAGGTGATATTAATTTTAATAATTATTTACATTTTCGACTTTTTAAATGATTGATTTCAGAAGAGAAATTATTAAAATAGTACTATGAAAAAAAATATAGTAGCATTGTTTTTTATAGTAATGGGTTTGTCAGTTGTCGCAAAAGAAGTTGATTATGAGCAAATCTATAGAGACTTGCCTGTGCCTACGCACTCATACGTTCATGGCATTGACCCAGGAGAAGCTTATGATATGAGAAATACTGCTTGGTCACCATATCCCCTGTTCAGATTGACTGCACCATTATTTTTTAAAACAACAATGATTGAACCAGGGTATTATCTTTTAACCCCACGTGAACACGATGGCAAATGGTATATGCTTTTTAAGGTTCAAGGAAAAATAAAATATATTATCCCGATCTACGAAAGAGATATAACTCCTGTAGGCTTTTATGAAGAAAATCTTCCTCAGCCAAAACTCACTTGGTCACAAAAGAAACACTTGAACTTTTTGAAATTTGTCGGTGAAAGATTTGATAAATCTATGCGCGAACCAATTCCACAAACATATTTGGAAATTTATGATTTAGATAACAATTTTATATCACTAGTAGTCTATTGGGGAAATCATAGATACTATATGGTTTTGAGAAATATAGCGATGTAACAAAAGAGGCTCAAATGAGCCTCTTTTGTTAATCTTCATCTGTTTCATCAGTTTTAATTTTATCAACAACCATTTTTGCCATTTCTTTTGCAATTAAATGTTGAGTAGCTTCTGGACAATTTTGTAACATGTTCATCGCTGTTCTCAATGTTGTATCGATATCATACCAGCGACCTTTTCTATTATCATCAAGTCCTGATCCTACTGCGTTAATAATGTCTTCTACTGCTTCAAATTTTTCATCTTCAATGTTGTGTTCAATGATAATCTTAATCAAATTCAACGCAATTCTAATTTGAGTTTGATCATCACTGTGTTCAAGAGTTTTCACTGCTTGTGATAATACTGGATCCTTGTCATACCAACGTCTTTGTTGATTACTGTACTCTTCTTTCATTTCCCTACTCCTTTATCCTTGTTTGAATATAACGCCTTTTGTACCTTTTGGATATTCCCATTTTAAACAACCTTTTGTACAAGCAATTCTGCAAGCACCACATTCAAGGCAGTTCTCAAAATTTACAATCATCTTTTCATTATTTTTATCCCATTCATAAACATTTGCAGGACAAATGTATGTGCAAGGTTTATTTGAACAAGTTTTGCAAATTTCATTATCAGGATTCAAATGAGAAACCGTATCAGGATTGTATTTTACTGTATATAATTTATCTTCTAGTACCATTTTAGGATACTCCATACTAACTTGATTAATTGTCCGAAATCACTCATATGTTCTTTGAATGTTCTACCTTTAAAGAAAGATTTCACAAATCCATAATATTTTTCACGTTTTGGAACACTATCAACAGAAGTGAACATTTTAAAGAACGAATTAATTGTTCTTAAATAATAATCTAAGAACGCATCACTTTTTTTATGTGCGATTGTCATTAAATCTTTGTAAGTTTTTAAATCTTTCATTACAAAAGAATTTTTAAGTTTTTCATCATATCTTTTTAATGATTCAGCCGAAAAATCTTTTTCTTTCAAGGCACACAAAGCTGTTTCACCTGCAAGTTTTCCGCTAATCATTGCAAGGTTTGTCCCTTCCCAATGCATATTATTTACAAGCATTCCGGCATCACCAACAATCATTACACCATCAGATGAAAGTTGAGGTACACAATTATATCCTCCTTCAGGAATTAAATGTGCAGAATATTCTTCTAACTCACCATCTTTAATTAGAGGTGCAATTGTTGGGTGAGATTTTAGTTTTTCTAATAAATCATATGGCTTCAAACCTCTCTCAATGAGTTCACTCAAAGTTATACCCAAACCGATTGTAACTGAATTTTTGTTTGTATACATAAATGCAAGGCCCAGCATTCCAAGCATTGGGCCGCCAAAAATTTCATGAATACAACCTTCGTCGTCAGAAATATTAAATCTGTCATTAATTTTTTCTTTATCTAGTTTAATGACTTCTTTAACACTTAATGCAACATCTTTTGGTTGAATATCTTTTCTTAATCCTATTTGTTTTGCTAGTAAAGAATTTACGCCATCTGCTAATACAACTATATCGGCATAATAATCTTCTAATTCGGTTTTTACACCAACAACTTTGCCATTATCAGTTAAAAGCTCTCTAACAACAGTTTTTTCAACTAAATAAACACCCTCTTTTTTAGCTTCTTCTGCCATCCAACGATCAAATTTACCACGAATTACAGTATAACTTCCAGCTTGTTCGTTTTTATTTTTATAAGAAATCGTTGTGCTATCTTCCTCTCCAAGAATTGCAAATTTGTGTTCAATATTTTTTCTTTCCAAAGGTGCATTTTGTTCAAAGTCAGGGAAAATTTCTTTTGTAGGTTGCATATAAATTGCACCACCAAACATATTTTTAGAACCTGCAAAACTTCCACGTTCAATTAAAACAACTTTTTTACCACCACGTGCGATTGTAACGGCACACGCAATCCCTGCAGGGCCTGCACCAACAACTATTATATCTGTTTTATTTTTTTTCACCATTTTGCTCTTCCCCTACTATGATTATACACTAAAATTTGTTCGTTGTAAAATAGTTAATATGATTATCACAGCAGGTAAATATAAAGGTCAAAAAATTATAGCACCAGACGAAAATATTACTCGTCCAACTCTTTCTAAAGTTCGTATGAGTGTGTTTAATACTTTACAAGCTATGATTAATTTTGAAAATAAAACTTTTCTCGATATGTTTGCAGGTTCTGGTGTTATGGGTTTAGAAGCGATATCAAGAGGTTTTGGTTCTGCAATTGCAATTGAAAAAAATCCCAAAATCGCTTCTGTCATTAAAAATAATTTTAAAAAATTTGAAATTGCGCCCAAATTATTAATAGGTGATAGCATAAAACTCACGCAAAAAATGCCTGAGAAATTTGATGTGGTTTATATTGATCCACCATATTTTGCTGGGGTATATGAACAAAGCCTTGCAGCAGTTAAAAATATTGCCGCCGATATCATAATTATCGAACACGTAACAGATGTCGATTTTTCGGAATATAAATTAATTAAACAAAAAAAATACGGCGACAAATTTGTCACATTCTTAGAAAATTTTGAACGGATTTAAAATATTATTAGGGTCGAAAACTTTTTTAATTTCACGCATATAGTTTAAAGCATTTGAACTAACAACTTTTGAAATATGCTCACGTTTTTCTCTACCGATTCCATGTTCGCCAGAAATTGTTCCACCTAAACGAATAGTCAACTCATAAATTTCGGATTTTGCTAGTTTATAATTTTCATATTCTTTTTTATTATTAAAGTCAAGTGGGATTTGTGGATGAACACTTCCATCTCCAACATGCCCTACCATACAAACAGTTAAATCTCTATTATCACAAATTTCTTGAATACCTTTTACAAGTTTTGGTAGATTTTCTCTTGGGACAATGACGTCATCTGTTGTAACATTAGGTTTTAATTTTGCACAAGCCGCCATTGAAGAACGTCTTGCCTGCCAAATTTGCTCAGCTTCTCTCTCTGTTGCCGAAAACTGAATTGCAGAAGAATTACATCGCTTAAGAGTATTTATAATTGTTTCTTTTTGTTCTTCAATAGATGATTTAAATCCATCAATTTCAATAATTAAGGCTGCTTCTTTATCAGTTAAAAGTCCTACAGGATTAAACTTTTCAACAGTTTGGATTGCATTTTTGTCCATAAAGTCCAATGTAGCTGGTGAAATTTGTTGTTCTATAACAGAAGTTACAGCACTTGTTGCATCTTCCAAATTATCAAAATATGCCATAATAACCTTTGAACATTGAGGTTTTGAAATCAATTTCAACGTAGCTTCAACAACTATCCCCAAAGTACCTTCTGAACCTATAAACAAACTGCCCAAATTGTAACCTGTTGCATTTTTAATCGTGTTAGAACCAGTTCTCAACAACTCGCCTGTTGCTGTTACTACAAGCATATCCAGAACATAATCTTTTGTTGAACCGTATTTGAACGTTCTTGCACCAGCTGAATTTTGAGCAATGCTACCACCTATAGTTGACACTGCCAAGTTAGAAGGATCTGGCGGATAATACAAACCCATCTTTTCAACTTGATTTTGTAAATCTCCTACTATAACACCTGGTTGAACACGTGCTGTCATATTTTCTCTATTGATTTCTAAAATTTTATTCATTTTAGAAAAATTAAGTACAATCCCACCGTGTTCTGCAATACAAGCGCCTACAGTATTAGTTCCAGCACCTCTGCAAATGATAGGAGTATGGTACTTATTTGCTATTCTAACAATTTCCTGCACTTGTTCAATTGTTTCAGCAAAAACTACTACATCAGGCAAGCTGTGGATTTCAGGCGAATCTGATGCATCTTGTGAATAAGCATATCTTTCTTCAATTTCGTGTAATACATTTTGAGGAGATAATGCTTTTTCTAATTCAGTTATTGCTTTACTCATCAACATATGAAGTTAACTTTTCTATATTATTACTCAATTTTGCAAGTTGTCTATCTAATTTATCAACTTTTTTGGTTAATTTGGTATCATCAATATCTTCGATTGCAGAAAGAATTTTTTCAAGTTTCATTTCTATTCGATCCATTCTTTCCTGCTGTTCATCAAATCTTTCTGACATAATATTTATTAATTGACCTTGTTCAACAATTTGGTCTTCTAATTTTTCCAAAATTTCTTGAACGTCATCAATCTTATCAGCTTGTTCACACAAACTTTCAATGTTTTCACTTGTTGTATCAATCCATTCACCCATATATATTAATGCTTGTCGCATAACTTTATCGGAATTTGCAGATTCAGCAACAACACTAAGTGTATTGTCTAATTTTTGCTCAATACGTTCAGCGATCTCTTTATTGTCAAGATAATTAATTCTTTCTTCTAGCTTATAGATTACATTACTAAAATCATTCAATCCATTATTTAAAGCAATATAAGATTCATCTGAAGTTAATAATAATTTATTTGTTCTTGAACTTATACTCAAAACATCTTCGCTAAGCTTTTCAAAATTATCTTTTAAATAAGAAATCTGTTCTTGAGTCAATGATGTTTGTAAATCTTCTACAGATGAAACAATTCTGTGAATGTTATCTGATATATCAGAAATTTCTTCTTTAGATGTTGATGTAGAAAGCTCATTTAATACCAAACGAAGCTTCGCAATATCCGTTTCTACATCTTGCAATGTATAAGAATAACCATCATCATTAAGTGTCATTTCTTTCAATTGCTGTTTAACTTCTATCAAACTTTGTGCAATTTCGTCTGTTTTTTCTTCAACAAAATCTTTAATATCTTCAGATTCTTCAATAAATGAAATTTGCTCAAAAACATTCAAAATCGCAGTCAACATTGTTTCTCGAACATCTTTCAAATTTTCTGACGTATCAATTGAATTGATTCTTTCAATAAGCTCATGTAAACGAGCTTCTATTGCACTAGTTTTTTGAATACCAGAAGTTTCTAGAAGATTTTTTTGGGAAGAAATTATATTTTTAATTTCAGTTATTTCATCTAAAACCTCCGAATTATCATCTGTGTCAGACATCGCAAGAATATCAACTTTTTGATTCAACATATCCAAAAGTTCAACAACTTTTGCATTTTCACCAACTTCATTAAATATTCTTGTAACTTTATCTGAAATATCAGATTTTAAACTGTCAATTGCCCAAGTAATATCATCATTATTCATTGCAACTGTTAACATAGATTTTAATTCATCATTACCTGATGTGATTTTTTCGCCTAATACTGCTTTTATATCGTCTGCTGTTGCTGAAATTTTATCCGTAACAACATCAAAAGAAATTCTTTCCTCGTTATTGATTAAATTCTTAATCTCATCAATAGCATCTTGAATCTCTTTTATTTGCGCCAAGTTAAATTCTTCAAACTTCTCATCAATTTTTTTATCGATATCACCAAAAGCCTCCAAAATAGTTCTCAATGGCGCTAATTCCATCATAACGGCTTCTGTTTTTGCAGTTAAAGTATCAATAATATCTGTATTTACCAAATTTACTTCTTGTTTTACAGCAGTTATTTTGTCTTTAACTTCCTTAAAAGCAATCTCGAATTCATAGACAGGCTCATTTGAAATATTTGATAATTCATTTTTAACATTCTCAATAATCTCTATAAGTCTATCAATTTGATTTTCAACAATTTCACTATTTTTGGTAAGTTCTTGATGAACACCAGCTTGAACAGAATCTTGCAAAGTTGCAATTGCAAGGCCAATTTCATCAAGTTTTGATGAAATCATACCAACCACTTTAGTATCACGATTTTCTTGACCAGAATTCCAATCTGTAAACTCTTTTGCAATTTTTTCAACTTCCAATTTCAAATCAACAATTTCAGAAAGAGAATTGTTCATTTTTATTTCAGTATCGTTTGTAATTTTTTCAACATTTTCTGTAAATTGATTAATCTTATCTTGCAACAACATAAAATTTTCATCCGACGATGCAACAGATGATGTTATCATATTGCGCAATGCTAGCAGTTTTTCTGTCAAACTAGACTCATTAGCCGCTTGAGATGATGTTATTGTTTCTTGTAAAAATTCAATACTATTTCCTATTGCTTGGAATTTTTCTGAATTATCATCCGCCAATTTCTCTGCAACATCATCCTGTAAAACTTTTAAGTCTTGACCAGTTGCAGTTAATTTTTCTGTTATATTGTCAATTTTTTCTTCAATAGAATTTGTAGGGATACTATTGATTTGACCAGAAATATCTTTTATTTCTTCTACAATTTTTTCAACATTCATCAAAGAAGTTTCTTTTAATGAATTGATTGCATTATCCGTAATAATTCTTCCATCATTTACATTTTCGTGTAATTGATTTAATTTTTGCTCAATAGAATCAACTGAAATATTTTCAATCTTTGCCGAAATTGTATCTATACTTCCAATCACCTTATCCATATTATTCAATACAGATGCATTTAACTCTTGCAACGAATTTGATACAACATCTAAATCCTTGTGAATATCTAATTTTTCAATTTCTACAATAAGCTTTTCTAATGTGGTTTTATTTATATTCAAATTCTCATTTAACAAAGATGAATTATCTATAATTTTTTGAATAAAATCAGCCAAATCATGCCTGAATCCAGCAAAATCATTTTCAGTTACTACTGCTGACAAAACAGATCTTAAAGCATCTAACTGCTCTTGAAGTTTTTTATTTACCTCGTCATCAGAAGACAGTAAACTTGCCCTTAGTGTTTCCAATATCGTTGAAAATTCACTCACAGCATCCGCAACTATTCTCTCTGACGTAGCACTTAAATCATCTTTCGTTGTAAGATGGTTAAAGCGTTCAGAAATCTCATTAGATTTATCAAATATTTTATCTAAATCTTCTTTTTGTGCTATCGTTTCAAATCTTCCATTAATTGATTCAGTTCTTGCTATAATCTCATTCAATTTTTCTTGAGATTGCTCAAAGTTTTCTTTTGTAATCAAATTATCAAAATGATGAAAAATATCATCACTTTTTTGCTCAACAGTATGTAAAGCTGTTAAAATTGCATTTGTTGAAATATAAATATTTTCAAGCTCTCTTTTGACAACATCATTTTGAGCAGATGGATCCATAACCATTAAATTTTTGAAAATTGATTGGATATTAGAACTAATGTCATTTATTGACGTTTCAAATCCATGATTAATTGCTTCAACATCTTTTCTTATAGAAGAAACTGATTCAATGATTTCATTTTTGTCTGTTTTATCTGAGGTATATTTTGCTAAATTACCTTCATATTGAGATAATAACTCACGTTGAGTAAATAATTCCTGCGCAACGCTTTGCATATTAGTTGAGAAAATATCAAACATTTCCTTCATTTCTGAAGTCTTTACAAGATTTGATTGTTCTGATGTAAGGGCATTAAAAGAATTTTCAATTTTATTAAATTCCGAAACAACAAGTGCGTGTCGTTCTTCCAAAGTTTTCTTTAACTCTGTCAAATATAAACGAATAAGGTCATCTGCCTCTGTATCGTTAGACATAATATCAAGTTTGTTGTTTATGGTATTTAAAATCCTATCAAAATTTTCAACATTGCGTTCCGCTTCAAGTTTAATATTCCCAAGCAATTCAGCAATTTCTTCCACAGTTTGTGCCATTATTATTTCCTTATAATATCCCTACATTATAATATTAGCAGAATAATAGGCAAATGCACAAAAATATTAAGTTTGTTTATACAATTGTAAAGATTGACGAGAAAATTGAATAAATTAATGTTACAATATCCATGACACAAGATAAAGAGGAACGAATGAGTTATATTGTTATAGATGACAACAGATGCAAAGCTTGTTATTTGTGTATTAATGAATGCCCTAAAAAACTTATCCAAAAGAGTAAAAAAACAAACAAGCTTGGTGATAGAATCGTTGAATTTTGCGATCCAAATGGTGAATGCTTAGGCTGTGCAATGTGCGCAACAAGATGTCCTGATATGGCTATCAAAGAAGTTTATAGAGGTTAATTAATGACAAAAGTTTTAGAAAATAAAAAGGTTTTGACAAAAGGTAATTACGCAATTGCTAACGCGGCCGTTCTTGCAGGCTGTGATTGTTATTTTGGTTACCCAATCACTCCACAGAGCGAAATTGGCGAATTTATGAGTGGCAAAATGCAAGAACTTGGCAGAGGATATGTTTCTGCAGAAAGTGAACTTGCTGCTATAAATATGTGTATTGGTGCTTGCGCTACCGGCAAAAAAGCAATGACATCTTCTTCATCTTGCGCAATTGCATTAATGCAAGAAGGTTTGTCTTATGCTACAAGCGACGAATTACCTGTTGTCGTAATAAGCGTTATGCGTGGTGGCCCTGGATTAGGAAATATTTTCCCATCTCAAGGTGATTACAACCAAGCAACTATTGGCGGCGGAGATGGAGATTATAAAGTTATCGTGTTATCACCTTCAACAGTTCAAGAAGCTGTAGATTTGACTTATAAAACATTCCATTTAGCACATAAATACAGAAATCCTGCTATGCTTTTGGCTGATGGATTGTTGGGACAAATGATGGAACCTGTTGAATTTGGTGAATATCCTTATAAAGATTTTGACCATTCTTCATGGGCACTATCAGGTGCAAAGAATAGGAAACAAAGAATTATTCGTTCTTACTCACCAGTCGAAAGCCCTCAATGTGATCATATCAGACATTTGTTTGACAAATATAAACAAATGGAAGAAAACGAAGTTATGTTTGAAGAACTTTGGACCGAAGATGCAGATTTAATTGTAACAAGCTTTGGCAGCCTATCAAGAAATGTTAAAGCTGCTATCAAACAGTTGAGAGCAAAGGGATTGAAAATAGGTTTCTTTAGACCTATAACTCTGTTCCCATTCCCTAACAAACGAGTTCAGGAATTGGCAAATAAAACTAAAAAATTCTTAGCTATTGAAGTCAATATGGGACAAATGGTGCGAGACATCAAGCTCGCAGTTAACGGTAGAATTCCTGTTGAATTTTATGGAAAACCTGTAGGGTCTTGGCCAAGCGTTGAAGAATTAGCAGAAGCTATTGAAAGAGAGGTAAAATAATGGCAACACAAGTTTTTAAAATCCCCGATTCTTTCAATAAAGACTTCAAATATACTTTTTGTCCAGGTTGCGACCACGGTGTTGCAATAAGACTCGTTGGCGAAGTAATGGACGAATTAGGTTTTAGAGAAAATACCATTGCAGCAACTGCTATTGGCTGTTCTGTAACTATATATGATTTTTTAAATATTGATGCTATTGAATCTCCACACGGTAGAGCATTGGCAGTAGCAACAGGTGTAAAAAGAGCTAATCCTGATAAAACAGTTTTCACATATTCAGGTGACGGTGATTTTGCATCAATTGGTATTGGTGAAAGCTTACATGCAGCTTTACGTGGTGAAAAAATTACTGCAATTTGTATAAACAACACAACTTATGGTATGACAGGCGGTCAATGTGGCCCAACTACTCTTGTAAACCAAGTTACAACAACATCCCCAAAAGGCAGAAATTTGGATTACTATGGATATCCTATAAAACTTGCTGAACATTTTGCTTTATGCGATGGCGTAGCTTTTTCAGCAAGAGTATCCCTTGATTCTGTTGCTAATATCAGAAAAGCAAAACAAGCAATCAAAAAAGCTTTTCAGGTTCAGTTAGAAGGCAAAGGGTTTGGATTTGTTGAAATTCTTTCATCTTGCCCGACAAACTGGAGAATGTCGCCTGAAAAAGCGCATGATAGAGTAAGAAATGAAATGATGCCGGTATTTGTTCCCGGAATTTATAAAGATTTAACAATATAAGGTAAAAATATGGAAAAGAATTTTTTAATAGCTGGATTTGGTGGACAAGGCGTCCTATTAGCAGGTGAAGTTTTAGCTAACGCATTTATGTTGATGGATAAAAACGTAACTTGGTATCCTTGTTACGGCGCTGAAATGCGTGGCGGCACAGTAAACTGCGAAATCGTTATGAGTGACGATGACGTAAGTTCAGTAAACAAAGCTGAAGCTGATTTTATCGTTGTATTAAATCAAGCATCATTTGACAAATTTGAAAGTAAAGTAAAAAAAGGTGGCTATTTAATAGTTAATACAACTCTTGCAGAAGAAAAAAGAAACAGATCCGATATTGAATATGTTTTCTATCCGATTTCTCAAACCGCAGAAGATTTAGGAAATGCGAAAATGGCTAATATGTTAGCATTAGGTTTGTTATCACGAGCAAGTAAACTTTTTTCAGTCGATATTCTTGAAAAAGCTTTAGACAACGTACTTCCACCACATAGAAAAAATCTTTTACCTATGAATAAATCTGCTATGGAAATGGGCTATAAGTATGATTTATTGACAATAAATTGCTAAAATCACCTAAAAAGCCGATTTATATTTTATGAAATAATATTATTCTTTTCATGTCAAAGAGGTTAATCGTGAAAAAAGAAATCTTATTATCAATAAAAGAGAAAGAATTACAGCTGGCAAAATTAAAAGCACACATTGATAAAAGTGCTGTTTGTGCTGACCTATATAACAAAGTCGTTTTAGAAAAAGCAATCCTAAAAAAAGAATTAGAAGATTCACAAAAAAACAGTTTTGTTGAAGGCTTTAAAAATCTTTTACCCCGTAAAAAAACTTTAATTTGTGATTATTTTAGAAAATAAATATTTTAATCAAAAAAAAAATACCTGACAACAGCCAGGTTGAAACGATTAAAATAAAAATATTTATATAATTTATAATCTATAAATTATATAAAATAACTTATAGCATAATTCCATTTATAAGTCAATATTTATATACTTATAAATTATGAACAAAGAAATGCTTTTGAAAAAATTTGGTAAAAACGTTAAAATTGCCAGAATAAAAAAGGATCTAACACAAGAACAATTGGCTGAAATAATGGGTGTTTCACAAAATTTTGTTTCAAATATAGAAAACGGTAAAGAAAATATGTCTTTAGCCAAAATTTTGGAATTGTCTGAATTTATTGGAACTAATATAAGCAAGCTACTTACGTTCGAAGAGTAAACTATTTTTAAGTATGTAAACAGTTATTAAAACGTGCAATAGAATTAATCGTTTGAAATTCATGTTCATGGTACAATTTCTATTGTTTAAATTTTAAATTTTAGATAGGAGAAAAACACTATGACAGAAAAACGTGTATGGCTTTTCAGAGAGGGCGACGCTTCTATGAAAAACCTTCTAGGTGGAAAAGGTGCTAACTTAGCAGAAATGACTAATTTAGGTCTTCCAGTTCCTCCAGGTTTAACAATCACTACTGAAACTTGTATGGATTATATCAATAATGGCAATAAAATGCCTGCAGGTTTGATGGATGAAGTAAAAGCAGCTTTGAAAGAAGTTGAAGCACAAAAAGGCCAAAAATTTGGCGATCCAGTAAACCCACTTTTAGTTTCTGTTCGTTCAGGTGCTAGAGTTTCTATGCCTGGTATGATGGAAACAATTTTGAACCTTGGCTTGAACGATCAAACAGTTGAAGCAATGATCAAATTAACTAACAACCCAAGATTCTGCTATGACTCTTACAGACGTTTCTTAACTATGTTCGGTTCAGTAGCTTGGGAAATGGATAGACAAAAATACTTCGAATCTGAACTTGAAAAAGTTAAAGAAAGAGAAGGCGTAAAACAAGATACAGAAATTTCTGCAGAAGGTTTGAAATCTCTTATTCCTGTGTATAAAAACGTTATTAAAGAAGTTACAGGTAAAGAATTCCCTCAAGATCCATATGTACAACTTCAAGAAGCTATTGAAGCTGTATTCAGATCTTGGAACATTCCACGTGCTGTTGCTTACAGAAACATGAACAAAATCGACCACAACTTTGGTACTGCGGTTAACGTTCAATCAATGGTATTTGGTAATATGGGTGATGACTGCGCTACAGGTGTTTCATTCACTCGTAACCCAGCTACTGGTGAAAACAAATTCTACGGTGAATACTTAACAAACGCTCAAGGTGAAGACGTTGTTGCAGGTATTAGAACACCAAAACCTATTGCTGAATTAGAAACAGAAATGCCTGACTTATACAGACAATATGTTGATATCGCTAAAAAACTTGAACTTGGTTACAAAGATGTTCAAGATATGGAATTTACTATTGAAAAAGGTAAATTATACATCCTTCAAACACGTAACGGTAAAAGAACTGCAGCTGCAGCTGTAAGAATTGCCGTTGAAATGTGTGAAGAAGGTATTATTACAAAAGAAAGAGCAATCCAATTGGTTGACCCATATTCAGTAAACCAAATCTTGCTTCCTTGTTTCGATGCTAAAGCTATGGAAGAAGCTAAGAAAATTTCATCAGGTGTAAACGCATCTCCTGGTGCAGCTGTTGGTAAAATCGTATTCGATACAGAAGAAGCTGCTCAAAGAGGCGAAGCTGGTGAAAAAGTTATCTTGGTTCGTATCGAAACTTGTCCAGATGACATTCACGGTATGGCAGTTGCTCAAGGTGTTTTAACTCTACGTGGTGGTGCTACTTCTCACGCAGCAGTAGTTGCTAAAGGTATGGGTAAACCTTGCGTATCTGGTTGTGAAGATATTAAAATCGACTTAGATAACGAAACTTTAACTGCAGCAGATGGTACTGTTTACCACAAAGATGACATCATCTCTCTTGACGGTGGTAAAGGTCTTGTAATGGCTGGCGCTGTTAAATTAGTAGAAGCTCAAATTGATGAAAACTGGAACAAATTCTTCTCTTGGGTTGACGAAATTAGAACAATGAAAGTTGAATCTAACGCTGATACTCCAAAAGATATCATCAATTCATTAAAATTTGGTGCAGAAGGTGTTGGTCTTTGCCGTACAGAACACATGTTCATGGATCCAGAAAGACTTCCTTGGGTACAAAAAATGATTATTGCTGGAACTCCAGAAGCAAGAAAAGAAGCTTTAGCTAAACTTCTTCCTATGCAATATGCAGACTTCTATGCAATGTTCAAAGAATTAGGAGACAAACCTCTAACAGTTCGTCTTTTAGACCCACCTCTTCACGAATTCTTACCTAACAAAGAAGATTTAATTGCTGAAGTTGCAGCTCTTAAAGCTACAGGTAAAGATGCTAAAGAAAAAGAAGAAATGCTTCACAGCGTTGAAGGTTTACCAGAATCTAACCCAATGATG
>JAZRUK010000004.1:0-6610 GCA_045652525.1 Candidatus Gastranaerophilaceae bacterium | reverse complement strand
CCTCAATGCGGGGGCTTTTTTATATATACCAGTTGCCAAGATTTAGGAAAAATGATAAAATAAAAACGTTATTAAATAGATAAATATATAGGAGAATTTTACCATGTTTAAAAACATTGCTACACAAGGCTTTAAGCCATTAGGGGGGGGGGGGTAGAACACTCTCCTAGAGCGGGTTTTACACTTGCAGAAGTTTTGATAACTCTCGGTATCATTGGTGTAGTTGCGGCTATGACTATTCCAACTCTTGTGGCGGATTATCAAGAAAGAAGTTACAATACTGCGGCTACTACTTTTGAAAGAAAACTTGGTGAAGCTTTAAAAGTTATGAATACTCAACAGACTTTAGCAGGGCATTCTTCTACTGAAAGTTTTGTTGATGAATTAAAAAAACATATTAAAATTACTAAGACTTGTGCTAATGATAAATTAATGGATTGTTTTGAAGATTCAGTATATTGGGGTGATAATGCTGAAGCTGTTGATATGACTGTAGTTAAAAAAGCTAAAAACTTTGGTCAAGAAGATTGGCAAGAATCTAATGTAATTGGGGTTCAATTTGCTAATGGTGTTTCTGCATTAATTGCATATAACAAAGATGCTAAACAAGATCCTTATTCTAATCAAATTGTTAACATCACTGGTGGGTCTGATGGTAAAAAAGGTTCTGTATCTTTAGGTACTACTGCTCTTGCTATTCTTTATGATACTAATGGGTTTAAATCACCTAATAAATCAGCTAAAGATTTAAGAGGGATAAATGTTAAAAAACTTGGTAAAGGTTGTTTTGCGGAAGCTAATGGAGTTTGTATTAGCATGCAACCACAAGTGCCTACACCACATGAATGGAATGCATGTGATACTAGCGGTAATACTACTGATCCAGATGATTTAGCATTTATGACTAAATACAAAATTAACAAATGTATGAATTCAAACTATGGAACATCTGACTATTGGGCAGGTGCAGCAGAATTATGTGGTGGAACTGATAAAATGGCAACTCAATCTGATTTAACAAAAATAGCCAATTATGTATATAACACAGAAAATATAAATTATGATAGTGTTAAAGATGGTATTGTAAAAGATTTATCTTTTGATCCTATTAAAGCTGCGGAACTTGGTTTCACTTCTTCCTTTTCAGTATGGTCTAACCGCATGTACAGTAGTAGTACGGCATACTACACAATCAATAAGTCAACAAGTAGTAGCTATCAAAATTCGTATGTTCGTAATTCTAATGCATTCCAAGCGCTATGCGTAGAATAACGACAAAATTATAATAAATATAAAAAAGAGGAAGGTATCATAACCTTCCTTTTTGTTCTTCTATATTCTTTCTATATAACAATTTAAATCCTAAACATTTTGCAAATGCTCTATTTTTAGACTAGGTTTTAGTGTTATACCAATCACATCAATTCTATAATTTTTAGACGGATGTTCTGATAAATAATTCAATGCGCCTTTTTTAATGTTTTCATATTTTGTTTTGGTTATGGCTTCCATTGGCGTTCCAAATGTATCAGATTTACGAGTTTTTACTTCGACAAAAACCAAAGTGTTTTTATACTGCGCAACAATATCAAGCTCACAAAATCTTGAATAATGTACATTTCTCTCAAGTATTTTGTAACCGTTGTCAATCAAATACTTACAGGCAATTTCTTCACCCATATCTCCAAATTGTCGATTATTCATTATTGTTTAATCCCATATCTTGCAAACTTGTTTAAATTAATTAATTCAAAAACGTCATCGATTTTGCAATTTTTACTCCAACGTGCAGGACAAATATCTATCCCACCTCGCCTTGTATAAAGCGCACAAACCAACAATTCATCATCTTCACCTAGCAAATCATACAGGCGTTTAAAAATCATTTCACAGCATTCTTCATGAAAGTGGAATTCCGATCTAAACGAACTTAAATATTTTATCAAACTGTCTTCTTTGATATGATTTGTCGAATTGTAATAAATAAAAACATCACCAAAATCTGGTTGGTGAGTTACACGACAATTCGACCGCAAAGAATCAAAAGTCAAATAATAAGCTTGTTTCTTTAAAGTTTTATCGATTTCTAATAATTCCGGTGCTTCTTTAAATTGATTTAATTTTAATTTTGCTTCATCAATAAAATTTATAACATTTTCAAAATTATTAAATATTTCAACCTTTTCGCAATTATTTTCTAAAAAACTAACTTCAACTGCAGTTTGAAGTCTTTCACTCAAATCTTGTTCAATCATCTTTTTACAAATCGATAAGCAATCCTCGATAGATTTTCCAAAATTCGACATATTAAAAGAATTTAAATACAATTTTAAAGATTTGGATTCAATTAAAAATTCACTTTCACAACTATATCTTAATTTCATCAAACGAGTAATCGGAAGCCCATTTTCAGTCATAACCGAAAATTCATATGCGTGCCAGACATCCCAACCATCAAAAGGCAAGCTATTTGTTACAAGATTATATTGTTTTCGATTTTCTTCTCTTGGAATAGCAACAAGCAGCGAGGGATCATATTTCTCGCTGCCGTTTACTTTTTTACCTAAATGCGTTGATGCAATTAAATCAGTTTGTTTCATTTGCCTATGCAATATCCTCATAAGCTGCAGGATTATTCAATAAATCATAATTGATTTCATTTTCATTGTCAGCAATAGTAGCTGCAACAACTGCATCTGAAGTTACATTCAATGTAGTTCTGAACATATCTGTAATTCTTTCTATAGTAAACAAGAACGCAAAGCCTGCAACTAATTGTTCAGGGCTTAATCCCATACCGTTAAGAATTAATGCAATTGTAATCAAACCTGCACCAGGAATACCTGCACAAGTACTTGACGCAATAATTGCTAATAAAGCAATTTGAACTACCAAGAACGGTGTTAATGCAACTCCATAAGCTTGTGCCAAGAAAATTACTGCAACTGTTTGCAATAATGCTGTACCATCAAAGTTCAATGTAGCGCCCAATGGCAATACAAAACTTGAAATTTTATGAGATATACCACGTTTTTCACAACAAGCAATAGTTAATGGCAATGTTGCTGAAGAGCTTGCTGTACCAAAAGCTACCATCATCGCTTCTGCAATAGCCGAGAATAACATTGGAGCAGATACTTTTGAAAATACTTTTAGGAATAATGGATAAATGATAAACATCTGAATTGCAAAACCTGCAAGAAGTACTCCCAAATATTTTGAAATACTCATAAATATATCAATACCAAAACTTGAAACTGCAGAAGCTGTCAAAGCGAATACACCAGGAGCTGCAAAGAACATAATCCAATCTGTAATTTTCATAGTTGCGGCAAAAACAGATTCAAAAAATGCAACGATTGGTCTGTTTACATCACCAACTTTTGCCAAAGCAACCGCAAACATTACAACGAAAACAATTATTGAAACCATATCACCTGCTGCAAATGATTGCAATGGGTTATTTGGAATAAAATCAAGGAACATATTCAATATATTGCCCTGTTGTTCCATAGCTGTTGTAACTGTCGCTTGAACTTCTGAAGCAGTGTTAGCTGCAATGTATTTTGCGGCACCCAAACCAGGTTTAACGAGCAAGGCCAAAGCAGCACCAATAGATACTGCAATTGAAGTCAAAATACCATAATACACAATCATCTTGGTACCGAATTTGCCCAACTGTTTATTATCACCAATACTTGTAATCCCAATAATAATTGCAGAAACAACCAACGGAATTACAACCATTTGAATTAATCTAATAAACACTTGACCAACAAAAGTCAAAATATTTGCAATCAGGGCACTTGAATGATCGTGTAAATAAATACCTACAAAAATACCGGCAATAATACCAAAGAAAATATGCCAGTTACGTTTGATACCTAGTCCTAACGCAATAAGGATTTGCATGTGCAGTTTCATAAATCATTAACCTCTTAATTCTGTTTAACGTGTTTATTATACTACTATTTTAAAAAAATATCAAGAATTTATCCAATTGGATAGGTATTGAGTTTTTTGCTTTTTTAATATATCTTTTAAAAAGAAGAAGGGGAGAATTTATGTACGAAGAATTACAAGAAATTAATGAAGTTATAAAAAATATTGCGATTTTTATACAAGAAGACGAAACTGTTAAACCTGATTTTGAAGAATATATCAAAACAGTTAGCGGAGCAATGAATCCACAAGCAGCATATTTTAATTATATTTTTGAAAGAAATTTAAATATGAAAAATATTCCACAACTTTTTGTTGAAAATTCTAAAAAATTGTCTGCGAACTCTAAAAAAATTGCTGAAGCTCTTTCAAAATCAATTTCATCTGTATTTGAAGTGAGAAAAATTTTAAAAAATGGTTTCAGCTTGTACAACATAATTAACGAAAAAACATATGAAGTAACTTCATTGGTTAAAATGACTTCTTTTAGAGGTGTTGGCGGAGGCCAGTTTGTAATCGCACGTATTTTTGAATACAAAAAAGAATTTTATTTACTTGAAATTTCAGGAGTTTTATCAGCTTCCAGAAAAGATGATGCCCTTCGTTTTGCAGTCGCTAAAATTATAGAAAATCCTGAATTAGTATATTTAGATAATCCTGAAAAACTTAAAGAAATCGAAAAAGATATTAAAGACATTCACCAAAAATTCGTTGAATATTTTGGTTCAGAAGAAGTTGTAACCACTAACAAATATGCTGACAATTTGATAGGAATATTTAATGACTTTGCTGAAGGCGGTGAAAAGGCTGACTACACAGAATTCGTTAAACTACCTGAAGAATACAAATATTTTAATGTTAGTGAATTCCAAAACTCATACGACAATTTCTTGGAAAATTCTTTAGGTGGATTTTCTTCTCACAATGACGAATATGATGTAGGGGTAATCTTTGATGAAGAATTAGGTATGTATGCAGTACCTTTTTACGGAACTTTTAATCAAATATTCGAAAGCAAAGATTATACAAAAATTGTTAACTATGACAAATGCGTTGAGTATTTCTTTATCAACGATAAATTCTCTGCAAACTTAATCAAAAGAGTCGCAGCTAAACACAAAAACTTTGTGAAAGTTGTTAATGAAATCATGGGAACAGAATTAACTCTTGATGAAATGTTAGAAAAATATAAATCTAGATATTTGGAAAACAAAATTGTTTCATCAACAACAGTTTTGTACCGCTCTTTAGCTTTTTCAAACACTTTAGGCATTATTGAAGAAGAAGAAAACAAACCACAACTTGATGACATCGACACAAGCAAAATCGGAAGAAATGATCCTTGCCCTTGTGGTAGTGGCAAAAAATTTAAAAAATGCTGTGGCGCCTAAAACTCATTTAGCAATTTTTCAAAAGCTTTTGATGAAATACCAATAATATTTTCAAGATCTCCCTCGACTTTTTCTATAAAACCGTCAGGGAGTTCTTGTATTCCATAAGAACCCGCTTTATCTAAAGGCTTAAAATCGCTAATATAGTTTTTTATCAATTCATCAGACAAATTTTTAAACGTAACATTACTTGTCGTTGAATTGATTTTATATTCTTTGGTTTTTGAATTAATTATCGCAATAGATGTAACAACTGAATGAGTTTTACCTGAAAGTTTTTTTAACATTGTGAAAGCATCTTGCTCATCTTCTGGCTTTTCAAGAATTTCTTCTCCCAAAATTACAACCGTATCTGCACCAATAATCAACGCCTCGTCTTCAACTAATGGTACAACGGCTAAGGCTTTATTATAAGCTAAATTTTCTACGTATGAGTAAGAAAAAGCCGTCTTCGTGTGTTGTTCAACGTACGGAGACGGAATAATTTCCAATTCGTAATCCTTTAAAATTTCGGCTCTTCTGGGAGATGAAGATGCCAGGATCATTTTTCCCATTCCCTGTTCCTTTTGTTTTCGTACTCAGCGCCTGCAGACGCTAAACACATTTTATCACAAAACAGAACAAAAAACTTTTTATTATTGCAATTGTCTAGCTTTTTGATATCTGGCTGATCTTGCATTTATCGCATAGCAAGCAATATTAAGACGTTGTTTCAACAACATCATATTTTTGTGCATGCTTGCATAATCATTCATAGCACCCAACATGGTTTGCGGATCAATCATCGATTCCATATTGTCATGATTATCAACTTTTTCTTCTGCATATTTTTTGACTAGCAGCTGGTCAATGTAATCTTCAGCACCTATTGCCATAAGATTCCTCCCTATTTAATTGTCCTTTTCCTAAGAAAAAATAATCCTTAATATCCTATATATATAATAAGTATATCTTGCCCAAAAAATTGCTTTTTCTTACAAAAATTAGTTAACAAAGCTTAACAATTTTCTTTATCTTGCCAAGATTTAGAAAAAATGCTACTATGAAAAGTAATTACAATAGAATAATAAGGAGAGGATATGACAAAAAGGTTTGGTTTTACTTTGGCAGAAGTATTAATTACACTGGGTATCATCGGTGTAGTTGCTGCTATGACTATTCCAACATTAGTGGCTAATTATCAACAAAGATCTATGGATACTGCGGCTAACGTGTTTACAAGAAAGCTCGGTGAAGCTTTAAAAGTTATGAACTCTAATTCTTCTCTTGCAGGTTAT
>JAZRUK010000003.1:0-56533 GCA_045652525.1 Candidatus Gastranaerophilaceae bacterium | reverse complement strand
TTATGGAATAAAATGTATGAACCCTAACTACGGTACTAACGACTATTGGGCAGGTGCTGTAGAATTATGTGGTGGAACAGATAAAATGGCAAGTATGGCACAATTAGCAGAGATAGCTAACTATGTATATAATACAAGCGGGATAGGGGCGAAACAAGATGTATCAAGTTTAACCTTCGATCCAACCAAAGCAGCTGAACTAGGTTTACCTTCTCCTAGCTTCTACCTTTGGTCAGGAGAGGAGAACTCCACGTACGACGCGTACGGCAGGGACTTCTACTCTACCTATACGGGCTGGAGCAGCTACGGCCGCCGCAATAGCAGTCCTCTGGCGGTTTGCCTTGGTGATTGATTATTTAATCATTTGATTATTTAGCAACAAAATAGATTCTGAAACAAGTTCAGAATGACGATAAAAACGACAGGAGGGTGAATGCCCTCCTGTTTGTTATAACAATATTTGATATATAATCAAAGTATGTTTTATTTTGACTATATTGATGACAAAAAAGTTCTAAAGTCAGATTTTTTACCAAACCTGACTCATTTTTTTACGACAAGAGAATCTATCATAAAAAGCTCTGAGCCTGAAATGAATTCATCAATTGAGGCAAATAAAGAACTGATTTGCCAATATTTAAATACTAATGAACTTGTTTGCCCGACTCAAACTCACAGTGCAAATATTGATTTTGCAACAGAAGGCAAAACAGATTATCCAAATACAGATGCTCTAATCTTAAACAATTCCAAGCAAGCAATTTTCTTAAATTTTGCGGATTGCACACCTGTCATTTTATACGACAAAAAAAATCACATTGGCGCAATTGCCCATGCAGGTTGGCGCGGTACAGCTCAAAAAATTGCCACAAAAACAATTGAAGCTATGCAATCAAACCCTAAAGATATCGTGGCTGTTATCGGCCCTGCAATTTCTCAATGTTGTTATGAGGTTGGAGAAGATGTTTTTAATAAATTAAAATCAACTGTGCAAAATTTTGATGGACTATACAAATCTAATGGCGAAAAATTATTTGTAGATTTAAAAAGTATAAATGCACGTCAACTAGAAGAAATTGGAGTGAAAGAAATAGATATTTGCCCTTATTGTACTTGTTGCAATAATGATATTTTCTTTTCATACAGAAAAGAAAACGCTACAACAAATCGACATAGCGCAGTTATAAAACTATAAAAAAAACGACCCCTTAAAGGAGTCGTTTTTTCTATATCATTTGGTTATTATTTTTCACCTCTGCCAACGTACATTGGTAACCAGTAAACTTGTGAATTATTTTTCAATACATAATCAACATCACCGTCACCTGATTGAGTTGTAGAGTTCAATGTGAATGATACTTTACCGTGGTCAGCTACGTTTTTGTAAGTTAAGTTGTTCATTGCGCGAACTGTACCACTTGTGTATAGATCGTTATTTTCACTTCTTACTGTAACATCGTTGTTACCATCAACTGTACCTCTGATAATAATACCGCTACCACCAGCTTTTGCTGTATCTTGGATTGTAATATTACCAACTTTATTAGCTTCGATTTTTGGTAAGTTTGTAATCATTGCTGTTTCTTTGATGTAAACACCATTACTATTCTTTTGAGATGCAATATTGATATTTGTGTTATCGCCAACTACGTGACCATCAACATACATTTGACCGTTTTCGTTAATCAAATTCAATTCACCGCCAGCGTTAATCATACCATATGCTTTGAAGCCTTTTGCACCTTTGTTCACAATGTTAGTTTTGCCTTGTGCATTTTTCACTGTAGAATTTGCTGTTAATTGTAGCATTGAACCTTCGTTTGTGATACCTAAGTTACCATTCTTAGCATTTACTGTACCGTCAATAGTTAAATTACCTTTTGTGTTTTTAATAGAAGTAACTGCGCCATCGTTTTCAACATTACCATAAATCAACATACCATTAGCACCAGTATTTTTTAATACTAAGTTACCACCTTTTGCTTCCACAACACCTTTTGAAGATACAGCCAATTTGCTACCTGTATTCATCAAGCTTAAGTTGCCGTTGCCTGTACTTACTTTATTGTTGATTGTTAAATCACCAGCTTTGTTGTCTAAAGTAAGAGCATTGTCTGCGTAAACTGTACCATTTACAAACAAGCCACCTTTACCGTTGTTTTTGATGTATACGTTTTTGTCAGTGCTAATTTTTCCTGATTTTGCAATCATTAATTGTGTATCTTTTGCATTGTTAACGATTTGGAATTCGTTTCCACCTTTATAATCTACATTACCTGCAATGTATAATTTACCTTTATTGTTTTCGATAGAAACGTCTTTGTCTAAACCTTTAACATCACCATAAATTGCTAAACCGTTTGTACCATTGTTTTTAATTTTTAAACTACCAGAGTTTGCAACAACTGAAGCACCTGAGTTAATATGAATGCCATTTCCGTCATCAGTCATTAACAATGTACCGCCATTGTTTACTAAAGTACCTTTTACCAAAGTTTGACCAGCATGGTTTTCTAACAACATATTTCCGTTTACGTTGTGAATTTCACCTGTAACTTTGATACCGCCATTACCTTTTTCGTTAATAAGTTTTACTTCACCTTTATTTAGGTTATAAATATCACCTCTAACGTTTACGATACCTTCAGCTGAGTTTGATTTTAGAACGATTTTACCATCATTTTGAGTTAATGAGGTTGCTGCGTTCAAATCTTGTGTATTTACTAAGTTATTGAATAACAAATCATTAGCTTCTTTTAATGTTTTTACAACAACGCTATCTTTAACACCATTTAAAATAGTTCCAGATTCAGGAAGAATTACGTTTGATGCACGAAGATTTACGTCGCCTCTTGAAAGAATTTTACCTTTTACAAGGATTTCTCCGTTTGTTTCGTTTTGAAGATCTTTTAAATCAGTTGATAAAGGATTTTTCTTAAGAGCTTCATATGTGTTAAGACCTGGAGTTAAAACTGATAATGAACCAACGTTTAACACACCATTTTGACCTACAACCATGCCTTTTGGTGAAATAAATACAGCATGACCGTCAACAAATTGGCCATTTCTTACTGTATTCAATAAACCTTGAATATTAACTTTGTTATCTACTAAGTTGATAAATGTACCAAGGTTTCTACCACCTAATTTCATAACTAGATTGGCAACATCACCATCGCTCAAATAGAAGTTTTCATAATGTCTGAAACCAACAGAACCTTTATTAATTTCAGGGTCGATGTTATAGACACCATTTATACCACTCACGCCAGTAATGTCTGTAGCAAAACCAGCTTGAATTGATAGAACGAATGCAGTTGCTAGTGCGATAATTTTTTTGTTTTTCATAACTTTTTCCCTTTTAATTATAACTTTTTCTATTATATATATGTCTGGATATATTTAGTTTAAAACGAAAGATAAAAAAATTTGCTATATTTTTTTTATTTTATAACATTTCGTAATATTATTTCTCCTCTGGCTTCAAAAAGTCCATTGCAAGACGTTTAAAGGTAGCTTTATCAATCTCATGACGACCCTCATAAGGACTTAAAGTATATAAGATATCTTTAATTTCTACCTTGCGATTTTCAGCGACTACTTCCTGCAATGTTATCTTCATTTCATTCAAATATTCTTGTGCCAATCTTTCAATTTTTCCAAGACTTAATCTTCTGCTCGCTTTTAATGTAATTTGTTCTTGCAAACTTTGAGAATAATACGTTCTTTCTTGTGATGGGAACTTTTTAACCAAAGTAAAAAGTTCTATGTTGTCACATAATTCTTCAAATTGCATACCATATACATTTACATTACCGGTTACCTCATACAAGACATCTGCCAATGCTTGTTCAATTATCATGCTATTCAACATAGCTTCTGATGTCATTTTTGATTTCGGATATACAATCATACCGCCTGTTTCTTTTGGATTTTTACGTTTTGTGCAACATCTTCTTTCGAAATTATCAATAGAGTTGAGATCAGATGTTCTTAAAACTTTTGCAAATTCTTTGTAGTATGATTCGACAAACATTTTCGGAACAAAATTGAATCTTTGCACAAATAAAAGACCACATTTTCTTATTTTCTCTTCTTTTTCAAATGCATTTGGACGTTCTAAAATACATTTTTCTAAAGATGATTTAAGTTCTTCTGGGGCATTATTTTTTACTTTATTATAAAATGCCTGTTTAACTTCTTTTGGATATACACTTTTTTCAGAAAATAATATCGTTAAAGAATTGCCATATTGGCTTAAATATTCTTTTAATCCTTTATAATTAATATCGTTTATATTTACTGAAACAGCAGAATTATTAATCATATCACTTATATTTTTTGGAATTTCAAAATAGCGATCAATAATATCAATAAGTTCAAGTTCATCCAAATCTTTTTTAGAATGATTGTATATCGCATCAATTCTGTCTGCATTTACTTTTGGGTTTTTAATAGTTAAATCATAGAACTTACCATTTGACCAAGATTGTAATCTTATTGGCTGTTCACCTCGTTCTAAATGATACATCGCTGTTTTTACATCAGAAATCCCCATTTCAAATACAGAAGGATCTTTTGTTGAATTATACAAAGCATCAGCAAATGCAGCTTCTAAAGCATACGAAATTCGATTACTTTCCTTAGAAGTAATATTTTGAATTTTTTGGAATGTTTTAAATTCTTCTGCTGTAATTTGTTCGCCATTCAAATGTTTCGTCCAAATTTGAACACTATCAGTAGGTAGATCTTCTGCTACAACTTTCAACAAATCATTAATGTAAGCTTTCGGTGTTGATTTAATCTTGCCCAATTTGGAATTTAAATATGCTCGTTTAAATCCTTGTAAAAGCTCCGATGACAAAGATTCTTCTGCTTGTGCAGGTATAGAATTTTTTTGTTCTGCTTTAAATCTTGACAAGTCCCTTATTCGCAAATTTTTAGCTCGAAGAATTTCTTTTTTTAAGACTTCAAAAGTACCTTTTTTGATAGAATTATTTACTTTTTCTTCAGAAATTTTTATATTTCTTCCAAGTTCTTCTGCATGCTCAGGATGATTTTCCCAAAACTCTGACATAACTTTCGATTGAAATTCACTAAATTCTTCTGTGGAATATAATAAGTCTGCAGGTTTATATATTTGATTTTGTTTTAAATGCGTTGATAAATCTTTTATAATATCAAAACTATTATTCCAAGCATCAATCATCGTAAAACGTAATGGTTCTGAGCCAGCTTTCATTTTAGAGATATAATCAGTTCTTTCTGCAGGCGTCATGCTCGCCCATTTCTGAGTAAGCATTTGCATACGTTTTATATTTAGATTGTATTTTTCTTGATCACTTAATTCTTCTTCGTATAGTTTTAAATTTAATGTTGCCCATTTTTTAAACAATTCATCTTCTGAAAGTTTTTTAGATCCAACAGAGGTATGTTTTCTTGGTTGTTGTACTTTCTCTTCTGACTTTTCAGATGTTTTAGATATCGATGTAGATTTTACAGGAGCTGATTTTTTGAAATCAGCATACATTTCTAATAAAGAAATTTTTCCTGCAATCATATCTAATTTAACTTCTCTAGGAATTGAAGTCCACCAATTTTCAATATTTTCCACTGATTTTTTAGAAAGCGACAACCTTTGTTCATCAGTTAAAGAATCAAAAAATAACTGACGACCTTTTTTAATATTTCCACCTACTTGGTCAGAATAACCATCACGAGTATATCTCAATGAGTGTTGATACTCTCTTGAAGGTGTTTTTATGCCCAAAGCCTGAAGTGTTGAAGTATAGATATACTGACTATCTGTTGATAAATCTTTATTTTTAAATTTGAATTCTGCTTTGATATCTTCATTCAAGTCATTCTCGAGATCATTATTAATTTCATCAATTGTTTTTGCTTCTAAAAAGACTTTCTTCAAAAGATAAACCGTAAAATTACTTTTGTCTTTTAAAATCCCAGCATCAGAAAGTTCTAACAACTCTTGATCTTCTTTTATTAATCTTAGAATTCCACGAGTTGCTTTTGTATCAAAAGGTTCTTTCAACTCTTCAAATAATTCCTCATTTGGGAAAGATCTTTTAACATCTTCAATAGTTTCTGCATTTTCAAGCGCCATAAAAACACGTCTTTGTGCCTCAAGAGGTGTCAAACTAGATTTATCTTCGAGTGAATTTATATATCGACTGACAGGAATTGGCATTCGGTCTTTATTTGCTTCATAAAATCTCTCTAGTCCCTTATCAACTCTTGCTTCAAACGACAACAAATGATCATTAAATTTACTATCCAACATCGATATAGGATTTGTTGAATAATTGTTTTGCAGTGAAGTCGTCTTTTGAGGTTCTTTACTATAATTTAACCTATAAAAATTGCTAACCGATTGAACTTTCATTGAATTTTCTCCTAGGATGTAAGCATGATAAAGTCTGTAAATCTTAAATTTGCTATTTTTGTAAAAAATTGTAAATGGGATTTACATACCCTAACAAGAATTTTTTTTAGAGTGTTTATCATGTTTGTAGGATAAGGAAATAGGAGTATAAATATGAAAATTTCTGCCCAGTTGCCAGTTACTAAACGTAATCTTACTGCAACTAACTTTGTAAATGCAACAAATTATACAGAAGAAAGTTATCATTCCCAAATTTCAAGCATGGTAAATAAAAATGCAAACGAAGCATTAAAAAATAATGCTTTGTCTTATATTTCATTTACAGGCACAACTCAAAATTGGGATATTAAATCTGTTTATAATAAAGATGTCAAAAGGTATGAAACTTCTATAGTTCTTCAAGATGGCAACTCCCCAAAAGAATGTGCAATATATGCTCCAGGTAATTACAAAGACTCATATCATTTACGAGGTTTGATTAGTAATCATTCAATGATGTATCCTAATTCTTCCATAGAATATACTAAAAATAACTACATAACTCATAGAGTTTATTTTGCTGATCCGGAAGAAGTGGTTAATGCGCAAACAAAAAAAGATCACGATTATATTATTTACGATAATCGTCCAAGTTATCCTACATTAAGTCAAATTAGAGAAAATTATTTCAACACAGAAGTTAATGCTGAAAATTATGGTAGAATTTTTGAAAATATAGGTGAATATTATTATCGATTAGAGATGGCTGACAAAAAAGAATTAGAAAAATTGGAAGCTGAAAGAAAAGAATTTCAACCAGAATTTGATAGATCTCTTTCTTATAAAAATATGATTGATTCAAAAATTGAAAACACTCCTTGGTATTCACAAAAAGCCCGCGATGATAGAGAAAAAGCTGATTATTATTTCAGTTTAAATAATTCTAAAATGGAAAATTATAATCAAAAAATCGGCTATTACCAAGACCGTATGAACTTTGCTCAAGAACAACAACAAAAAGCATATACCGCTTACAAATTATTTAATGAAGTAGGCCCTATGTTTTTTGAAAGAGATGAAGCAAGAAACAAATATCAATTATATGAAACAAACATTCCAAGAATGATAAATCATGAAATCCCTGATTATCAACAAAAAATCAAAGATTGCAAAGCCGAAAAAGAAAGATTAGAAACCGAACGAGATCAATATCAAAAAGAATGTGATGCTATAGAAACATACAAAAAATATCAGAAAAAATCCGGTCAAACTGTAAGTGCTGAACAAAAACGACAAATGGATAGCGACAAATACATGCTACTAGACAAAATACAACAACTAAGTTATCCTATCTCAAAACAGGAATATGCCATAAACTGCTATACAAATTTGATCAAAGAAGCTGAAGAATACATTAAAACTTCAACTCCAGAAATTCCAATATTAAAAGAAAAATTTGCAGCAAAATCCGAAGAAATTAAACCATACTTCAACAAAATGGAAGAATTTTACAAAAATAATATTGAAGAATGGCAATATTCATAAAACAAATGAAAACCCGCTTAACAGCGGGTTTTTAATTGCGTCATTAAAAATGTTTTATATTATAATTTCGTCCCACATATCTTCAGGGATAGTATTGTCATTTTGAATGTAAATTTCTAAAATTTCTCTATGCTTATTAATTATAGGATTTTTACCTGTCAAATAATCATATGCAGATAATCTATGGTGATTAATCATAATATCACGATTTTCTTTTTCTGCAGCAACACTGCGTTTAACGCCTTCTAACCAAAGAAATCTTTGCATATCAAGTTTGTCTTGGTGATCCTTTAAATCCATTTGCAGTTTTTCATTGTCAGAATCATTTTCTAACTCAATCTCTAAAGCTGCAATTTGCGATTTTGTAATATTTATACCTCTTTTAACTTCATCCATTTGTTGCCATAATTCACCAAGCGGACGGATATTTATATCCTTAAACAATTCTATACGTCTATTAAATTGTTTTTCTATATTTTTAAATCCTTCGTCTACTGATTTTTCGATACCAGGATATCTTCTGATATTAGATTTATGATTTTCTAAGACAATTTTTCTGGCTTCTTCAGCTTGATTGCCTTGTTCTGGAACTAACGAATAAACATTAATGAATTCTCTTAAAAGTTCTGAATATTCTGATGCTGTTGTATTCAAAAGTGCCTTTGGTGATAAAACAACTGTTTTTTCTTTAGCATTCGGATTAACACCTGATTTTACAATTTCAATTAACTCTTTTGTTGAATAATTACCATCTTTATTGATATTATTCTTTTTAACCTGATGCCAATACTTATCTAATTTTTCTTCTTTCATTAATTTTCTAGAAAAATATTCATCTTCTAATTTTGCTAAATTTTCAAAATATTCAATAGCTGGTTTATTTCTTTTTGCTTCTGATTCAATTTGAGATTTAAGCGTATTTAAAACAGAATTAATATTGCCTCTTTTAGCTAAATTCTGATTAATAGTATGTATTTCAGGATTCGAAGGGTCTTGCTCCATCAAATCATCTCTTAATGACAGTTGAATAATAATATCAGCACGTTCATTGTTTAGTCTTGCATATCTATCCAATTTTTGACGTTGCTCTAAAACCTCCAACAAAGCTTCTTTTTCTATTTTATTTTCGGGCATTTTAACACTTAATCTAGGTGCCCAAATATCTTGAGTAAGCATAATCTTATATTGATTTTTCTTAATTTCTAAACCAGATTCACCAGAAAAAGAAACCGTATCTACAGCATTCATATTTACTCGAGTGAAATAATTTTTATTTGATACATTGTTTACTCTATTATTTAAGGCTACTGTTATTGGATTTACGTACATAATATTACTCCGATTTAATAAACATTTTTTATGTTAAAACCGGTGAAAATATTTTTTGCTAAGAAAATTATATTTAAAAACGTTATATACTATATTAATTTATTAAAATGTATTTTCTTCTTGATACTTTTTATTCCACTTAGAAATTGTTTCCAGTGCACATTGAGCATCTAGATTTTTAATAATTATTCCTTTATCATAATTTCGAACTCTTTCTGCTGGAGCTCCAATATCAAAGCACGCTACAGGTAATCCCATACTAATTGCTTCAGAAGTTGTATAAGAAAAAGTTTCTGGCCATATTGATGGAATAAAAATTATATCAATTTTATTATTTTCAATAATTTTGGGTAAATACATAAATTCATATTCCCCCAAAATTTTTATGCGCTTATATTTTTTTACATTAGAAATCCCAATAATTTTTATTTTAATATTTGGATATTCTTTAAGCAAACTATCTATTTCTTGCAAAACCAAAGATCCTTTATGAATTCCTATAGAGCCTAGAACACCTATATTCAAAGTATTATGCGCTGGTATATTAACTTTTCTAAGAGGCTTAACCTCATGAGGAATAATACTTATTTTTTCTTGAATCTCAGGATAAATACTGTTAAAGATTCCTCTTGTTGATTCTGAAAATACAATTATTTCATCAACTGTCTCTTTTAAAAAATTATTCCAAGAGCTTTGCCATTCCATAATATTGGAAATATTTTTTATTGGAGTATTTTTAATTTTTTCAAAACAAGTTTCACATTGATTTGTATTTTTGCAATTGCAATATTTGTTATCAGCATCAAGCATTGTTATAGTTGGGCATATACATTGTAAATCGTGTCCTCTAAAAGAAACTTTTGCCTTTGTGATAATCTTAAATGCTTTTATATTATCTAAAAACTCTAAAATATTTTTAAATGATGCTAAATTATTAACAACTAATAAATCAACTGATAACCTCTGCAACAATTCGTATATATCACTTACGTCAAGGATTATAATTTCATTTTCATAATCTTTGTAAACATATGACAAAATAAATTTTTCACTACCGTCATTTTGAATTCTGATACATAAATTTTCTTTTTTTAATTCATTAAATTTATTAAATGTGTAAACTTCAGTTCCACCTTGCCATGTATGATCAAACCAAACTTG
This sequence comes from Candidatus Gastranaerophilaceae bacterium, assembly GCA_045652525.1. GTDB lineage: Bacteria > Cyanobacteriota > Vampirovibrionia > Gastranaerophilales > Gastranaerophilaceae > SIG32. Next base: position 46,119 of record JAZRUK010000003.1, on the reverse strand, counting down.
TGTTTTTACAGCAATTGAATTAAAATATAATAATTCAGCAAAAAAATGTAACGACATATATGGAGACTCTTTAAAAATAGCACCTATATCCTTTTCATATCTTGGGTATCTTTTTTTTATAATATTTAAATGCTTTTTGATTAAGTCTTGCTTCTCCTTTGTTTGAAAACTCCCACCATGCTTATGCCAAACAAACAAATCTCCCGCAATAGTATTGATAAAACCCTTATTTATGGCTCTTTGACACCAATCATTTTCTTCACCATATCCCTTTTCAAATATTTCATCAAAATAACCGACATCATCAATTGCCTTTTTGTTCATTGCCATACAAAAGCCAACACCAGACATAAAAGTTATATCTGTATAAGGAATATTTAATTTTGAAATATTTTTATTAATTACTTCTAAATCATCTTTAAAAATATTATCTTTACTTATTTCTGGCAATGAAAATATAGTAGCTGCATTACTAAATGGTGTAACACTTGCAACATTTTCATTCACAATTATTGGATATAATAGTCTGCTAGCCCAATTTTTAGGCAATATAACATCACTATTTAACAAAACAACGTTGTTTAAAGAATAACTCAAACCTATATTTACAGTTTTAACGAAACCGAGATTTTCATTATTTTCTAATAAAAACATCTTATCACCAAATGCTTTTTTAATTTCTTTTAACAATGGTTTTATTCTTTCATCTGTAGAACAATCATTTATAACAATTAATTGATATTCTACATCAGTTGTTTCTTTAATACTTTTAAATAATGATTCTAAATATTCATATCCATTGTAAATAGGAATTATTATGTCAATTTTTCCATACTTCATTGTAATAGTTTTATTAGAAAAAAGTTTTTTTAAATTTAACTGATTATTTTTTTTCTTCTTTAAAACATTTTTATAAACATGTTTGCTAACACAACAATTTAAAAAATATGTTTTTCTATATTTACTGGAGCTTTCTTTTTTCAAATATAAAAATTTACCTATAAAATATTTCTTATATCGTACTCCATTTTTTATTCGCAATTTTTTTTTAATAAGCGCCATAATTATTCTATTCCTTTAACAATTAGTTTATTTTAATTGGGTTTTAATGAGCAAATACTGCGACTCTCTTCATTTTACCCCTTTTTTAAATCGTACCATTGCCCCATAAAATAGATTTCATCAGAATGAATTCTAATAAAAAATTTTCTGAACGCATTTAGATTTTTCATAAATTTTTTAATCGGTCTTTTGTGATAATTAACTTTATTCAATTGATATGTAAACTTTAAATCTTCTAATGGCTGAACTTTACTAGATATATAACTATCTTTATGCATTCTCCAATTTGTCAATTTTTTATTGATAAAATAAAAATCATTATTTTGTGCAATCTGACTCCAGATGTAGTAATCCAAACAAGGCTTTTTCGCAACATTAAAATCTATTCCGCCAAATAACTCTTTCTTCAACATAACACAAGAAAAAGTTGGAACAATGTCTCGTTTAGCAAAGGCTTGCGATACATTCGCAGGAAAAGAATATTTTTTTAGATCCTTATAAAGTTTGCTAAAATAAACTTCTTCCATGTGCTGTATTCTATCTTCATCGCCAAACATATTTACATCATTGAATATAAATTTTACATCTGGATATTGTTTGATAATTTCTAATTTGGTTTCCAAATAATCCGATGTAATAGTATCGTCAGATTCCAAAAACACAATCCATTCGTTTTGCGCTTTCTCTATGCCTAATTTGACGGTCTCAATCAAGCCTTTATTCTCACCATTTTCATGTTGATAAAGTTTAATTCTGTTATCTTTTGCACAATACGATTTTATAACTTCTACTGAATTATCTCTGGAGCCGTCGTCAACTATTACCATTTCCCAATCTGTATAAGTCTGCGCAATAACACTTTCAATTGTTTCTTTTATATGTTCTTCGTAATTATAACTTGCCGTAATTATTGATATTTGCATCTAAATCCCTATTCTTTGTATATTAATCAACGGATTAAATTAGGCACAATGCCTCTACACCTCTTTAAAATAATACTAGCCTCAATAGGATTATTTTCATATTAGACAAATGGCTAATCTTTCGTTAAGATTAGCCATAGAAATTCTATAATTTCATTAAATTATTTATTGTACATATTTCCAATTACTTGTGCGTATTTTTCAAAAACTTTGTTCCGTTTGACTTTTTGTGTCGCACTCATCAAACCGTTTTCTACACTAAAAGATTCATTCAGTAACGTAAACTGTTTAACTTTTTCAAACACTCGCAAGTTCGGTTTATTAACAATATGTGTATTAATTTCATTTTTAATTAAACTTTCTAATTTGGCATCACTTAATACATTATCTTTATAGCTAGAAAGATTTTTCATGCTTATGCCACATTTTTCCAATGCTTCTTTTGATGGAACAACTAATGCGCCAACACCACTTCTGTCTTGACCCACCAATACAATTTGATCGATATAAGGGCTTAGTAAAATAGCCTCTTCAATCGGTACTGGTTCAACATTTTCTCCACTTGAAAGTACAATTGTTTCTTTCAAACGACCAACTAAAACCAAGTTGTTTTCATTAGTTAGCCAACCCAAATCACCCGTAATAAAGTAACCATCTTCGGTAAATACTTTGCGAGTGGCTTCTTCATCTTTATAGTAACCTTTCATAATTTGAGGGCCTTTTACAATCACAAGCCCTTTGGAAAATTTTGGCAATTCTTCAAAAGTTTTTGGATCAACAACTTTCAAATCTGTTCCTGGTAATGGAGATCCAGCAGAACCTAAAAAGTTCTTGTCATATACGTTTCTCAATGTTAAAACCGGAGCTGTTTCTGTCAAACCATAACCTATTCTCAAGTTAACACCAATTGCATCATAGAAAAGCTCATCCTGCATAGACAAAGCTCCACCACCTGAAATTGATGCTCTTATATTTGATAAACCAACAGTTTTTTTGATTTTTTTATACAACGTATTAGAAAATAATACGTGTAATGGTTTTATGAATGAACGAATAATTCTATGTCTTATTGTTGATAATGTATTATAAGTTAATTTATTAGTAATTCTTCTTTCACCATACATTTTATGAGTTTTATACGAAATAGACGTTTTGATTGCGAAATCAAAAATATTATATAAAGCCGGTGAAGCTTGTTTTAATTTTTGATATACACCTGTACGAATTGACTCCCAAATTCTTGGAACAGACATAAATGTATCTATATCATAAGTCGCTAAATCATTTTTCAACCCTGTTAAAGTTGTATAATGCAAATTACAACCACGAGAAATATAGTAACATTGTCCAATTCTCTCATATGAATGCCATATAGGTAAAATCTGAAGTGTGTTTTCACCTGGTTGAGCTAAAAATCCTTCATGCACAACTTCAAGTTGGTAAATTGTATTCTCGTGACTTAATAAAACACCTTTAGGATTCCCAGTTGTACCTGAGGTGTAAAGGATCGAACAATCATCATTTCTAGACATTTCAACAGGAGTAAAACTATTTTCTTTACCCATCTGAATAATATCTTTGTGTGTGTAAACTCTTGATTTCACATCAGTAGTATCTAACTGACCATTTGAATATGTAACAATAACAAAATCCAAACGATACTGTTGCAAAAATGGTTTCATTGCGTTGTACAACTTTTCATCACGCAAAATCAAACCTTTGCAATCTGCATGAGCTGTTATATAGTGCAATTCTTCAATTGGAGCATTAGATCCACGAATTACATCAATAGCTCCACATTTAATAATAGCCATAGATGTTGCCATCCACAAACCATTGCTTTCGGCAAATAAACCAACTTTATCGCCTTTTTTCACACCCAATGTTTGCAACCCTGTTGCAAAAAGGTTCATTTCTTCTCTTAATTCGCCATAAGTCATGGAAATATCATTATATCTATCAGTAATTGCCTGATAAGTTGCATATTTTTCCATACAACTTTCAAGAACCTCAGACAATGAGTTCATACCATCATACGACACAGTTTCACAAATTTGTTCATTCATAATCTTAACCCCTACGGTTAGTATTCTACTAAATTTAAAAAAATTGGACAAGATTTTTTTTGCTATCTTATAAAAAAGTAACATTTTTTGTTATAAATTCATAAAAATTCTATTTTTTTACCTTAATATATTCCGGTGGAATATAATCTGATAACCAAGTTGTTTCATTACCTAAATAAAATTTCAAACCATTTTTAGCCGCTCTTTGGGTATCAACAACCAAAATTACAGGTATATTATCTTTTCTTTTACCGACTTTCGTCGCAGTTTCTACATCTGATGACATATGAACAAACTGTCTATTTTGAGGTTTAATCCCTTCTTTTAATATTTTTTCAGCAGCTTCATGAGAAGTTCCATGGTATAAAACTTCAGGTGGTGGTGTTGCAACTTTTTCAATCTTTTGTAAGCAACTATGACCATAATATGCTCTGATATTATCACCTTTCAATTCAAATCGTTTTTTATCAGAATTAGACATGGTATCTTTTATATCTTGTACTGTTACATCACAAAAACGTTTAATAGATCTAAGATATTCCAATAACCCATTTACATCAGTAAACCCATCTTTATCTAATTTAAGCCCACACTGTTCAGGTTTATGTCGCAAGGCAAATGCCATCTTTTTACTCAATTGCACATAAAAATCTTTGTCATAGCCCGCAAATGCAATTTGAAAATGTTGAGATTTCCTTGTCGCTCCAAACATATTATGTTTAATCTCATATTTATTAGAAGTTTGATAAGAATAAGAACTACTTTGAATTAACACAAATATTACCTTAACTTTTACATTCCAATTGTATAAAATGCCTCAATGCAAAATTTTGCTATGTACAAGTATTGCAAGGTAAATCCTGTCAATTAACCAAATTACCTACGTAAAATTACGGACTTGTTGGGCATTTTAAAAATTATTATAATGTGAATGTTTTTTAGATTTACACTACAAAGGAGGCTTTATGTCTAAATATTTGAAATTTATGAATACGCCAGAAGGTGTACAACAAATTTTTACTCGTGAAAAAATTGGCAAAATGTCTAGCGACGAATTTGAAAAATATGAAAAACGTATCCATGAACAATTAAATGAAATTGGAATTCCAACAAATGGAGAATTAGCATATGGAAATCAAGGTAAAATTTTTGTTTGGCACACAATGGGTGATGGTAAAGTTTGTGGAGATTGTGCATTGATGGATGGAAAGATTTTTGAATATATGGAAGATATTCCGGATGATATGCATCCAAATTGCAGATGTTATATTGAAGAAATTGATTTAAAATCTGTTTAGTTGATATAATAGTCATGTGAAAAAGTTTTTATTAATAATTTTAACTTTAATTTGTTTCGCTTCTTATAGTCAAGCAAAACAGATTTTACCTGTGGAAATTAAAGAAAATACGATTACAATTATGGTGGCAAAAACTGGCGAATTTGGTAAAAACTATTTTTATTGTTCAAATGGTAATAAATGTTCAACTGAACAAATTGTTCGAGAATATTATAAAAACAAAGGTTATCAAGTTATGCGCGCCGAATATTCTTTTTGGAAAGGTATTTTTGTACTTGCTTTTCTTGATGAATTATATCCGCAAACCATTAATGCAAAATCCGAAAACAAATTCTTTGATGTTGAAAAATCTGATATTTCAAAAGAAGAATTAAACAAAAAATTAGAAGCAATAAAAAAATCTAATATTCAACAATTTATAAATAATCAAATAGCTAAACACGAACAAGGTTCGTATATTCGCTGGCTTGATGAGTGGGAAATTGAAGGTTACAAAAATCCTACAGGATATTTTAAATCATCTATTGTGCAAGAGTTTTTAACGAAAATTGATAATAAAACTTTTTGCAAAATTTTAAAACATACGATAGATGAATTCCATAGAAACCCTGTTGGAACACCTGATTATATTGTCTGGAATAATAAGAAAATGATTTTTGTTGAAGTTAAACGTAAAAATGAAACCCTAAAACCCGAACAAATTGCATGGGGGAATTTTTTGATAAAAAATAAAATTCCGTATAAAGTTTTGCGAGTTCTACCACAATAACTTCTAACTTACACAGAAATTATGCAGCGCCTCAAAATTCCTAACTCACAACACATAAAATAATACTCATTTTGAGGATATTACTTTGCATGTTCCCATTACTACTCTAAAGCTGACTACAACCAGAGGCCAAATTGCCGAAACACTATGGCATCTGTATTACAAAAGGACTCTTTTAAATTGGCGAAAGAGAATCTGTCTCAAATAACAGAGAAATTCTCTAGAAAATGAAATTTAGAGAATTTTACTAAACGGCTGAAGCCCACGTGGTGCGGGATTTTCGCATAAAAAAGAGATCTGCAATAGATCTCTTTTTTATTATGGTGGAGACGGTGGGACTCGTGTCTTGCTCGTCGGCATTAAACGGGTCTACGTGCCGAAAACTCAACGTTTCCGTCACTACGCCCTCTGCCGCCTCGCGCAACCCACCAAAAAAAATAACTTCTCGCCCTCACTTTCATACCAAAATAGAGGATACTAAATAGTATCCTCTATTTTGGTGGAGACGGTGGGACTCGAACCCACGTCCAAAATGGACCAACACCTGCTTCTACGTGTGTAGATATTAATCCGCTCAACTGTTTCGGGAAAATATCACAACCCTTAAAACAGCCCTAGGTTTTATTTGGTGGAAACTCTAAACCACTGATGGTTATCTTGATATGTCTACCATCATCAACATACTGCGTCTTGCATAATGGACCCTATTAACCGGCAAGCTGGGCTAATAAAGTGGCTGACTGCGTCTTACGCAGCAAGAGCAGCTGCTCTTGAAAAATCAGCTTTAATTACGTTGTTTTCAGCATTTAATTTGCTTAGCTCGTTGATAACCGAGAACAGCGCTCGGACACGCAACCTGTATTAATCAAACATCCTGTCAAATCCGGACGTCCCCATATTTCAATGTTCTATAATCATATTATAACTGCAATCCATCTTTTTTCAAGCCCAACTTGTTAAACTTTGTTAAATTTCATAGAATTTTATCAAAGTTTTTTATATTTTAGTCCGTCAAATGGGTATATGTGAAGTTAGTAGCTCTATTGAAAGGAGAAAGTAAATGGGCGGCGAATGGTTTAACAGCGATTATAATTGGTTAAAGAAAACCGACAAACCTGATAATTATGTGGAAATTACACCAGAACAACAAGCTCAAATTGATGCGGATAAAATAGCACGAGATAACGAAAAATTGACCAAAGGCTTAAGTGGAACAAAATCTTCCTTAGGTAAAGGTGTAACTGTAGAAACTTCAGGTCCAAAAAGAATTGATACTGGCAACGGTATTACTCATATTGAAAATCCTGACGGGACAACAGAATTTGAAATAGATTGCAAAAAATATGATGGTACTCCACAATTATTTGGTAAAAATACAAAAGTTACATACATCAATCAACCTCCCAAAGAAGATGTTCCTTGGTACAAAGAAGCTGCAAACTGGTGGGACAAGAATATTACAAAACCATTGAATGAATGGGGAAATAAAGTTTCTGGTGGCTATATTAGGAGCTTTGGTCGTGGTGTAAACACAATAGGTGGAGCAACACTAGGTGGTGTAGCCCTTTCCGCAACTGGAGTTACAAGTGCTGCTGTAGCTACAACAGCCGCTTTAGCAAGTTGTTCAAAAGAGGATGATCCTCTTCCTGAAAATGTCAGTGTTGCTGTCGGAATTACAGCAAATGCAATTGCTGAAGACGCTATAAATTTCTTGAACGGAGAAAATCCTATTTCACAACTTGATGGCAAACATTACACCAGAAAAACGCCTGATGGCGAAGAATTCTTATATAGCTATACACATAAAGTTGAAAATGGCGCTGAGAAAATTGGCGGGTTTATTAACATGGGAGAAGAACCAAATAAAATCCAACTTGATTTATTCTCCGATTGCAAAATAAATGCAGAAAATACCGTAAAATACATAAACATTATAGATGACAAACCGGAACCAAATGTCGACGACCTAAACTACACTTATGCTCTCGACAATAACAAAAAACCTGTCATTAAACTTGACGGTGGAATCTCACTACCTATAAAAACTGATGAAACTATAGGTGGTGAAACCGTTGTAAAATACATCAATGTTGTCGATGAAAAAAATGGTACAACACACCAAACCGTTGATGAAATAGGTTATAAATATGGTATCACAGAAGGCAAGGTTGGTATTACTATTGGCAAAGATGGTCAAGAAATTACCGTACCTATCAACAGACCTGGCACTGGTAAAGTCGAAACACCAAATCCAAAAGATGTTGTAAATTATATCAACATAATTGGTGATGAAAAACAAACTACTACAGAGCCACCTGTAGGCTATACATACAATGTAGTTAACGGCCAAGCACAAGTTGAGTTTGGCAATGGATTCAAACACAATCTAGGAGAACCAGTAAATCCTAATCCAAATGGAGCTGTAGAAACATTCAAAGGAATGCTTGAAGGTGTTGGTCTTAATTTCGACGGCCTTAAAGATGAAGACGGATCTGAAGAATTTTTAACAAATATTTCATTGGGAAATACTTCTTACTCCAACACCCCAGGGTTGAAGTTTGAAGTTATTCCTGGCACTCTATCCGAACTTGCTGCTGGTAATCCTCAAGTTAAATTAACACTTGATAACAACAATTCAATAACAGGTACTTTCACTAAAAATGCTGACGGTAGTATAACTGTTACAGACGGAAATAAAAAATTAACCATCCAAAATGTTCAAGATTTTGAAGTTGGTGCAGAGGGACAATATTCTGAAACTTGGAATGGTGTTTTGTTAACCCTTGAAGGCAGTGAAAAACCTGTACAATATATGTTAACAAACTACGGCGATGGCAAACACGTAAGTTATTCTCTAATTGACAGAGAATGGGGTTCAGCTGAAGAATTTTGTCCAATCGAAACTATTGATGGCTTTGATGCTAAAACTGCCAAAACTGATGTGGAAAATTACTTTGATGAAAAACAAACAAATTTAAAAAATGCAATTGACGATGCACAACAACATTATGATGATAAAAACCAAATTCTAGAACGAACTCGTGACGATGCTGAAAAATTCTATGATGAAAAAAATCAAAATCTTGTTGATACTCGAGAACAAGCTGAAAAAGATTTTCTTGAAGTAATGCAAGTAAACTACAGTGCGCATGCAGATGCAAGAGTCACAATTAGAGATGGTTTTCTCTGGTTTAAATAAATAAAAAAAAAGAACCTCCACAAGAGGTTCTTTTTTATGGTACAATTTTTCTATGAAGAAGACTTTAGCACAATTTGTACAACAACAGAGAGATAATTTAGGTATTTCGCCAAAAGGTTTGGCAATGAAATCAGGTCTTGAATTGACATTAATTGAAGACATTGAAGCTGGAAAAGAATTATTTTTATCCGTAACAGTTAGACAGAATTTAGCTAAAGGGTTAAAATGTCACCCTGAAGAAATTAGACGTCTAGAAAAAGACTTTCAAAATGATTTTGTATCACTACAAATCATTGATAGCTTAAAAGAACTTATTTTAAACGGTGCTGGGGGATTAAAATGCCCAAAATGTGATGCTCCTTTAATTACAAAAGTCGAAAAAATGTACGACTTAGAAGATAATTTGGTTCTTCATCCAAAAGCTCACTGTTCAAAATGTGTCTTTCAAATACACTAATATTAAGTGATGTTACGATATAATTGTTTACAATTTGTCTTTTTATAAAAAATTTAATAGAATATAATTGGGGAAATACTGAGGGATATTAAAAAATGTTAGAAACTGGGGCTAAAACTTTATCACCAAAAGAAGTTAGAGATATATTAAATGCCGACAATAAAGAAATTGTTGAACTTTGTAAACGTGCATCTATTTTGCCGAAAAAAAATACAAAAGGGCAAACTTATTTTTCATATGATGAAGTTAAACACTTAAGACAAATGCAATCACAAAAATGTTTACCAGCAGAGCGCCCTAATTCTGCTATAACTAATATCCTTAGCTCAATCCGTAATATGGAAGCAACTTTAAGCGATAAAATTGCAAAAGTTATCGATGAAAAGCTTGAAGGTATGGATGAGGTTGTTGTTGAGCTTATTCGTTGCAAAACAGATAATGAAACTTTGAAACAAAAAATTATCGATTTGAATAAAGAAGTTTATCAATTAAAGAATGATTTAAATAGTTACAAACACGTAGGACTTGGCTTATACAAGAAAAAAGAACGCCACGTTTGGGAATAATAAGGAATTTAAAAATGGCCGTAAAAGAAGAATTGACAGTAAACATTGAAGAAAGAAATAAAGCTTTAAAACTAGCCATAGAAAAAATTGAAAAAGATTTTGGTAAAGGCTCAATTATGAAATTGGGTGATAAAACAACTGTTAATGTTGATGCTATCCCAACAGGTGCATTAGCACTTGACGTAGCTCTCGGTGTTGGTGGTATTCCTCGTGGCCGTATCATTGAAATTTATGGTCCAGAAAGTTCAGGTAAAACAACTTTGGCTCAACATATTGTAGCTGAATGCCAAAAACGTGGTGGTATAGCAGCATTTGTTGACGCAGAACACGCACTTGATCCTGAATATGCTAAAAATTTAGGCGTGCAAATTGACGACTTGTTAATTTCACAACCGGACACAGGTGAACAAGCATTAGATATTACAGAAGAACTTGTTAGATCTGGTGCTGTTGATATCGTTGTCGTTGACTCCGTTGCAGCTTTGGTTCCAAAAGCTGAAATTGAAGGCTCAATGGAAGATCAACAAATGGGTTTACAAGCTCGTTTAATGTCAAAAGCTTTAAGAAAATTGACTGGTGTTATCGGGAAAACAAATACAACCGTTATTTTCATCAACCAATTACGTATGAAAATTGGTGTTATGTATGGCAATCCTGAAACAACAACTGGTGGTAATGCTTTGAAATACTATTCAAGTGTTCGTATGGAAATCCGTAGAGTTGAAGGTTTAAAAGGCGAAAATGGTGATGTTGGTAACCACGTTAGAGTAAAAGTATTGAAAAACAAAGTTGCACCTCCATTTAGAACCGCAGAATTTGATATCATTTTTGGTAAAGGTATTTGCAAAATCGGTAATATACTTGATGTTGCTGTAAACCTTGATATTGTTAAAAAAGCAGGAGCATGGTTTAGTTTTAACGAAGAAAAACTAGGTCAAGGAAGAGATAAAGCTAAAGAATTTTTAGCTGCTAATCCTGATATTTTAGCAGAAGTAGAAAGCCTTGTAAGATCAAAACTAGCTGAGCAATAGCTTAGTGTAGTTTTCGTTTTTTCATATTGCCACTCTTGTTATAGAGTGGCACCTCCTTATGTAAATATTTGTAAATACGCTTTTTTTAAATTAGCAAGTAATTTTGTGCTTGTTTTTAGTATAATCACAATATTAAATTGGAGGTTTATTAAAATGCAAATAAATGCAATTAATCAGTTTACAAATGTAAATTTCGAAGGTAAAAAAAGTAAAAAAACACAGACTTCACAAGCTGAACTTCCTGCTGAAATGCCGACGCAAAAAAAAGGCTTTATGCAAAAGTTATCAGGACCTGTTGCGGCTGCAATGTTTATGATTCCAGTAGCTACAACAACACTTCCAAGCTGTGAAAAAATAGATATTAGTGCATCAGCTGATGCGACAGTAAACTTTACTCCAGGTGATAGCTGTAACCACGACCACGATTGCGATTGTGACAGAGATACAACAGTTGTTCGTGATACTGTTGTAGTTCGTGATTCAATTTTTATTCCACCTGCATTCGAATTCCCAACACAAATTCAAGACTCTTTAAACATTTGGAGAGGTGATATTCTTAAAGTTCCTGTAGAAGGAGATGATGGTGACCTTACAAATAAAGCTCTTTTATACATTGGTGGTAAAAGAGATTGGGAAAATGACAGACCTGAATACATCAAATTAAATCTTGAAAGATGTTATGATGATGAGGCAAGATATGACCACGTAATAGCAGACTCTATTAAAAATGATATCCGAGTTACATTAGTTAAACCAGGTGAAATTACTGTTGTAAAACAAGATGGTACAGTAACTGATGAAGTAAGCGGTTTGATGTTTAACGAAGATGGCTATAAAACATTTGCTCACTCAAACGGCAAAAACAAAATTTTTGTATATCCAAAAGCTATGGCTGGAGAAAACAGAGGCAAATATGTTGAATTAGGTACTATGGAACCTGGTTATTTACCAGAAGACGGTGGTACACCAGATTCTCAATATGGTAAAAATGTATTATTATACAATATCCTAGGCGATTATATGGAAGACCACTATGTTAACATAGAAGGTAAAGTTATGAGTGTAGATGAGCTACGAGAAATGGCTCAGCAAAAGCAAGCTAAAATCATGATTGAAGATTAATTCTTTAAACCTCCAAAAGCACCCGAAAGGGTGCTTTCACTTTACAACAAAAAAGAGTCTTTAAACAAGACTCTTTTTTCGTATTTGTGTTTAAACAACTATACAGCTTTTTGAACTTTACCAGCTCTTAAGCAAGAAGTACAAACTTTAATTCTTTTTGTTTGGCCGTTAATAACAGCTTTTACTGATTGTAAGTTTGGTTCTTGAGTATGTACAATTTGTTTATGCGAAAAAGTTAATTTCGCTGCTTTAATCGGTTTTTTACCGCAAATTTCACATTGTTTTGACATAGTTTTATTCCTTTTCTAGCTAGTTGTGTAATTTAATAATATATTAAAAATCTAAATAATCAAGTATCATGTTAAAAATGGTAAAGTTTTATCTGATTTTTCTACCCAAAGATAAACCTGCCGGCAATGGTAAAACTACATTTTCATAATCAGGATGATTGTTTATTGCATCAATAAATGTTTGCGTTTTTTCTTCGTGAGATAGCACATTATCACAAGCAATAAAGCCACCAACATTTAAATGTGGATGAATCAAATTAAAATAATCAATATATTCTTTTTTGTTTGCATCGACAAATGCAAAATCTATTTTGAAATCTTCAGGCAGATCATTTAAAACATCACAAGCTGAACCTTGTTTAATTGTAATTTGTTCATCAACTCCACAAGTTTTGAAATTTTCTCTAGCTATGGCAAAACGTTTTTCCCAAAATTCAATTGTAGTTAAGTGGCCACCTGTTTCTTTTAATGCTTTACCAATCCAAATACCAGAATATCCATTAGAAGTTCCAACCTCTACTACATTTTTACAATTCGCACTTCTAATAAAAGTATACAAAAATTCTCCAGTAACTCTTGAAATATTCCAAAAACTCTTTTGAGTTTCTTCAAGAGATACTAATATATTTTCAGTTGTTTCATCAAAATATTTTGTCATTTATTTAATTTCTTCACTCTATCTGTAATAACAATTGTTCTTATAGGAACTTCTATGGCGCTTGCCTTAGCTACACGTTTATTTTCCATATCCAATATGCAATAAATAGAAGCTCTTGAATCTGAAATAATAGCTAAATTGGTATTGTCAATTTTATCAATATTTGTAGAAAATCCTTTAGTATTCAAATATATTGAATCAGTTAGCTTATCTGTTTCTGTATCTATCACTTGAACAACATTATCATTAGCACCTAAAATAAATAAATTATTTTTGTGCGATATCATATCGATTGGCTTTTCACAAATATCTATTTCTGCAATCAAACCATTTGTTTCATAATCAATAATTGCAAGATGATTTTTAGTCCTACTGGTAACATAGATTTTGTCATTATTAAATGCAATTTTTGAAACATTAGGGAATCTGCCAATATCTTTTAATAAATAATTATTATCTAATTCGATTGCCCAAATTTCATGAGTTTTTTTATCAAAATAGAAAATTTTTGAACCATCATCACTTAAAGTTAATTTCTCACACATTCCATTAATTTTAATTTGCTTTGACAAAGTCATAGATTCAAGATTCATCACATAAATACTTGAACCTTCTGAGCTTGAAATATAAGCAATATTTTTATCTTGATCAATTAATATTTCATCAGGTTTTGTATTTAAATGAATTTGTTTAATAATATCTTCATCAGCTAAAGAAATTACATTTACTGTTGGACTGCCATAAGAAGTTACTATCAAATACTCATTGTTATATCCTTTCATATCATTTGGAACATAATTTTGAGCTAAAGCATAAGCAGGTGATTTGTTTTCTGAATTAATTACTTGAATATTTTTTGAATAACCTGTCGCTACATAAAATGTTTTTTCTTTCAGTTCTTCAATAGGAATAACCTTATTATTAATATCATTTTTTGATTGAGGAACTGCCACTTTCAAACCTGGGTTTTCTGCTAAACGAATATCCAAATTCCCAATAATACCTTTTAAATTTTCAGGAATAACAAGACCTCTTGGAACAAGCATATCTTGTGGCAAAAGTCCAGCAGTAACTTCTGCAGGAACAGTCGTAGGAGCCACTACAGTTCTTGAACCATCAGACTGATTTATAACCTTTAAAAACACATAATCATTATTAAAAATAACAACTTCTGGCTTTTGAGCCAAAGTTTTATTTGCCGGAATTGTTGATTTTATACTTAATTTTTCAACATCAATGGGTTTTGACGGAAATAACGGCAAATAAATCGTAGTATCAGGTAAAATTATGACACCATCAAATCTAAAATTTGTTTTTGGGAAAGTGTTTTCCACATATGTTTGCAATTCTGCAGGAATCTTTGAAGCAAAAGTTGCAGTTGATGTCACAATCATTAAGAGTAAAACAAATAAAATCTTACGCATTATTAAATACTCCTTTAACCTTTGATATTATTGATTCTTGAGGTTTTTTATTAGTATTAAGCTCATATAATTTTTTATATAAATTTCTTTCTTCATCTGTCAACTGAGTAGGTGTTTTTACTGTTACGATAACAATATGATCACCACGATGTGAAGGACGTGAAATTACAGGAACACCAGCACCTTTAATCTTTATTGTTTCCCCACTTTGAATTCCTGAATCAATTTGAATTTTTTGTTCACCGTCAAGTGTTCTTATCATTAATTCATCACCCAAAACAGCTTGAGCTGGAGAAATTTCTACATTTGTAAATACATTCAAACCATCACGCTCAAAATAATCTGATGGTTTTACGTGTAAAACAACGAATAAATCGCCATTTGGTCCACCATTTGTGCCAACATCACCTTCGCGAGATACACGAATTTTAGACATATTGTCTACACCTGCAGGAATTTTTATTTCGATTTTCTTTTCACGTTCAATTTTGCCATAACCCTTACAAGCTGAACAAGGTGTTTCTATTTTTTGACCAGAACCGTGACAATCTGGACATGTACTAATTTGAGTAAATGCACCCAGTGGAGTTCTTGCAACAGTTTGAACTTGACCAGAACCACCACAAGTAGAGCAGGTTACAGGTCTTGAACCTTTTGCAGCACCTGTTCCACCACATTCTGTACACAACTCCAAATGATCAAATTTAATCTCTTTATTCAATCCAAAAACAGCTTCTTCAAACTCAATCTCAACATCAAGTCTTAAGTCATCGCCGCGTTGCGGAGCATTTGGATCAACTCTGCCTCCACCAAATCCAAAGCCCATTCCACCAAAGAATGAGTTAAAAATATCATTCAAATCACCAAATCCACCTGCGAATGGACCACCTGTATCGAATCCTGCATTTTTCAAACCATCTTCGCCAAAACGGTCATAAGTAGCACGTTTATTATCGTCCATCAAAGTTTCGTAAGCTTTTCCTAATTCTTTAAACTTTTCTTCCGCATCTGGCGCTTTATTAACGTCTGGGTGATATTGTCTTGCTTTTTTTCTAAAAGCTGATTTTATTTCGTCTTTGGTAGCATCTTTTGATACTTCCAGTATTTCATAGTAATCTGTCATTCTTCCTCTGTTATTTTATTCGGCTGCTGCAACATTCACTAATGCTGGTCTAAGAACTTTTTCTCCCATCTTGTAACCCTTTTGAAGAACTGCAATAATTATTTCTTCTGGATATTCGTTTGTTGGTGTTCTCATAACCGCATCGTGAAAATTAGGATCAAATTCTTTGCCTTCTGCATCAATTTCTTCAAGTCCGAGTTTTTGTAATGTATCCAAAACTTGTTTGTGTACAAGATTAAAGCTATCCTTCACTTGTTGACAATCTTCTACATTTTGCAAAGCTTTTTCACCACGTTCAAAGTTATCGATTACTTCAAGCATTTTTTTAAGAGCATTTTCTGTACCAAATTTCAATAAATTTTCACGTTCTTGTTCTTGTCTTTTTCTATAATTATCAAAATCCGCAGCAAGCCTTATGTATTGCTGATTTAATTTATCATATTCTTCTTGAAGTTTGTTATCTTCAGATTTTTCTTCAACAACTTCTTCGACTTGTTCTGCTGTTTCAGCAGCTTCTGTAATTTCAGGCTGTGCATCTTTATTAAACGGATTGTTATCTTTTTTCTGGCTCATAATTTTCCCCTTACCTATACTTACTATTATAAGTTATCAAGAGGAATAAACAAGTTAAATTTATTATTTTTTAATATTTCAACATCATATTGCCAAGGCTTTAAAAAAATGGTAGAATCAGAATGAGGAAGTAAGTTAGTAGTTTTTATATGCATCTTACTCACTTGCTAACTCGCTAATTTTAAATAAGGAGTAGGGATATGCATTTAGAAAATATAAAAAAAGTTGATCCGATTGTTGCAGAACAAATCGAATTAGAATTAAAAAGACAACAAGAAACTATTGAATTAATCGCAAGTGAAAATATTACTTCTCTTGCAGTAATGGAAGCTGCAGGAAGCGTTTTAACAAACAAATATGCAGAAGGTAAGCCTCACAAAAGATTTTATAACGGCTGCGAACACGTTGACGTTATAGAAGAAGTTGCGCAAAAACGTGCGTGTGAATTATTCGGTATGGATCACGCAAACGTTCAGCCACACAGTGGCGCACAAGCCAATATGGCTGTATTTATGTACTGCCTAAAACCAGGTGATAAAGTTTTGGGTATGGATTTGTCAAATGGTGGACACCTTTCTCACGGCTCGCCTGTTAACTTCTCAGGCTTATATTTTGATGTTGAAAGCTATGGAATAAACGAATACGGTGAAATCGATTATGATGATGTTTTGGCAAAAGCAAAAGCTCACAGACCAAAATTAATCGTATGTGGCGCAAGTAATTACGCAAGAATAATTGATTTCAAACGCTTCAAAGAGATCGCAGATGAAGTTGGCGCATTATTGTTAGCTGATATTGCACACATTGCAGGATTAGTTGCGGCAGGGCTTCACCCATCACCTGCACCATATGCTGATTTTGTGACAACAACAACTCACAAATCATTAAGAGGGCCTCGTGGCGGTATTATTATGTGCAAAGAAGAACATGCTATGGGTATCGACAAAGCTGTTTTCCCTGGAATGCAAGGTGGCCCGTTAGAACACATTATTGCAGCCAAAGCTGTTGCTCTTCACGAAGCTATGCAACCTGAATTCAAGGCTTATGCAGAACAAATAATCAAAAATGCAAAAGCACTTGCGCAAGGTCTAATGGATGAAGGTATGGATATCGTTGGTGGTATGACAGAAAACCACTTAATGACATTAGATTTGAGAAAAACAGGTAAAACAGGTAAAGATATGGCTAACGTTCTTGAAAAAGTTGGCATCACTGCAAACAAAAATACTGTTCCAAACGATCCGCAAAGTCCATTTGTAACTTCAGGAATCAGACTTGGAACACCTGCTGTTACAACTCGTGGCTTTAAAGAAGAAGATATGATTGAAGTTGCAAAAATTATTGCATCAGCAATTTATGCATCAGATAGCGAAATTGGTTTGCAAAACTTAAGAGAACGCTCTATGAAACTTTGCAAAAAATATCCTTTATATGAATAAATTTCTGTGCTATAATAATCCCATAAAGAGGGCAGGAAAATTTTTATTAAACTAACACAAGCTCACATAATCGGAACAATTATCGCCTACATTTTAGGTGTATTTATCGTGCCTTTGGTAATTAGTTTTTCTAAAAAAGAAGGTCTTGTCGATCTTCCAAACGAAAGAAAAATTCACACAAAACCAATTTCAAGAATTGGCGGTGTTGCGATTTGGGCAAGTACAATGCTTACTTTTTTGTGCCTTGTATTCTTAAGTTACTACCCTTACGGAAGTCTATTATCAGGGATTTTGCTTGGTAGCTCGTTAATGTTTTTGTTAGGCTTAACTGACGATGTATATGGGCTTGGTGCAAAATTTAAATTATTTATTCAACTTGCAATTGCAACTTTGGTTTATTTATTAGGTGTACAAATAAATGAAATCCCTCTTTTCGGCGGAATAGATTTGGGATTATTTTCTTATCCAATTACAATTCTTTGGATTGTTGGAATAAGCAATGCTGTAAATTTTATTGACGGAGTTGACGGCCTTGCAGGCTCTGTTGTCACAATAAACGCAATAACATTAGCAATAATTGCAGTTGCAATGACTCCATCAAGCCCAATAAGCGCATTAATCGGTTTTATCTTAGCAGGTTCAATGCTTGCATTTTTAACCTATAACTTTAACCCTGCAAGAATTTTTATGGGCGACGGTGGTGCATTATTTTCAGGATTTTTACTTGCTACAATTTCTATAACTGGTGTTATGAAAGCTGCAACTTTAGCAATTATTTTGCCATTTGTCGTTTTAGCTGTACCAATTATGGATATAACATATTCTTCACTAAGAAGAATTTCTAAAGGTAAATCTCCATTTGTTGCTGATGCAGAACACATTCACCACAAACTTTTACACGCAGGATTTTCACAAAAGAAAACTGTTGTTATTTTAACTTCCGTTGCAATTATTGCCGGAGCTTTAGCTTCTTGGTTTATGGGAGCTAACACAATCAAACATTATTTGATTAATATAATAGTTATCGTTGCTATTATGTTCGGCCTAAACATCATGAAACACTTGACAAAAAAGTAATTTTCGTTTACAATGCCATACGAAGATTTAATTACTCAGTTTTAAATAGCGATATTTAAAATATTTAAGTGTAAATCTTGTCATATAGTAGAAGATTAGAACTCAAAAAGTTCTAAGCAGTGTGCGTATAAGGATTTATAATCTATGACAGTAGAAAAAGTACAACAAAGAAAATCGAGTTTAGGACACGGCATTAAATCTGCTGTGATTGGTGGTACTGTCGGCTATGCTGCAAAATGGGTACTGCCTTTAACTTCTCAAGAAATGGATAAAGATTACCAAAAAATTGTTCGCTCAATCAAAGCTAATACCGCGAGTTCAAGACGCGAATTTTTGAAAGAGATAAAAGATCTTCCTGAAAAATCACTTGCACAAGATGCATTTGTAAAATCATCCAAAGAATTTGCAAGTAATAGCATTTGCACATTCAATAAGGCCTTAAAACAAATTAGACCAGCTGCACCTTTCATTATTGCAGGTGCTGTTACAGGATTAATTGGCTCATTTGTGCATAAAGTTTTCAAAACAGAGGTACATTAAATAAACATGTTTTGTCGCTGAGACTTAATGAGAGATATAGTCTCAGCATAATTTTTATTTGTTAAATTCCCTAGAGATTTATACAGCCTTAAAATAGCTTTTTCAATATTTTCTGCATTCATATTAACCATATCGCAAGCCATTTCTTCATTAGACATAGCAAGCCTAGTCATATCACGAAAACCACTTGCAGCAATATCTAATGCCAATTTATTTTCACTTGCGGCTAGAAACAATGCCTGTGCAACGACCATCGGCATATGAGAAATTAATGCTACAGCTTCATCATGTTCTTTTGGCGTTGTAATAATTGGAGTTGCACCCATTTCTCTAATCAACTTTTCAAGCTTTTGACGAGATTCTTGCGATTTATTTTGATGGGATAAGTCAATTTCATCATGTTGAATTTCTTGAGGTAAAGGTGTTATAACCCATTTTGCACCATTAAACAAACCGTCAAAAGAGTTTTCAAAACCTTTGTGTTCAGTACCTGCCATCGGATGCGACGGAATAAAAATATAAGGTCTTTCTTTTTGACAAACAAAGGTTTTTAGGCTACAAACATCTGTAACAATTGTGTTTGAGTCTAATACATATTCTAAAGTATCAAGAACTTCTAAGGCTTTATTCATTGGCGAACACACAAAAACTATTTCGCAATCTTTCAAACAATTATAATCTGCAGTAATATTAGGTAAAATTCCTTGCATAGAATTTGACACAGCACAAACCTCATACCCTAATGCAGTAAGAGTTTTAAATATTGATCCACCAATTAATCCTAAACCTACTATTCCTATCATTTAAACTCCTAAATCTTTATGATGAAACTGTTTTGTTCCATCAGCATAATCTTTTACAATATGACCATCACCTACAAGTTTATATTTGTAAATAGTCAATCCTTCAAGTCCAACAGGTCCACGCGCGTGGGTTTTATTTGTAGAAATCCCGACTTCTGCACCGAAACCATATCTAAAACCATCTGCAAATCGTGTTGAAGCGTTGAAATAA
Organism: Candidatus Gastranaerophilaceae bacterium; assembly: GCA_045652525.1. Taxonomy (GTDB): domain Bacteria; phylum Cyanobacteriota; class Vampirovibrionia; order Gastranaerophilales; family Gastranaerophilaceae; genus SIG32. The sequence continues at coordinate 25,488 of JAZRUK010000003.1, read as the reverse complement.
ACACCTGCAGAATCAACTTTATTCATAAATTTTTCAGCATTTTCGCTATCAGATGTTAAGATACTATCAGTATGTCCTGAGCCATAAGTGTTTATGTGTTCAATAGCTTCATCAACATTTTTTACAGTTTTAAAAGCCAAAATTTTGTCCCCATATTCAAAAGACCAACTTTCAGGATTATCTATCAATTTAATTTCTGACAATTGTAATGATGCCAAAAGTTCATTTTTATGAGGGAATTCTTCATGGATTAATAACGTTTCAACAGCATTACAAGCGCTTGGGTATTGAGTTTTTGCATCTACAACAACTTTTTCTGCCATTTTTATATCAGCAGATTTATCAACAAAAATATGACAAATTCCATCTGCATGACCCAATACAGGAATTTTTGTATTTTCTTTAATGAATCTTACAAGATTGTTACCGCCTCTTGGAATAATCAAATTAATATATTTGTCACATTTTAACATTTCAGCAACATCATCTCTTGTAAACACTTGCTGAACAACGTTTTTAGGAAAACCGTCCACGGTTTCTAAAGTATCATTAATGACTGATAAGATTGCTTTATTTGTGTTTATTGATTCTTTACCACCCTTTAAAATTACAGCATTTGAAGATTTGATAGCTAATGAAGAAATCTGTGCAATAACATCAGGTCTTGCTTCGAAAATAATTCCCAAAACACCTATCGGACAACTAACTTTGTAAAGCATCAAACCTTCATCAAGTTCACGTACAAATAATTTTTTGTTAACAGGATCTTCTAAATTTGCAATATCTCTAATACCTTTAACCATATCACGCATCTTATTTTCATCAAGTTTTAAACGATTAAACGTTGCTTTTGAAAGTTCACCTGATTCAACAAGACTTTGAGCAGCTTCAAGATCTTTTTTATTTGCTAAATATATCAACTCTGCATTATTTTCAATTGATTGAGCGATTTCTAATAATGCTTGATTTTTAATTTTTGTCGAAATATCAGCTATTTCAAGCGATGCTGTTTTAGCATTTTGTGCAATATTTATAAAGTTCATTTTTTCCTTTCCCCTCTACCTCTGGGAGAGGGTGGCACGTAGTGCCGGGTGAGGGTTTTACAATATAGTTATGTTATCACGAGTAATAATCGCATCGTAGTTTTTGAAACCAAGAATTTCCAAAATGTTATCTGAATGACGACCGATAACTTTTTTACAAGAATTTGAACTGTAATTAACAATTCCGCGTGCAAATTCTTTTTCATTTTCATCAACAATCGACACAACATCACCTTTATTAAATTCATTTATTACACCGACAACACCGATTGGCAACAAGCTTTTTTCTTCTTCAATAAGAGCTTTTTTAGCACCTTCATTGACGACAATTTTACCAATTATGTTTGTTGCATAACCAATCCAACGTTTTTTATCGGATAAACTTCCTTTTTGTGGTAAGAACATTGTTCCATATTCTTCACCAGCAAAAATCTTTCTTATAATAAAAGGTGTTGTTCCGTTTGCTATAAGCATTTTGCCACCAAAGCGAGTTACCATGCGCGCAGCCTCAAGCTTGGTTGCCATACCGCCACGACCACCTGATGAAACACCTTGAGCTAAAGCTAAAACTTCATCTGTAACTTCTTCAACTTCGTGAATAATTTTAGCATTCGGATTGTCTTTTGGATTTGAATCAAAAAGTCCGTCTATATCTGATAATATAACTAACAAATCCGCATCAAGTTCACTTGCAACAAGAGCAGACAACTTGTCATTATCAGAAAAACACACCTGCATATTTTCAAATCTTGGCGCAATTTCAATTGTTGAAACCGTGTCATTTTGATTAATTACAGGAACTGCACCCAATTCTAATAATTTACTTAAAGTTGTTCTTAAACTTAAATATCTTTCTCTTATAGAGAAATCGTCTTCAGTTAAAAGAATTTGAGCGGCAACAAGTCCGTATGTGTCAAAACCGTCCTCGTAAATTGACATTAATTTGCTTTGACCAATTGCTGCACATGCCTGTTTTAGGGCTGTTCCTTCTGTGCTTGCAAGTCCTAAACGTTTTTTACCTAAACCTACTGCACCTGAAGTTATAACGATAACTTCTTTTCCTGCTTTAACAAGAGCTGAAATATCTTCAATAAACGAAAAAATTCTCGGCAAAGATACATTACCGTCATTGCTACGAAGAACATTTGTACCTAATTTAATTACAATACGCTTTGCGTTAATAAATTTACTTCTTTCCATAAGTTAATTATAGCAAAAATTCAATATACATACAAGAATTTTTGTCATATAATTTTGATATGAAAAACATTAGGCAAACTAATATAAATATTCACAGGGATTCGTGGGTAGAAGTCAACATCAGCAACTTAGAACATAACATCAAAGAAATAAAAAAATATGTTCCTGATGATACAAAATTATTAGGAGTTGTGAAAGCTGATGCCTACGGGCACGGCTCAGTAATGCTTGCGCCAACTATTCTTGCAAGCGGAATTGATATGTTAGGTGTCGCATCAATTGATGAAGGTGTTGATTTAAGAAATGCAAACATAAATTGTGAAATCTTGGTACTTGGCGCTGTTCCTGTTTGGGCGGTTGAAAGTGCTGTCAATGCAGACTTAAACATTTCTATATTTTCAAAAGGACATATCGACGCTTGCAAAAAAGCATACGAAAGAACTGGCACAAAACCGAAAGTTCATATAAAACTTGATACAGGAATGAACCGAATTGGTGTTCAATTTGAAGATGCCGTTGAATTTATTAAAGAAGTTCAAAATTGCGAATTTATAGATTTGAAAGGTATTTTTACTCACCTTGCATTTGCTGAAAACGAAAAAGAAGCCCAAAAACAAATCGACAAATGGGAAAAAGTTATTTCTAAAATCGATACTACAGGGCTGCTACTGCATTTACAAAACACTGCAGGAACTTTGTGCTATGAAGTTAAAAATACCAATATGCGCAGAGTCGGGATAGCACTGTATGGATTAGCGCCTGATTTCCCTGAAAATTATAACGCTGATTTAAACCTAAAACCGTTAATTTCTTTAAAAGGCAGGATAGTTAATATCCACGAAACACATCAAGGTGACGGCGTTAGTTATTCATATACATTCAAAACCGATGAAAAACGAAAAATCGCAACTATTCCTGTAGGTTACGCTGATGGAGTTCCAAGAGCATTATCAAACAAAATATTTGCCAAATTAAATGGACAAAAAATCAAACAAATCGGTAATATTACGATGGATCAAATGATGTTTGATGTTACAGGAATTGATTGTGAAGTCGGTGATGTTATAACTTTGCTTGATGAAGAAAATTCAATTGATACTTGGGCAAAAATATTGAATACAATAAATTATGAATTAACTTGTCGATTAAAAGTAAGATTGCCAAGAGTTTATACGAGGTAGTTATGGAAGAAAAATTTGATTATGGGATTATAGGATCAGGGCCTGCAGGCTACACGGCAGCACTAAATGCAGCATCAACAGGCAAAAAAGTTGTTTTATTTGAAAAAGATTTTGTTGGCGGAGTTTGCCTAAACCGCGGTTGTATTCCAACCAAAACGATGTTACATTCTGCAGAAATTTTTGAAGAAGTTTCCAAATCTTCTGAATGCGGAATTTGTGTCGACAAATGTGAACTTGATTTTTCAAAAGTAGTTGAACGCAGAAAGTCTGTTGTTGAAAAACTTCGCTCAAGCTTGGAGCGCTCATTTAAAGCTTCAGGTATAAAACTTATAAACGCAGAAGCAAAAATTATTGATAAAAATACAATAGAAGCAAATGGTGAAAAATACATTTGCGAAGAAATTATTGCAGCTGTCGGTTCAAGCCCTCGTCAAATAAAAGGAATGGAATACGATCACAAATTTATTTTGTCTTCTGATGATGTTCTAACTATGGAAACATTACCAAAAAGTATTGTAATCATAGGTTCAGGTGCTATTGGCATAGAATTTTCAAGAATATTTTCAGCTTTCGGTGTAACAGTAACCTTAGTTGAATTGGCTGACAATCTTTTACCTCTGGCGGACATCGAAGTTTCAAAACGTATTGAAAGAATTTTTAAAGCTAAAAGTTTAAAATTTTATACAAAAACTTCTGTTGAAAAAATTGAAAAAATTGATAACAGAGTTCAAGTATCGTTGGCTAACGGTGAAATAATTGATGCAGAATGTACACTTTTGGCTATCGGTAGAACACCAAACGAAATTGAAAAAATAGACGGTGTGACATATATTGGTGACGTTGCAGGATCTATTCAATTAGCACACTTTGCAAGCAAACAAGCTATGGAAAAAGTTATTGAAATCCCATTCAACCAAGAACTTGTTCCATCAGTTGTTTATGGCAAACCCGAAATTGCTTGGATTGGGAAAAGAGAACAAGATTTAGAATCTGGAACATTTCAAAAATCAATGTTGCCAATTACAGCATTAGCAAAATCTTTATGTGATGATTCAACAGACGGCATGATGAAAATTCTTGCACAAGACAACAAAATCGTTGGTGCTCATATAGTTTCTAATGAAGCATCTTCATTAATTCAACAATTAGTTATTGCAATGCAAACAAACACAACCGTTGATGAATTAAAAGCGGTTTGTTTTGCACACCCTACATATTCTGAAGGTATTTTAGATTGTCTTATGAGGTTAAAATAATGAGAGAAAGATTACCTGAATATTTAAAAAGACCAATTATAGATACAGATAAAACAAGAACAGTAAGAAAAATTTTAAAAACAAAATGCCTAAATACAGTTTGCGAAAACGCTCGTTGCCCAAACAAAAACGAATGCTACACAAAAAACACCGCAACTTTTTTGATTATGGGGGGCAACTGTACCAGAAACTGCCGTTACTGCAATATTTCTTGCGCAAAACCTGAGCCATTGGATTTGAATGAACCTATGCACGTTGCAGAAGCCGTCAGAGATTTAGGACTTAAATATGCAGTTATAACTTCGGTTACACGTGATGATTTACCTGATGGTGGAGCTCAACATTTTGCAAACTGCATAAAAGAAATTCGAAAACTTTCACCAGAAACTAAAATCGAAATTCTTACTCCAGATTTTAAAGGCAAAAAAGAATCTTTAGATATTATTATCGAAGCTCACCCTGAAGTCTTTAACCACAATATAGAAACTGTAAAAAGCCTATTTAAAACAGCAAGACCTCAAGGGAATTATGATACTTCAATTAAAGTTTTAAAATACATTAAAGAAAATAGTGATATCTTAACCAAATCAGGTCTGATGATAGGTTTGGGCGAAACTTATGAACAGATAAAAGAAACATTGACCGATTTGCACAACGTTGGTTGCGATATTTTGACAATCGGACAATATATTCAACCATCTAAAGAGCATTTAGACGTTGCAAAATACTATACGCTTGAAGAATATGAAGAATTAAAACATATGGCGGAAGAAGTTGGTATTTGCCATCATCAAATAGGTCCATTAGTAAGAAGTTCATATAGAGCTAGCGAGTTGGTTTAAATCAACTTGTCGATAAAATTTTTTCATGATAGCATAATCGTGGTAAACAGTTAACAAAAAGGAATTTAATATGCAAGCACGTAGAGCAGCAAGAGAATTAGCATTTATACTATTTTCTCAGTTTGATAAAAAAATTACAAATTATTCAAAAGACGATTTAGAAAATATTATTTTAAAATCAGTAAGAATTTTGACAAGCAACGCAAGTGACGAATTAAAAGTTGCTGTTGGAGCTTTGGTTGATATGAAAAACCGTATCGACGACTATGAAGCAGAACACGAAACAAACTTAAACAGACCGCTTGAAGTTGCAAACTTGCCTGTACCATTACCAATGACTTCTGATATGTCAGGCAGAATTGAAGAAATGATTGATATCGCAGAAAAAGCCCTTTTAGCTTTAGAAATTGCAGAATTTACAACATTGGAATCTCAAAATGATGTAAAAAATTATGCAATCAAAATTGCGGAATTATTCCAAAAAAATAATGCTGAAGTTGACAAATATATTCAACAATATTCAAAAGGCTGGGATATTGATCGTTTAGTAAAAATGGACAAAGATATTTTACGTATCGCAATCGTTGAACTTTTATACATCAAAGATGCACCAATGAAAGTTGTTGTTGACGAAGCATTAGAATTGGCTAAAAAATATTCAACAGATGACAGTTCAGCATTTATTAACGGTGTATTAGCAAAAGTTATTGTTGATAACGGATTGAATTAGTTTATAATCCCTCTCCCTATGGGAGAGGGTAAAATTTCTTAATGAGTTTACGAATTTAGAAATTTGGGTGAGGGTACTGTGTTCGGATTTTTCAAAGACAAATTTAATAACCTGAAAGAAACTGTTGCAAACACAGCTTCTGCTCTGGTTAATAATGTTGTAGAAACAATTTCACATGAAGAAGAATTTTCTGAATTTGTCCTTGATGACATGGAAGATTTGTTAATTAGTGCCGATTTAGGCGTGAATTACGCATCAGAATTGGTAGATAATTTACGCAATCAAACAAAAATTAAACCTTCCGAAGTTAAAAGTTACTTAAAATCTGAATTCGAAAAAGTTTTAAATAATGCCGGAGATAACACATTATCTTTCAAAGAAAATGAATTGAATATTTATTTCATAACAGGTGTTAATGGTGCAGGCAAAACAACCTTAATCGGGAAACTTGCACATAAATTCAAAAACGAAAATAAACGTGTTTTAATCGCAGCAGGTGATACATTTAGAGCAGCAGCCGAAGAACAATTAGATATTTGGTCAAAACGTGCAGGTGCTGATATTGTTAGACGTGACAAAGCTGATCCTGCATCTGTTGTTTATGAAGCTATTCAAAAAGCCAAAAATGAAAACTATGACGTGATTTTGGTTGATACTGCAGGCCGTTTACAAAACAAATTTAATCTAATGGAAGAATTAGCAAAAATTAAGTCCGTAATCGATAAAAACGCACCAGAAAATTTGAGAGAAAGCATTTTGGTAATTGATGCAAACACTGGTCAAAATGGTTTGCAACAAGCAAAAGTATTTACTGAAGCTGTAAATTTAACATCTGTTGCATTAACCAAACTTGATGGATCTGCAAAAGGAGCTATTGTTTTGGCTATAGCCAACGAAATGAAACTTCCTGTTAAATTAGTCGGTGTTGGCGAAAAAATGGAAGATTTAAAAACATTTGATTCAAAAGAATTTATACAGGCATTGTTCGAATAATGAAAGTTCTAAAAAGCACAAAAACTAAATTAGGAAATGAAATCCAATTAATCGGGAATGAAAATTCTAAACCGATTTTAGTTATCGGAGTTTTTCACGGTGAAGAACCTCAAGGGAAATTTTTGATTGATGAATATCTGAAAGATAAAATCCCCCTCTCCCCTACCCTCCCCCTCAAGGTGGGAGGGAGTAGTTATTCACAAACTACCCTAAACAATGCAAAAAAATTGAGAAAAAATCTAACCGATGCAGAACGAATTTTATGGGATGTTTTAAGAGCTAACAAATTAGATGGTTTTCATTTTAAAAGACAACAACCTATTGGGAACTACATTGTAGATTTTGTTTGCTTTGCCAAAAAGTTGGTTATAGAACTTGATGGTAGTCAACATAACGAACAAGAAAATATAAAAAAAGATGAAGCAAGAACTAATTTTTTAGAACAACAAGGATTTAAAGTTTTACGGATTTGGAATAACGAAATTTACCAAAATTTGGATGGTGTAGTTGAGTTTATACTAGATACCCTCGCCCCTGGAGGGAGAGGGCAAGGGAGAGGGGGAATTTCGAATAAAAACAACCTACTATTCATCCCTTGTTTAAACCCTGACGGAATGCAGTTTGGCAAAAGAACAAACGCAAACGATGTGGATTTAAACAGAAATTATCCCACAAAAAATTGGCAATTAACAGAAAAAAATGAATTTTTCGGTGGAAAATCACCTGCAAGCGAAATTGAAACAAAATTTATGGTTGAAGTGCTTGAAGAATACAAACCTGATCTAATTTTGACGCTTCACGCACCATTTAAAATAGTAAATTATGACGGTCCAGCAAAAGAAATCGCCGAAAAAATTTCAAAAATAATTAATTATCCAGTGGAAGCAAGCATTGGATATCCGACACCTGGAAGTTTTGGGACTTATTGTGGTGTAGAAAGAAATATTCCAACAATTACATTAGAATTAGACGAAGAAATACCGGTTCAAGATTTACTTAAACCGGTACATGAAATTTTTGATATGCTAGTTAAATGATTACCAAAATTTCCATTTTGGCTTATTAGCTTTGTTTAGTAATGCTTCTGCCTCTGCTTTACGCTGAGCTTCATATTGCAAATCTTCTTCTGTGCGAATATCAATTATTAATCGGCCTTTATCGCCTTTAGAATTTTCTACATAAGCTTCAAAAAAGCCATTTGATGCCTCTGCATCTGGAGTTTGCAACGGTACATATTCTCCATTTTCAATTGTATAACCATACGTATACATCGGCACTTTATACTCTGATTTAGCCTTTTGCAATTCTTCAGTTACTTGTTCTCCAAAAAGGCTACCTGTATAATCATCGCCATCAATAAAAGTATCTCCATCATGGTCAGCAGCTTTGATTATTGCCGCTTGATATCTAGTAACTTCCATTACATTATCTTTTATTGATTTACCATTTTTGTCACATAAAACACCATCTTTAATTGTCCAAGAAGCTTCATTTCCTGTAACTGTTGAGTTTTTAAAATTTATTACAAAACTTTTTCCGGAATCTTTATCCCTCACTGTAATTGGGGTATACGTACCATAATCATATCCACAATGATTGACTTTACGTACTGTTCCATCTCCTGACATAATAATATCTCCTCGCTTTTGTGTTACTTATTTATAAAGTTTTTTTTGAGACCAAAATTGCTTGTATAATAAAACGAATTTACATTAGTTTATATTTTTGTTGTAAAATAGACTTAAGCGAGGGTATAAAAATGAAATTACACAATTCTTACACAAACACAGTAGAAGAGTTTACACCAATTGACGGAAACAAAGTAAAAATGTATGTTTGCGGTCCTACAGTTTATGATTTCGCACACCTTGGACACGCAAGATGCTATATTACGTGGGATATTTTATATAGATATTTAAAATTTAAAGGTTATGATGTTACATATTGCCGTAACGTTACAGATGTCGACGATAAAATCCTTAAAAAAGCTGAAAAAGAAGGAAAAACTCCTGAAGAAGTTTCTCAATATTGGTATAAACAATTTGAAAATTCAATGAAAGCTTTAAACACTCTAAAACCAGACGTAGAGCCTTTTGCCACAAAAACATTGGGCGAAATGATTTCAATCGTTAAAGATTTAATCAAAAATGGCTATGCATATGAAGCAAACGGAGATGTATACTTTAGAGTTAAAAAATTTGATAAATACGGATATCTTTCAAAACAACCTATTGATCAATTAGAAAGCGGTGCAAGAATTGAAGTTGGTGATATAAAAGAAGACCCTCTTGATTTTGCATTATGGAAACGCGATGAAAAATTCGGATATAATTCACCTTGGGGTGTTGGTAGACCAGGTTGGCACATCGAATGTTCTGCGATGAGCAGAAAATATTTGGGCAAAACTATCGACATTCACGCAGGCGGTGCAGATTTAATTTTCCCACACCACGAAAATGAAATTGCTCAATCAGAATGTGCTAATGGTTGTAAATTTGTTAACTATTGGCTACACAACGGTTTTGTAACTATCAACAAAGAAAAAATGTCAAAATCTTTAGGTAATTTCTTAACTATTGATGATCTATTGAAAAAGTATGATGCAAATACTATCAGATTCTTTATTTTGACAAATCATTACAGAATGCCTGTTGAGTTTTCTGACGAAGCTTTATCTTCCGCTCAAGCAGGTGTAAAACGTATGCTTAATGCAAAACAAACAAAAATTAATGAAGATTTGGATATCACAACAACCGAAGAATATAAACAGTTTGTAGAAGCAATGGATGAAGATTTAAACACTTCAAAAGCTCTTGCTGTATTATTCGATTTAACAAGCAAAGCAAACAAAGACGAAAAAGATGCATTTACAATTTTATTCAAGCTTGCAAGCGTTCTAGGCTTCAGCTTTGAAAAAGCTCAGCTTTCTGAAGAAGAATTAACCAACGCTGTTCAAAAAGTTTCAGAGGTTTTAGGCGAAAACTTTGCGACAATGGACGAGTTACTTTCTTACCGTAAAAAAGCTCGTGAAGAAAAAAATTGGGACGTTGCAGACAAAATTCGTCTAACACTTGACGGTCTTGGAATTGTTTTAAAAGATTCCAAAGACGGAACTGTTGTAGAAACTAAATAACAAAAAGCGGTTGGAAAATCCAACCGCTTTTTAAATTTCTATGCTAGAATAAGATTATGAAGATTCTCGGTATAGATCCTGGTATGGCAATTGTTGGTTATAGTCTTATCGATTTTGACGGTGAGAACGTTACTCTTTTGCATTCAGGCTCAATTCAAACAAAAAAAACTGACCGCGAATCTCAAAGATTGCTCGAAATTTACAACGATATGATTTCATTGATTGAAAAATACAATCCAGATGAAGCAGCTATCGAAAAATTATTTTTCTTCAAAAACCAAACGACCGTGATGCCAGTTGCACACGCACGTGGTGTAATTTTAACAGCATTAGAAAAATTTAATATTCCAATCTATGAATACACACCAATGGAAGTTAAACAAGTATTGACAGGATACGGCAGAGCTGATAAAAAAGAAGTTGAGCAAATGGTAAAAATCACATTAGGTACAGATATTTTACCAAAACTCGATGACACAATCGATTCAATTGCAATCGGAATTTGTCACACAAGGAGCAAATTATGAATAAAAAAATCTTAAAACTAATCAGTATTTTAAGCCTATTGTTAGGTGCAGTATTAGGTGTTGTAACAGTAGTTCCATTTATTGGCACATTTGCTTTTTGGATTTTAATGTGTTTTGCGTCAACTGTGGTTATTTTGTTTATGGTTAAAAAAGAATTATTAGTTATAAATTCGGTTCAAGAAAGTGCAATATTAGGTTCAATCATCGGATTTATTTCATTTATTGGATTTTCTATATTTTACATTCCAATAATTATTTTGCTTGCAAAAGTATTTCAAATATTTCCTAATTACGGGATATCTATGGCCTTAAGCAATGCGAGCTTTGGACTCATAATTGTATTTGTAATTTTTATGGGCGTACTTACTGCAACACTTAATGCTTTTTCAGGATTTTTAACATTTTATGGGTTGAATTTGTACGAAATGATAAATTCAAAAGAAGAAAAAGAAACATTTAAACTAAAGTGAGGATATAATGACAGAATTTAAATCAAAAATAAGAACAATTGAATGGGTAGATACATTTTCAAGAATGGTAGATCAAACAAAATTCCCTTATGAATTTAGCTTTGTTGATATAACAACTGGACAAGATATGTTTGATGCTATCAAAACAATGATAGTTAGAGGTGCACCTGCAATTGGTATAGCAGGCGCACACGGCGTTGTTTTGTATGCTCAAGAATTGGAAAAAGAAAATCTTTCTCGTGATGAATTTATTTCAAAATTACTTGAAAAAGCTGATTATATGGCAACTTCTCGTCCTACAGCCGTAAACTTAATGTGGGCTGTAGAAAAACAAAAAGAAGTAATCAAAAATTCAACTTCAGACATCAAGGGTTTGATTGAAGAACTTAAACAAAATGGTATAAAACTTGAAAATGAAGATATTGAAATTAACAAAAAAATAGGTGATTACGGTGCAGAAGTTGTTCCAAAGGGTGCAACTATTCTTACGCACTGTAACGCAGGAGCTTTAGCTACTGTAGGATACGGAACAGCATTAGGTGTTGTTCGTTCAGCATTTGCAAAAGATAATACCGTCCAAGTATTTGCAGACGAAACACGTCCTCGTCAACAAGGCGCAAGAATCACAACTCTTGAACTTACAATGGACGGAATTCCAACAACATTAATTACAGACGGCATGTGTTCATATTTTATGAAAAAAGGTATGATTGACATGGTTTGTGTTGGCGCAGATAGAATAGCCGCAAACGGCGATACTGCTAATAAAATTGGAACTTATACAGTTGCAATCGCTGCAAAATATCATAATGTACCTTTCTACGTTGCAGCTCCATTATCAACAATTGACACAAGCATAAAATCTGGTGATGAAATTGTAATCGAAGAACGCTCAAGAGAAGAAGTTACACATATCAACGGTAAATCTATCTGTGCAGATGGAGTAAACGTTATAAACCCAGGTTTTGACGTAACTCCACACGAATTAATTGCGGGTATAATTACTGAAGTTGGTATTCTAAAACCTGATTATAATAAATCAATTGCAGAAGCCTTTAAAAATCAGTAAGACTTTTAATATCAGTCTTTTCAGCTCTTGTTAAAGATCTATCAAGCGATTGTATATCTTCATATATTCTTCTGTCAGAAGTTTGACGAAGGTATGAACTTAATTTACCTTTTGAGCCTTTAATCAAAAAACGAGAAGCACTACCTTCATCTCTTTCAAGCTTTGCCATAACAGCTTTGCTTTTAGTATTGATATCTTGCACAGACATAGTAACCTTTCCTCTAATGTCTGCAACATCAATAGATACAGAAGGCTTATATGCTCTTGTGTTGAGTAATCTATCAAGCTTCATACGGGCATTTTTAATGTTTTCCAAAGTTGGACGTTTTTGCGTAAAAGTTATATTATTTGAGTATTTTGTTATCATACGAACTCCTCAAATAATATAAAACTCAACAAAATTTTTTTTAACCTTGTTAGCAATAATTTGTTACATATTAAGCATGATAGAGTTTAAATAAATTTTCCGCCGAAAGCAACTCTGGGACTCCGCGTGGTGGAGACGCAAAATGTGTTGGAAATGGCAATTTTGCTTCTTCGGCATTTTTTAGAACTTTCCACATATCATTTGTCATATATTGCTCATATTTTGCAACAACAGGTTTATTTTTCATAATAGGTAATGTAGCTTGTTGCATTTGAGCAAAGAGATTTTTTTGACTATTCGTTAATTTACTAACATCAGGCCGCAGATTTTGGAACATATCGTAACGGAAATGATCCACTTCTCCTAAAGGTGTTGTGTATTTACCCCCTAGCTGAAATTCAATTTTATGGCCATTAACAAAAATATCCATATTCGTCCTTGTATAACCAGCTGATTTTATTTTATCAACAACGGTAATACCTTTACCACCTCGATCAAGATTTTGTAGTTTAGTAATATGAGTATCAGTTAAATATGGAGTAATGCCTCTGCCATGATAATTTTCAACAAGGGAAATATTTATCTTACCTTTTTTATGAAGTTTGATAAGATCATCAACAAGTCCATCAACTTTACCCAAATCATCCACAATGACTCGAGTTCCTAATCCATCACCAATTACATTATGAAAACGGCCTTGAGAAATCATTTTAACCGCATCATCATGTGTAACTTCTTTCAGGGCTCGTGGCATTTTCCCTACTATCTTAGGAACACTTTTTACTCGAATACCGAAAGTTCCAGCTTTTTCACAAACAGGTCGTAGAATTTTATCGACATTTTTCTGAGCGGCAACTGACGTTTGATTTACATTTTTTGCTAATTGTTTTACCAAATGTGGTTTTGAATAACTTTGTATCAATGCATCAAAGAATGTTCCCTTATTCCCGCCTGTTGAATAAAGAAGTTTACCGACATTTGAGGTTGTTGATGCTGTAGCGACTCGCCGACAGACAGCCGAACCTATTTTTGCAATAGCTGTTCCCAAAATATAGTATCCCCTATATTTATATAAAGTATTTTGAGGAAACAAAATTGCCTAATTTAACGAAATATTAATCGCTCCTTGTCTAAAAATTTTGACTTCATTGTCAAAAACACCACAAACAGTCGATTCTAATCCCTTACATTCATATCCATAATCTTTTATAACCAAGTCAACAAGCCCCTTCATATTTTCATATGCTTGCTCATAGCTTTTTGCAGATGGTTGATGAGACAAATTTGCACTTGTTGTTGCCAAGACGTGATTTGGAATAATTTCGCAAATTCTTTTAAAAACCTCATTATCAGGAATTCGGATTCCAACTGTATCCATGCCAGAAGTTATGTAATCCGGAGTGTTTTTACTTTTTTTAACTACAAGTGTTAAAGCCCCTGGGAAATATTTTTTTATAAGCTGACAAGCAATTTTGGGCAAAGGTGCAACAAAATCCAACAAATTATGCATCTCATTTGACATTAAAATTAAAGGCTTTTGAGCTTCGCGTTTTTTTATTTCATAAATTTTTTGGACAGCCCTTTCATTTGTCGGCAAGCATCCTAATCCCCAAACGGTATCGGTAACGTATGCAATAACACCACCATTTTCAAGAATTTCTACAATTTTATTTTCATTTTCTATTTGCATATTTTAGCCTTAACCCTGTCAAATAATTCTTGTGCATAATCCATTTTGAAAACTATATTTAACCAAACATAAATACTCAAACATAAAACTCCGACAGATGAAATTTTTACAATTTCAAAGACATATTTCGGCAGTTCAATATATTGATTAAATGCAGCTACAGCAACAAAACAAATACCAAAAGTTACTAAACCTGCAACACACATTTTGAATAAATTTTTAAATAAAATTTCATAATCCATTCGAATTTTTTTAGAAATCAAAATACCTAAAACAGTTGCATTAAATAAAGTTACTAAAGATGTTGAAAAAGTAATTCCACCAATTCCCATATGCAAGTAACTTATAAATAACGTATTCAATAAAACTTTCAATAGAATAGAAGACAATGCAACCTTAAATGGTGTTGCTGAATCATTAAATGAATAATACACTCTAGTAATACTATCTCTGAACACATAAGGAATAATTGAAACCGACAAGAACCACAATGCTTCTGTTACCAAGAACGTTGCACGGTCATCAAATGCACCACGTTCAAACACAAGCCTGATTCCATCCATACCTACCAACAAAATTCCAAGAATAATAGGAATTGAAGCAAAGAATAAAACACCAACACCTTTATTAAAATATGTTTTTACTCCTTGCATATCATTTTCAGCAACTAGTCTTGAAAAAATTGGGAACAACGGAACTAAAAATGCAGTAACCAAAATTCCAACTGGGAATTGGAACACTCTATTTGCATACCCAATTGACGTCCAAACACCCTCTTGTAAACTTGATGCAAAAAACATATCTACATATATATTAATTTGTCCAATTGTAGAACTCAAAATTGCAGGAAATAAAAGTTCTAAAATATTTTTATAATTTGTATTATTCAAAACATCAAAATTAGGTCTTAATCTAAATCCTAGCTGTCTAACACGAGGAACTTGCAATAACAATTGACACAAAGCACCAACAACAGT
Source organism: Candidatus Gastranaerophilaceae bacterium (assembly GCA_045652525.1). Classification (GTDB taxonomy): domain Bacteria; phylum Cyanobacteriota; class Vampirovibrionia; order Gastranaerophilales; family Gastranaerophilaceae; genus SIG32. The sequence goes on along the minus strand of JAZRUK010000003.1, from coordinate 10,010 downwards.
CGCTGTTGCCAATACAACACCTGTTTTATCACCGCCTGTAAAAAACAATGTTCCAATTATTACAATACTCACAATTATTGGAGAAATACTTGGCAATATAAATTCTTTATAAGTTACAAGAATACCATAATATATTCCAATTAGACCACCAATAATTAAAGCTGGAGACATTATTTGCAAATGCATACTTGCAAGATTAATTAATTCTGGACTACCATCTGATATAATTAATGTCATTATTGGTTTTGCAAAGAAAAAGCACAACATAGTCAAAATTGTGAAAAATACAAAACTTGTAGTCACAAAAGTGTTGAATAATTTTTCAGCAGCTTCAGGTGGTTTTTCTTTTAAATTAGGAATGATTTTGGTAAATACAGCAACTGCTGCACTATGAAACGGGCCACCAATTCCACCCAATAAAATTACAGCCAATGCTGGAAACTGATAAGCATAAAAATAAGCATCCGATGCTAATGATGCACCATAATAATTTGCAACAACAACATCACGCAGAAAACCAACAAGTTTACTTATAACCGTAACAAAAGCAATAAGCCACGCTGCTTTTAATACACTTGTTGTTTTAATTTGAGAATGACTTGTCATCTTTGCCTACCAGTTCTACAAATAATCTTACACCTTTTTCTTGATCTTCATCATGTGGATAATAATAAATTATCGTGTTTTTACCTTTTTGAAGATGTTTAGAAATATCTACACGTTCTACTCTATTAAAAAAGTTTTTTGAAAGTTCTATTTGTTTTTCTTTACCATTTATATTAACTAAAAAATAAGATAATTTATACTTATTATCAATAATAAGTTCTGCACGTTTATTTTTGGTATAAAAATTTTGTCTTATAACATTGTTTGAAGCTGATAAAATAACCGGTTTTGTTGCAAGGGTAATATCAGTGTAATAGTGTTTTAGAATTTTTTCATATGGCATGTTTAATTCTGTTGCCATAAATCCTGCACCATATTGGCTCATTCCAACACCATGCCCGTAACCACCGCCAAAAGCAGTTATTGATAATAAATTTTCATTTTCATCAAGTTCGTGTTCAAAAACCAAATTCGCACTTGGCAAAGCCTTACCTTGATTTGTCAAAAGTCTACGAACAACAAGCTCTTTATAAACTTTATAATTTTGACCATTAGTTATAATTTCCATTTCAATAATTTTGCCTGATTCACCCCTGCGTTTGACTTCGATTTTTTGAATTTCAGCTAATACATCACCTTTGTTAAATGCAGGCTCTACAAAACCAGTTGCAGATTGTGCTGGCAAATTAGTTTGCAAAACTTTTTGTAACTCATCTTTTGTCCAAGTTCTTTGCCATCTATAATATGGTGATTTCATATCATAAGAATCAGGTGTTGATTTATAAAATCTGCTCGCTTCTTCTTCCATATCAAGTGGTTTTTGACTTAAAATGTCTGGTTTTGCCAATAAATATGGTTTTGAAACAGATGGAAACATTTTTGTTTTAGGATCTGAAAATGCATTTGCAAAACTTTCTGTATATCCTCCAGCTGTTGAGGAATATTGTGCCAAAATTAAATCCCAATTATATAAGGCTACCACACCTTCGGTTTCTTCAACAGCTTGAGATCCGAGTTCTTTTTCTGAATTTGCTCCAAAATAAACCTGACTTGCAACACTATCAACAACATCAAAAGCATCATAAGCCTTTGTTCTTGGGGAAAGAACATAATTTCTTGCGGCAACACTTTGAGCCTTTAATGCTTCAAGACCAAATCTAACAGGCATCTCGTTTGGTACAACACCTTTCAAATACTCTTCTACTTCGATAATATTCACTATATGAAATCTACCGAATTTTTTATTGTATTTTACAAGTTCAATTTCACCTCTATAAAGTGCTTGGGCTCCTGCACGCTTTAAGTCTTTTACACCAATAAACCCTTCTTTACATTCAAATCTTACAGGACCTTTAACTTGATCTATAACCGTATCCGAAGATATCACAAACATGTCAGAGGCAAGTTTTACTTTGATATTTTTATTGGCTGGAATTGTTGTAATTTCTATTTCATCATTAAAAATTGTCATAGGTGCAGTTGAAAAAATTGTAGTTTCAGAATAATCGTACATTTTAAAATTATTGTCACCGATCCCAACCCTAACAATTTCAGATTTAGGCAAATCAAACGCTGCACGAATTTCAGCTTCTTTTGCTATTTGCAATGTTTCCTCGGGAATAGTTGGCACAAGCTCAGCCTGAACTGATTGCACTGATAAAAATATAACTAACCCCAATAAAATTTTCTTCATAAATATATTATATGACAAAAACGAGGTTCTATAAAGAACCTCGTTCTATTAAATTATCATAAACTTACTTTCCTGCTCGAGCTATTCTTTAGTGTATTCAGCATCGATAACATCATCATCTGAAGATGTTGATTCAGATGAAGCGCTTTCACTATTAGCTGATTGAGCAGATTCTTGCTGAACAGCTTCGTAAGCTTTTTGAGAAATCGCAAACATAGTTTGTTGAAGTTCATCAGAAAGTTTTTTCAATTCTTCAACAGGTTTGTTTTCATCTAAAGCTTTTTGAAGAGTATCTTTTTGTTCATTCAATTTAGTTTCGTCAGCAGAATCAATTTTACCTTCGAAATCTTTTACGATTCTTTCAGCAGAACCAATTAAGCTTGTTGCATTATTTTTAACTTCTGCTTCTTCTTTTTTCTTTTTGTCATCAGCTGCATTAGCTTCAGCTTCTTTAACCATTTTATCAATATCATCTTCGCTTAAGTTAGAAGAGTTTGTGATAGTGATTTTTTGTTCTTTATTAGTAGCTTTATCTTTAGCTGAAACATTAACAATACCGTTAGCATCGATATCAAATGTAACTTCGATTTGAGGAATACCACGCATTGCAGGAGCGATACCGTCAAGTCTAAACATACCTAATGATTTGTTATCTTTTGCCATTGGTCTTTCACCTTGGTAAACCATAATATCAACTGCAGTTTGGTTGTTTTCCGCTGTTGAGAACACTTGTGATTTAGAAACAGGAATTGTAGTGTTTCTAGGAACAAGCGGTGTCATAACACCACCCAAAGTTTCGATACCCAAAGTTAAAGGAGTTACGTCTAAAAGAACGATGTCTTTAACTTCACCAGCCAATACACCTGCTTGAACAGCTGCACCAACTGCAACAACTTCATCAGGGTTAACTGATTGGTTAGGCTCTTTACCTGTGTATTCTTTTACCAATTGTTGAACCGCAGGGATTCTTGAAGAACCACCAACTAAAACAACTTCATCGATATCTGATTTTGAAACGCCTGCATCTCTTAATGCTGTTTCAACAGGAGTTTTACATCTATTTAATAAATCACGTGATAAGTCTTCAAATTTAGCTCTTGTTAAGTTCAAATCTAAGTGTTTAGGGCCATTTGCGTCAGCTGTAATGAATGGAAGATTGATATTTGTTTCCATAACAGATGACAATTCGCATTTAGCTTTTTCAGCAGCTTCTTTAACACGTTGCATAGCTTGTTTGTCGTTTCTTAGATCGATACCTTCTTGTTTTTTGAATTCTTCACACATCCAGTCCATAACTTTTTGGTCAAAGTCATCACCACCTAAGTGAGTATCACCAGAAGTTGAAAGAACTTCGTGAACGCCATCGCCGATTTCAAGGATAGAAACGTCGAATGTACCACCACCTAAGTCGAATACAAGAACTTTTTCTGATTTGTCTTTTTCAAGACCATAAGCCAAAGCCGCTGCAGTTGGTTCGTTAACGATACGAAGAACGTCAAGACCAGCAATTTTACCAGCGTCTTTTGTAGCTTGTCTTTGAGCATCGTTAAAATATGCAGGAACTGTAATTACTGCCGATGTAACTTTTTCACCCAAATATGCACTAGCATCATCTGCTAATTTTCTTAAAATCATTGCAGAAATTTCTTGTGGTGTATAATCTTTGCCATCAATAGTTACTTTGTAATCATCGCCCATATGTCTTTTGATAGAAGCAACTGTTTTATCAGGGTTAAGAATAGCTTGACGTTTTGCAAGTTGACCAACTAATCTTTCACCTGTTTTAGAAAAACCAACAATAGAAGGTGTTGTTCTAGAACCTTCTGCGTTTGCTATAACGGTAGGTTTACCACCTTCCATAACTGCTACAACTGAGTTTGTAGTACCCAAGTCAATACCAATTGTTTTTGCCATAATGTTTTATCTCCTTTTCATGAATACATTTTTTCTATATTACCGTTATAACATCGATTTTTGAAATAATTAAAAAAATAAACAAAAAATTAATATTTGGCTCGCAGAGGCACGAACGTTAGTGAGAGCCGAACACGCGTCAACGGAAACGTTGAGTTTTCGTTGCAAGTGTGAGCGTTGCCGTTTAATGCGAGCCAAATAATACATTAGCAAAATTTGCAAACAAGTTAAAAACGTGAAGCAATAATCCAAACAGCTCGCAGAGGCATGAGCGTAGCGAAAGACGAGCAAGAATCAATTGACTAAAAAGGCGGAGTTTAAACTCCGCCTTTTTTACATTAATATTTTATCTTCCAACCATCGTCCTTAATACGTTTAGCGCCAATAGAACCACCAACTGTATCATATTCACCATCACCATCAATATTCATTGGAACTACATGACCATCAGGACGTATTCCAAGTTTTTGAATATCATATCCAGCTTGGTTAGGGTTATTTTTACCATTTACATCAATATAAGCTATAGCAATAATCTCGCCATTTTCTTTCCCCGCTATCCATACAAATACACCATTATTCAAAATAGTAGGAATTTGACCTGAAATCATCCCAGGAAGATCGCCTGTTGTCATCCATCTAAAACCTTGTGATTCATCCGCATATTCTGTACATTCGTTAACAAAAGTTGTGCCACCTTCCGTCCATGGGAATCTATCTATATATTCTTGATCATATGGCTTTTCAATATATTCATAGTTTTGACATGTGGTCATAAAATATTCACGATATTCCAACGAATAATTTTCGATAAGTTTTGGGTCATCTTTATATGTTGATTTGAAATATTTTTGAAAAGTTGGACGAGCATTTATTCTACCAGCGCTATCAAGTCCCTCTTCTTGCCAAGTTTTTGTTTGATAAATATAATCAACACCCTCGTTCGCCATCATTAAACGAAAACCTGTATCAAGTAATGACATAGTTTTTTGCAATTGTGATACAAAAACTTTCTTTTGATAATTTTGCATTAATGTTGGCACAGTTAAGACTGCAACCACACCGATAATTGCCAAAGTAATCAAAACCTCAGCCAGTGTAAAAGCTTTTTTCATTGAACCTCCTGTATGAATAATATAATACCTATAAAAGAATTTTATATTACAGGTATAGACGTGTCAATATATCTTTAAAAAGGCGAAGCTAAAACTCCGCCTTTATTCATTCCGTAATATTACTTTGTCCTCTTTCTGGCAAGCAAACCCCAAATTGGCAATTAGAATTGTAATTTGATGACGATGCAGGGTCAGTGTTGATAAGCATTTCTTGATACGGCTCAAAATACTTTGGCTGAAATGCATCTGTTTTACGCAGATCTTCCAACGGAGATGGTATGTATTTATTTTGCACAGAAGAATGAACTCTATCCAAAGCACTTGCCGTACAAGGTTTGTCCATATCTATCTCACATGAAGCCAAAACTGGCACTCCTAATGTTAAAGTAAAAATGACTATTAAAAACTTTTTCATAAAAACTTCCTCCCTACCTAATAGGGTAAACGACGAGGATTAGTATTTCATTACCCAAAATGTTAATCTTATTAAAAAAAATCTCCACATAATAAAAACAGCCGTCATATAACGGCCGAACTCATATTTGGTAAAAGGTTAGTGTGTAGGAGAAAATAAAGAAAATGGTTATACTTCATGTATGCCACAGCTTTATAGATATATAACGTATATACAAATCATCTTTACAAATATTAATGTTTTTTTAAATATATAAAACATTAAGTCACATCAAAAAAATTGCATTATAAACTTTTTTCAAGTAAAATATCTCTTATAAGGGGATATGAAATGAAAATTGAAGCTAAAAATCTTGTTAAAATATATGGGGATAGAAGTGTTGTTAATGACGTATCATTTGAAATCAACAAAGGCGAAGTTGTTTGTCTTTTGGGGCCAAACGGTGCTGGGAAAACAACAACTTTCTATATGGTAGTTGGTCTTGTAAAACCAAATAGCGGAAGTATTTTATTAAACGGACAAGATATTTCAACGTGGCCAATGAATATTCGTGCTAGAGCCGGTATAGGTTATTTGCCACAAGAAGCTTCTATTTTTAGAAAACTTACAGTAGAAGAAAATATCAAATTAGTTTTGCAAATGAATGATAAACTTACTGAAAACGAAAAAAGACTTAAATTAGAAGAACTTTTATCTGAATTTGGTATTGCAAGACTTCGTGATTATGCTGCAGTATCTTTATCAGGCGGCGAAAGAAGACGTGTAGAAATTGCAAGAGCTTTGGCTGCAAGTCCAGATTTTATGTTATTAGATGAGCCATTTGCTGGTATTGACCCTATTGCAATTGGTGAAATTAAAGACAACATCAAAAAGATTTCCGAAGACAAAGGTTTAGGGGTCTTGATTACAGACCACAACCCTAAGGCGACTCTTTCAATTACAGATAGAGCATATGTTGTATTTGACGGAAAAATAAAAATTCAAGGCAAAAGCTCAGATGTTGCAGTCGATCCTGTAGCAAAAGAATTCTATTTAGGAAAGGATTTCGAATTATAATGAAACTTCCTAAAATAACAATTTACGATAGATATATTTTCAACCAAGTTTTGATGGCAACTTGTGTTGCAATTTTGCTGTTTATAATTGTTTGGATAGCTCCAGAAATGTTGTTGAAGGTTATCAAAAAAACTCTTGCTGGAGATTACGGCATAAAAACAGCTGTCTTAATTTTAACATGTGAATTGCCAAAAATTTTAGGCAAAGCATTTCCTGCAGGATTGTTGCTAGGCACATTATTTACATTCGACAAACTAAGCAAAGACTCTGAATTAACAATATTTAGAGCAGTTGGTCTATCCTTCAAACGAATTGTTGCACCAGTTGTTGTATTAAGTTTAGTGGGAACATATTTATGTTTTCTTACTTCTGATAAATTAATTCCTTTTGCAGCAGATAAAATGGAAAAAATTAAAGGACATACTCAATCAACACAATTTATTTATACACAAAAAAATAAAGACGGATTTCCAACCCAAACAGTTGTTGTGGCTAAATCAAAAAGTAAACAACTTTATAATGTAACCGTTTTAGATTTTTCAAAAGAAATCTATTCTGATGTACATCAATTATCCAACATTTATTATGCTAAGACGGGTGAAGTTCAAGATGATAAGTGGATGCTATATGACATTTCAAGATATCAAATAACAAAAGACGGTATTTTTGAGAATATTCAAAAATACGATAAAATGTCTGTTTTGAACAAAGACACAGCGCAAAATGCATATACTTTAATGTCATATTCCACAAAAAGAGAACGCGAAATTTTAACAAAAGATTTAAAAAGATATGTGGAATTATTAAAAATAGAAGGCATGAATGAAGAATATCGATTTATGCTAAATAAATACTTACAAAGATTTTTCCATCCATTTGTTTGTATTTTACTTGCTATTATGGGATGTTTATTAGGATTTAGCAAACCTCGTGAACAACGTGTAGTCGGATTTGCAATAGCAATTGGGTGTATTGTAGTATATTATATTACATTGCCATTCTTTGATTTATTAGCAGAAAAGGGCATTTTACATCCTATAATCACATCAACATTCCCACTTATTGCATTTATTATCGCAATTTTCGCTTTTTACAAATCTAAGGAGTTGTAATGAAGAAAATAATTATTGCTCTTATTTTGGCTTTTTGTATAAACCCTGTGTTTGCAAAACAGGACATCAAAATTGATTATGATAACGGGATTTATCATATAGTTTTATCGGGGAATAAAATCAAAAAAAGAGTAAAATTTGTTGCAAGCGAAAACCTAATTACAAACAGAGAAGCTCACAAGAGTTCTAATTCTATTTTAACAATCAATACGGGCTTTTTTGATCCAGAAACAGGTAAAACAATGTCTTATGTTGTAACTGATAGAAATACAGCAGTAGATCCAATGTTTACAGATAGCATTTTATATAATCCTATATTGAGCAGAAATAGAGAAAAAATACTTAATCGTACAGAATTTAGGGTAGTAGAATGCAACAATAAATACCATTATGAAATTGCACCACACAATAGTGATGTAGATTTTGGATGCGCTATAATAACTTCTGCACAAGGTGGACCAATGATTTTACCACAATTAAGACTGGAAGAAGAATTTTTTATTGTAAAAGATGATAAAGGAAATGTAATTAGAGAATCTGCATCAGTTTTGCACAAAACTTCACGTACGATTATTGGGATTAAAGATGAAGAAGCTCATATATTAATTATTACAGATAAAAACCCTATGGACATTTATGAAGTTCAAAAACTGTGCAAAAATTTAAGTTTTGACAGAGCTATGGCCTTTGACGGCGGAAGTTCCACATCATTAAATTATAAAAACTCTATAGAAGTTGTTTCTACAGTTGGCGATGGTGGTGGAAGAATGCTAAAATCATTTATGATTATTCCAAAAAAATAACGATTGCTTAGAACTTTTTTTAGACATTTTTTCAAGTATTTTAGCAAAAGGGACAATTGGTTCCATTTTATAGCCACAGTCATCTGATAAAGCACCACCCATAGAAAATAATTCTTCCTGTGGATAACGACGGCAGATTCCTGGACGTTTTTTGTGGATTTTACATTTATGAGTTTCTGTATCAAGGTTTTGACATTCAAAGATTAGACCGATTTCATCTTTGCCAATAACTTTTAAATTTGAATAAAAGCTATGAAGATATTGAAGTTTTTCAAATTCCTTTTCGTCTTGAATAACGTGTTTGTAGTGTTTGACATAAATTTGTGTACAACATTTGCCACAAGCATTACATTTACCAGTACGGTAATATTTTTTTTGCAAAATATTTGCCAAAAACCATTTTTTAAAACGTATCCACATAAGATTATTATATATGTTTATTAATTTTTGTAAATATTTAAAGTGATTTAGGCAATCTAAAATCTTGAGGAGAATTAAAAAAAGTACGAAACGAAACTGACATAATACTATATAACCTAAAAATAACCAACCTTGACCTCTGAATAGAGGTCTTTTTTTTAAGCCCGAGCAGAGGCATGAGCAAAGCGAAAGACGAGCAAGAATCAACGGAAACGTTGAGTTTTCGTTGTGATTGCGAGCGTTGCCGTTTAATGCGAGGGCGTAAGGTGATTTTGCGTAGTGCGCCGTGTGAGCGAAGCGAACCCAGCACGAAGTAACGCCGAAATAGTGAGCTACTATTTTGCATTAGCAAAATTTGCGAACGACTTGAAGGCGTGAAGCAATAATCCAAACAGCCCGAGCAGAGGCATGAGCAAAGCGAAAGACGAGCAAGAATCAACGGAAACGTTGAGAGCTTGGTTGTCGGCAGTAAACGTGTCTTCGTGTTTTGCTTTGCAAAAGCACTACGCACTCTGCCGACAATCCGCTTTTCGTTGTGATTGCGAGCGTTGCCGTTTAATGTGAGGGCGTAAGGTGATTTTGCGTAGTGCGCCACGAGAGGACAAAGTCCAAACCTAAAAATAAACCTAGACAAACATTTAAAAAAAAAGTATAATAAAGAGGAATAGAACAAGTAAAAATTAAAAAAGGAGAGAAAAGATGAAAAAGGTTACCACACAAGGCTTTAAGCTGTTAGGGGGGGGGTAGAAACGCTCTCCTAGACTGCATTTCAGAGGTTATTAAACAAGCACGTCATTGCGAGGACGAACGTAGTGAGGACGTGGCAATCCAGAAAAAGATTGATGTAAAAGCTGGATTACTTCGTAAACAAGGCCT
>JAZRUK010000002.1:0-90522 GCA_045652525.1 Candidatus Gastranaerophilaceae bacterium | reverse complement strand
AATTGAAATTATTCAAGCTCAAGATAAAAACTTAGAATTAAGATTGAAACAATTAGACACAGAACAAGATGCCATTACAAACGAAATGGATGCAGTTCAAAAAGTTATCGAAAAGAACACAGAATCTACATTCAAAACTTTTGCATAATAAAAAAATCATTAAATAACATAATAAAAACACTTAATTGTAAATTTTATTTAACAATTGAGTATTTTTATTAAAGTAGACCGCACGACAATCCGAATAACAAAATAAGGAAAAAAGAGAGGTAAAGTGTCGTGGGTTTAGCAGCAGCACAAGCTAGATTTTTACATTTAACAGGTAGAAAAACTAATGTAGAATACGCAGGTCAACAAGTAAACCAAGCTCGTACTACATTAGCAAATCAATCGGCAAATTATTACAATCAATTATTAATGATGAAGGTACCTACACCACCATCAACAGCTGATTTTACAAAAGTTGTATACACTTTTCAAGATGGCGGCTTATCTAATGAAATCACATTCTTAGTTGCGAAACCAAACGGCGAATACATGATTAGCTACAAATCCAGCTGGGTAAATGATTTTTCGTTAAAAAAAGCTAATGCAAATATAGTTGTTGCACTTGAAAACAACAATACAAATCCAGGTTATGAAATATTCAGACTTGGAAATGATATAATGCGAAATGCTGGTACAGTAGATAATATTACATTAAATCCTGACGGTAGTATTAAAGAATATACAGGGAATGACAAATATTTAAAAACTCTTTCAGCTGATGAATTAACAGGTTTGATTGAAGAAGAAAAGGAATTTTGTGACGAATTAAACAAAAAATATGGGAATAACACATGGCTTGTAAGATATGTTCAAAATACTTCATCAGGGTTATACGAAGCTCAATTCTACTCAAAAGAAGATTTGAATAAAGAATATTACAATAAATTTGGAGGAAGTGAATCTTCAATAAATTATTACTATGTAGGTTCAGCAGAAGAAAACTTTGAAATCAAAGGTGTACCTGCAAGATTTGAACAAGATGCATCAGGCAGATATACAAGCATTGTATTACACCCAGGGGATCCTGTAAGAGAAAAATTCTATGCATTAAAAACTGATATTACAACTGACCAAGTTGCATATGAAAACGCTATGGATCAGTATTACTACAATAAAAACGAATACGACCAAGCGATGAAAGAAATAAACGCTAAAATCAAAGTTGTTCAAGAAAAAGACAGAAGCCTTGAACTTAAACTAAGACAATGTGACACTGAACAAGATGCTATAACACAAGAACTTGAAGCAGTGAAAAAAGTCCTTGAAAAAAATACTGAAAACAGCTTTAATATATTTGGTTAATTAACTTTTTTAACCCAGTTTTCTAACACTTTTAAAGGTGCACGAGTAATCGCTAAAGCCCAAGCCTTAACATCTTTAGTAATTATGCCACCCGCGCCAATATTAGCACCTTCTTCAATAACAACAGGTGCAACAAGAACAGCATTAGAACCAACTTTTACATTATCCTTCAATACAGTTTTACTCTTAACTTTAGTAAGAGGATTGTAATTTGCAGTAATAGTTCCTGCTCCGATATTAACGTTTGAACCGACTTCACTATCACCGATATAGCTTAGATGCCCTGCATTTGTATTTGAATCTATTTTAGATTTTTTAACTTCAACGAAATTACCGATTTTGACATTATCTGCAATTTCTACACCACCTCTTAAATGCGCAAATGGCCCAATTTTACAATTTTTACCAATCGTATTTGAACCTTCAATATAAGTTGACGGATAAATTATAGTGTCAGCACCAATTTGAGTATCATCAGAAATCCAAGTAGAAGAAGGATCAACAATTGTAACACCGTTAATCATCAATTCATTTAGCTTTCGCATATTCATCATTTTTGTAGCTTCAGCCAAATTAATTCTGGAATTTATTCCATATATTTCTTCATTATTTTCAAGAATAAATGCGTTTACACTAAGATTATTTTTCTTACCCCATTCTATAATGTCGGTTAAATAATATTCACCCTGCGCATTGTTACTTGTCAATTGCGAAAAAGCATCCTTAATTTTGCCCCAATTTAAACAATAAATACCAGCATTAACTTCTTTAACAGCTTTTTGCTCAGAAGTTGCATCTTTTTCCTCGACAATACATTTTAAAGAATTATCATCTTCCCTAATTATACGACCATAATTTGTAGGGTCATCAAAAATCGTACTCATAACCGTAATATCAGAATTTATTTCATTATGATAATTTACGAATTTTGATAAAGTATTTTCTCTCACCAACGGAGTATCACCACAAAGAATAATAACTTGACCATCATAGTTTTCTAAATATGGGCAAACCATAGAAACAGCGTGACCTGTTCCTAACTGAGGAGATTGCAAAACTGTTTTAGCCGATGAATAATTTTCATTGACAAATTGTTCCACTTTTTCGGCACAATGACCAACAATAACAAAAGACTCATCAACAATATTTTTCACATTATCTAAAACATAACCCAACAAAGTTTTATCCATAATTTTATGTAAAACTTTAGGTGTTTCAGATTTCATTCGTGTACCTTTGCCAGCAGCTAAAATAATTGATTTCATACTCATCTCCTTTAAAACAATTCTAACACAAGATAATTTTTTGTGGTATTTTAATCATATGAAAAAAGCTGTTGTTGCATTAAGCGGTGGCGTCGATAGTTCAGTTGTCGCAATGTTATTAAAAAATCAAGGATATGAAGTTATTGGTCTTACAGGCAAAATGATTAATTCTGAAGCCGCAGATATCGTTTGTACTAATGCCAAAAGAGTTGCGGACAAACTTGGGATTCAGCACGTTGCTTTTGATGCAACAAAAATATTTCAAGAGAAGGTTATCGATTATTTTGAAGAATCCTATAAAAAAGGGGAAACTCCAAACCCTTGTATAATGTGCAATAAATTCATCAAATGGGGTGTGCTTTTTGATTATGCCGTAAACGAATTAAATGCCGATATTTTTGCAACAGGGCACTATGCAAACATAAAAAATATCAACGGAATTTATAAACTTTATCCAGCAAAAGATGAACACAAGGATCAGTTGTATTTTTTACATAAACTAACGCAAAAACAGCTTTCCAAAACAGTTTTTCCACTCAGCGAATTTTCTAAAGATGAAGTAAAACAAATGGCTAACAAATTTGATTTACCACCAAAAGATTCAAAAGAAAGCCAAGATATTTGCTTTATTCAAAAACCGCTAACAACCAAGAAATATTTAATAAATCAATTAGGTACAAAACAAGGTAAATTTGTTGAAATAGGAACAGGAAAGATTTTAGGCAAACACGATGGCAGCTACCAATATACGATAGGACAAAGAAAAGGTATTGGAATATCAGCGCCATACCCACTTTATGTTATAGATATTGATGCAGAAGAAAATATCGTATATTTAGGCAAGGAAGAAGACAACTACAAAACTCGACTTGCGCTGCGTGATATTAATTTTTCATATCCAATAACTAAAAGCTCTTTCGATGCGTGGGTAAAAATTCGATACAATATGCAAGCTAAAAAAGCAAAATGTACAATTATCGAAGATTTAATAGAAATTGAGTTTTACGAACCAATAAATTCAGTAACTTCTGGCCAATCAGGTGTAATTTATGACATTAATGATAAACACTTAATTGGTGGTGGAATCGTCATATAACTTGTAAAAAATAATTTACGGGATTATCATTAATACAGAGGGAGAAGAAAATGTATAATCCAAAATCACAGAAGGCCGAAGAATTTATTTCTCATGAGGAAATCCTCAAAACACTTGAATACGCTGAACAAAATAAAAATAATATTGAACTAATTGATAAAATTTTAGAAAAAGCAAACAAGAAAAAAGGACTTACCCACAGAGAAGCATCTGTACTTTTGGCATGCGATTTGGAAGATAAAAACAAAAAAATCTTTGAACTCGCTGAACAAATTAAAAAAGATTTTTACGGGAACAGAATTGTTTTATTTGCACCGTTATACTTATCAAACTATTGCGTAAACGGCTGCGTTTATTGCCCTTATCACTATGATAATAAAACTATTTGTCGTAAAAAACTTACTCAAGAAGAAATTAAAAATGAAGTAATTGCACTTCAAGATATGGGGCATAAGCGCTTAGCAATCGAAACTGGCGAAGACCCAGTAAACAACCCCATTGAGTACGTGTTAGAATCAATCAATACAATTTACAGTATCAAGCATAAAAATGGCGCTATTCGTCGTGTGAATGTCAACATTGCGGCTACAACAGTTGAAAACTACCGCAAATTACACGAAGCAGGAATTGGGACATACATTTTATTCCAAGAAACATACAACAAAAAATCATACGAAGAACTTCATCCGACAGGGCCAAAACACAATTATGCCTACCATACTGAAGCAATGGATAGAGCAATGCAAGGTGGCATTGATGATGTCGGTTTAGGAGTTTTATTTGGCTTAGAATCATACAAATATGAATTTGCAGGCATTTTAATGCACGCAGAACACTTAGAAGCTGTTTATGGTGTAGGCCCGCACACAATAAGTGTTCCTCGGATTAAGAAAGCTGACGGAATCGATCCTAATACTTTTGATAACGGTATCGATGATGATATTTTTGCCAAAATTGTTGCTTGTATAAGAATTTCTGTTCCATACACAGGCATGATTATCTCTACACGAGAAAGCGAAGAATGCAGAAAACGACTACTTTCTCTTGGCGTTTCACAAATTTCTGGCGGATCTAAAACAAGTGTAGGCGGATATTTCAACCCAATGCCGGAGGACGAGAACTCAGCACAATTTGACGTTTCAGATAGACGACCACTAGATGACGTTATCAGATGGTTAATAGAAATGGGATATCTACCAAGCTTTTGCACTGCTTGCTATAGTAGTGGAAGAACAGGTGACAGATTTATGGAAATTTGCAAAGATCAACAAATTCATAATTTCTGTCAACCAAATGCTTTGATGACATTAAAAGAATATTTGGTGGATTACGCATCAGAAGAAACTCAAAAAGTCGGCTTTAAATTAATAACGGAACAAGCTGAATTGCTAGAAAATCCTGCAATTAAAACAACTGTATTAGAAAACTTGAAAAAAATCGAAGAAGGCCAAAGAGATTTTAAATTCTAGTTGCCAGGATTTAAAAAAAATGATAATATAAGAAAGTAAATAGTTGAGTATATAGGAGAATTTTCTATGTTTAAAAAGGTTGTTACACAAGGCTTTAAGCCATTAGGGGGGGGTAGAACACTCTCCTAGAGCGGGTTTTAGCAAGCCGAGCAGAGGCACGAACGAAGTGAGAGACGAACGCGCGTCAACGGAAACGTTGAGTTTTCGTTGCAAGCGTGAGCGTTGCCGTTTATCGCGAGGCGCAGTAGCTGCATTTACTTTGGCTGAGGTCTTAATTACTTTAGGTATCATCGGTGTAGTTGCTGCTATGACTATTCCAATTCTTGTTGCTGATTATCAAGCTAAATCTTGGAATACTGCCGCTTCTGTTTTTGAAAGAAAATTAGAAGAAGCTTTGAAAGTTATGAACACTCAACAAACCTTAGCTGGACATGCTTCAACTGAATCATTTGTAAATGAATTAAAAAAACATTTAAAAACGTTAAAAATTTGTACAGCAGATAATTTATCAGAATGTATCATTGATAAAATGACATGGAATGTAATCGACTTAGACAAAGATTCTCAAGAACCTGAAATTCTAAATATCACAAATATGAAAACTGCTCTTGATCTTGGTAAAACAGGCTGGGATACTGAAACTGTAGCTATGCAATTTGCGAACGGCACAACTGCAATTATGGCTTACAATCCTAAATGCAAACAAGATCCATATTCCAATCAAGTTACAGGAACTGAATGCATTTCTATGATTTATGACACATCAGGTTTAAAAAGTCCAAATACAATAAATAAAGACGTAAGAAGTATTAATTCACAAATCGCTACCTGCTTATACAAAATTCGTGGTAATTGCTATGGTATAGCTCAAAAAGCTGGTTACCATACTTGGAATGCTTGTGGAAGTGATGGCAAATCAACAGATCCTGAAGATATCAAATATATGAGTAAATATGGTATAGAATATTGTTTGCCTCCAAATTATGGAAAACAAGACTATTGGGCTACAGCTGCCGAATTCTGTGGTGGAGCTGACAACATGATACAAGGTTGGGAAGCAAAATTGATTGCAAAATACATATACGAAGGCGCTGAAAGCAGCTATGGAAACTGGAGATGTCCTTCAAGTAATACCTCATGCCTAAATAAAGGACGTGCTAGAGATTTAGGATTTAATTTTACAGATAACACATATCAACATATTTGGTTAGGGGATGCTCTTAAATCCAATGCACCAAATAATGCATCCTACTTTGAAATGTCACAATCTTCAACATACAAGAGTTTTGGCAATAGAGGTTTCACAAATTATTATACTATCTGTAAACAGAATTAATAAAAAATAATTTTAAGCTGATTGTACTCTAATAATCTGGCCATTTTTCTCTTGAAATTCTTTTGTGTTCTTGTTAAAATATTACCCATAGTATGAATAATAGAGGGGATATACGATATGTCTAAGAGAGTTTTACTTTGTATTATGGATGGCTGGGGAATTTCAACAGGTTCAGCAGAATTTGATGCTACAAAATTAGCTAACCCAACCAATGTTAATAAATTACAACAAGAAGAATTATTTACCAAATTGCATGCTGACGGTGAATTTGTGGGACTTCCTGCTGGCCAAATGGGTAACAGTGAAGTTGGTCACTTAAACCTTGGTGCGGGTAGAATTGTTTACCAAGATTTATCAAGAATCAACAATGCAATCAAAGATGGCTCATTCTTTAAAAATGACAAATTCTTAATGGCGATTAATCATGCAAAAGAAAACAATTCCGCTTTGCATATCTACGGACTTGTTTCTACAGGCGGTGTTCACTCATCACTGGAACACGTTTTAGCATTGATTAAACTTGCAGCTGATGAAGGTTTAACAAAAGTTTATTTGCACGCATTTTTAGATGGCCGTGATACACCACCACAAAGCGCTTGCACATATCTTCAAACTGTAGAAGATGAACTTAAAAAATATAATCTTCCACCTGTTGCAACAGTTATTGGCCGTTACTACATCATGGACAGAGATAACCGTTGGGAACGTGTCGAAAAAGGCTACAATGCACTATTATTAGGCGAAGGTGAAACTAGCACTTCTGCTTGCGAAGGCGTAAAAGCATCTTATGCTCGTGGTGATAATGACGAGTTTGTTCTTCCAACAGTAATTGGTGGCGAAGAATCAAGAATCCACGATAACGATTCAATCATTTTCTTCAATTATAGACCTGACAGAGCAAGAGAAATTTCTAAAGCAATCAATTTTGAAAACTTTGACGGATTTAACCGCAAAAAAGTTCTTAAAAATATTTGCTACGTAACAATGACACCATATGACGAAACTTTCACTTTCCCTGTTGCATTCGGCAAAGAAAAATTAGTAAACATATTAGGTGACGTTTTAGAAGCAAACGGAATTAAACAATTCAGAACAGCTGAAACAGAAAAATATGCTCACGTTACATTCTTCTTTAACGGCGGTATTGAAGAACCACAAGCTAACGAAACTCGTGTTCTTGTAGCTTCTCCAAAAGTTGCAACATACGATCTTCAACCTGAAATGAGCGCTCCTGAAGTTTGTGAAAAAGTTTTAGGTGCAATAGAAGATGAACAATACGGATTTATCTTAGTAAACTTCGCAAACCCTGATATGGTTGGTCATACTGGTGTTATTGAAGCTGCAACTAAAGCTTGCAAAGTTGTTGACGAATGTGTTGGCAAAATTGCTGATGCTTGCAAAAAACACGGAATCACAATGCTACTAACAGCAGACCACGGCAACTCTGAATCAATGGTTAACGAAGAGACAGGCAAGCCTCAAACTGCTCACACAACTAACGAAGTTCCGTTTGTTTTAATCAATGCTCCTCAAGGCACAGAATTGAAACAAATTGACGGTGCTTTATGCAATATTGCACCAACAGTACTTCAATTGTTTGGCATTGAGCAACCAAAAGAAATGAATTGTGAATCACTTATAAAGTAGGAAAAGTATGAACTGGGATATAGATTTTTCATTTAAAAAAAATAACGTTGACGAATTATTTTTCAATTTAAGCGAAAATCCTGAAGGGTTTAAAAATAAGGACTTTCGCTACACATTGAGTATGATTTATCAAATCATAGAAGACGAGTTCGAAGGCGTGTTTTTAAGTCCATATACTCCAGCTCGTAATACTAATTTTTACTTAGTAAATGAAAACAACAAACTTTCATTCTTTGTAACTCCAACAAATAATTTTCAATACTATTTAAAATCAAAAGGCTCATTGTTCCGTTTTAGTTCTCAAGTTATGGGACAAGAAGTTGGTTATGCAATGGCATTAGATTTAGTTTTGGATTATTTCGGAGGCTTTGGCAATGTTGTTGATTTAGATGCCTTAACGCCTACGTTCATATATATGAACAAATTAACCTACTTTGTTATGAAATTAATTGAAAAATTGTATTTCATACCAACAGTAAAACGCAACGGGCAAATGTTCAGAATTGTTTATGAACCGATTATTTCAAATCAACAATTAGCAAGAATAGTTAATCAATTTGAAGAAAATATTCCTGATAATTTATTCATCAAGGGCGAAAAACCTAAGAATTTTGTATACGAATTTATTTATAATTATTTGAATTACGTTATTTATAAATTTTTAGGAATTAAAGCCTACCGTTTTAAAGACGTTAAATCTGGTACCTATTTAATCAAAGATCTTGAACAACGTTCAGTAATGAAAGGTCAAGATTTAGCAGAAAACTTCTCACAATGGTTTGATGAACTTTATCTTGGGAAATATGATGTTATTCCATTTTTCCAAATTAACAAACTCGAAGATGAATTATTCCAATTAAAAGTGCATATCAAAAACAGAAAAACAGACGAAAGTGTATTGATAGACAAACTATACACCGATGAAGAAGTTTTTGGCGCTCAAGCCTCTGACATTGCTAGGATTGTTGAAAAACAGCTTAATTACGCAATCCGTTATATGCCAGAATTAGAGGATTTATTTGAAGATGAAGAAAAACTTGCTCTTGATTTGAACCTCAATGAAGTTTATAAAATAATCACTCAAACTGCATACTACTTGCAAAAAGCTCAAATTGAAGTTGTGTTGCCAAAAGAACTTGTAAACGTAGTTGTTCCTCGTGCTTCTATCAACGCAAAAGTAAAAGCATCACGTTCAAATGATTTGGCAGATATTTTTAACAGTAATTCTTCATCAAAAATTTCACTTGATGATATTCTTGATTTTTCATACGAAATTGCAATTGGCAACGATAAGATTTCACTTGAAGAATTCAATGAACTTGTTAAAAATAGTACAGGTTTAATCAAATACAAAAACAAATACGTACTTGTCGACAAAGATGACAGCAAAAAAATCTTTGAACAAATTGCCAAAGCGAATCTTAAATCAATGTCAAGAATGGAACTTATTCACGCTGCAATGTCTGGTCAAATTGATGAATACGACTTTGATTATGATGATGCGTTTGCAAGAGTTATTCAAGATTTTACAAAACCTGTTGAGGTTACAATACCAAAAGATTTAAAAGGTGAATTAAGACCTTATCAACAAGTTGGTTTAAAATGGCTTTGGACAAACATTACTAAAGGTTTTGGTGCTTGCGTTGCAGACGACATGGGATTGGGTAAAACAATTCAGGTTATCAGCTTAATTTTAAAAATGAAAGAAGAAGGATTGTTGAAAAAACCAGTACTTGTCATATGCCCTACAACATTGATGGGTAACTGGATGAAAGAACTCCAAATGTTTGCTCCAAACTTGGATGCCGTAATTTATCACGGCGCAGAACGCCAACTTGATGTAAATCATGACATAATTTTGACAACATATGCAATTATGCGTATAGATGTTGAAGAACTTAAAAAACATACTTGGGGCGTTATTATTGTTGATGAAGCTCAAAACATCAAAAATCCTGATACAGCACAGACTTTAGCTATAAAAATGTTAAAATCTGATGTTAAAATTGCAATGACAGGTACACCTGTAGAAAACAGATTAACAGAGTTATGGAGTATATTTGACTTTATTAATAAGGGTTACTTGGGTTCACTAAAAGACTTCCAAAAAAGTTATGCGATTCCAATTGAAAGATTTAAAGAAAATTCAAGAGCTGCAAAATTGAAGATGTCAGTATCACCATTTGTTTTAAGACGTTTAAAAACAGATAAAAACGTAATTACTGACTTGCCTGAAAAAATGGTTCTTAACGAATACTGTTATTTGTCTAAACCTCAAGCAGTCCTTTACGAAAAGACTTTGAACGAAATGATGGAAAAGATAAGTGGCTTTACTGGTATAAACAGACGTGGAAATATCTTCAAACTTATTACCGCATTAAAACAAATTTGTAACCACCCATATCAATTCTTAAAATCAGGTGAAATGGGTAAAGAGCAATCTGGTAAAATGGAAAAATGTATTTCTACAGTACAAACAATTCTTGAAAACGGAGAAAAAACTCTCATTTTCACTCAATACAAAGAAATGGGTGACATTTTAACAAAAATTATCGCACAAGAGTGCAATACTGAGCCTCTTTTCTTCCACGGCTCATTGACAGTTCCACAACGTGAAGAATTGATCAATAAATTTCAAAATGATGATGATACAAAGGTTATGATTTTGTCTTTAAAGGCTGGCGGAACTGGTTTGAACTTAACAAGTGCAACAAACGTAATTCACTACGACTTGTGGTGGAACCCTGCCGTTGAAGATCAAGCAACAGACAGAACATATCGTATTGGTCAAGACAAAAACGTTATGGTTCACCGTATGATTACACTTGGCACATTTGAAGAAAAAATTGACGAAATGCTTAAATCTAAAAAAGAACTTGCAGATTTGGCAGTTTTCGAAGGAGAAAAAATCATTACAGAGCTTACAGACGAAGAGATTTACGATATCTTCACTCTGTCTGCTTGAAATTAATTTGGGTTTGTGCTATATTTGTCCTGAACCCAATACAAGACTTACAAAGGTGGTGAAAATATAAATGGCAGAAGTTAAAGTTGGAGAAAACGAATCAATCGAAAGCGCATTGAGACGTTTCAAGAAAAAAATCCAAAAAGCTGGTATTCTTTCTGAAGTTAAAAAACGTGAAAGATACGAAAAACCAAGCGTAAAAAGAAAACGTAAATCAGAAGCTGCACGTAAAAGAAAAGTGTAGTACGAAGATATAACAAAAAAAGGAGTTCTGAAAAGAACTCCTTTTAAATTATTTAATTGTTAAACTAAGTTGTTTCAATATAATTTGTATTAGGTATGTACTCAGATTTTGATTCTGATATATCCATTTTATTAATCAAATTTGCGCGTTTTTTACGGAATAACATATCAACAAAGGCTTCTAAACGAGTTATAAAACCCGCTTCGCCTGTATGTTCATCAATCGTTAAATTCAATAATGGTTTATTAAAACGTTTTGCTTTTCTTGTAATTCTTTCCACCATCAAAGAGTCAGGTCCACAACCAAAGGCTGTCAAAGTAATTATTCCATCAACTTTAACATCTTTTAAATAGTGTCCAGCACTGCCCGTCATATCGTATTCATTAGCCCAATACTGTTCATTTCCTAAAGATGCAATACCATCATCTAGCTGTTCTTTAGATAATTGAAGTGATGTATAAACCCTTACATCCATATTTTCTAATTTATCGAATATTTTCATACAAGTTCTATCATCATAAATATTGTAACCATGAGCTACAAGTGCAATTGAAATTGGATGCTCTTTTTGATCACTTTCTATAACAACTTTACCTTGCAATGCATTATTCAAAGCTTTTTTATAACTCATGCCAGACTTCGACATAATATGGAAATTGTTATAACATCTCCAACCTGCTTTTGAAGCTTTTTTGATAACCTCTTTATCAGTAATATTATAATACTTTGCAATTTCAGCCAAAAACTCATACAATCCTTGATTTTTTTCAGATTTATCTAATGTAGCCTCAACCATTGTAAAAGGCTTTTTAACTACATTTCTAACCAAATCAGGCAAACCTCTTATTTTAGAACAATTATAAATTTTAGGCGCAATAGATTGAATAGACGGAACAAAAATTTTATCTACACCCTTATCAATCAAATTTAAAACATGTCCTATATAAACTTTAATTGGCAAACAAGTTTCAGTAACAACAAGCGCTGAGCCACTAGACATGGTTTGCTTTGTAGTAACATCAGATAAAATAACCTTAATACCTAAATCGTTAAAAAAACCATAGTAAAACGGATAGTCATTATAATATGACATTGCTCTGGGGAAACCTATTATCTTTTCTTCAACTTTTTTTTCAAACATGTTCATATCCCGTCCTACTACTTATATAATACATCAACAGATTTTTTTTTGCCAGAAAAATTATTTTTTCTCTTGATCATTTTCGAAATCAAAATCAGGCTGATGCTTTGTTTTTATCAAATAAGCACTGACAATAGCAGTAATTGGAACACAAGCTAAAATAGCAATACTGCCAATTAACGCAGAAGCAATTTCAGTTGCAACTTGATTTAGATTAAAAAACTTAACTAAATCTATATTACTTGATAACAGAACTAGAGGCAATGCACTACCTAAATAAACAAGTATTAGCGTATTGGACATAGTCCCAATAATATCTCTGCCAACATTCATTCCAGACTTAAACAAATCACTAACAGTTAAAGAATTATCTGTTTGATGAATCTCATTAATAGTACTTGCTATAGATACACCAACATCCATAACAGCACCTAATGCCGCTAACATAATTGAAGCAGATAAAATACCAATAAAATCTAAATCTGGTCTTGCTGTATACAAAAACATTGCTTCATCACCAGAGAATCCTGTTAATGTAGCTATTTTTATTGTTATCAAAGACAAAAAAGCAGCAAAACATAAACTTATAATAGTACCGATTACTGCAGATGTACTTTTATAATTTAAACCAGCAACTAAATAAACCGTTACTAAAGTAGATAACACACACACTAATAATACGGCCCAAATAGGCGATACTCCATTTAATACTAAAGGTGTTAATACCAAAAATATTAAAGCAACAGTTGCACATATTGAAAGGAAACTATAAACACCTTTTTTCTTTCCTATAAATAGAAGTAAGGCAAAAAATATTGCTATTAAAACAAATAAAGCATTTGTTCTCTCAACATCAGCAACAAAAAAAGTTACATCCTCAAGTTCCTCAACAAAATCAACATTTGATTCTTGATGCAAAATTACTTTATCACCAATTGTCAAAAACATATCATATACAGGATTACCCGTAGTTATATTTTCAAGTATGACCTCTTGACCTTTAAATTGACCTGTTAACAACTTAACAGTAACCTCTTGTTTAGTTTCAAAACTATCAACAGATGATAAATTTTCATTATCAAGATATTGAACAGAAGTAACAATACCTCTTTCAGCAGGTAAAATATTATCCGCTAATACAAAAGATGTTAAACCAAATAACAAAAATACGATAACAAATATTTTTTTCATTGCTACTCCTTATTTTAAAAGTTTAGCATAAAATATCAGTTATTAAAATCTTCCTTTAAAATCAAAGCATCACAATTTGCATGTTCTATTACGCGTTTACTAACAGAATCCACAAAAAAATTTTGTATTTTAGTTTTATGTCTTGAGCCTAAAACAACCAAATCGATTCCTTGCGTTTTGATATAATCAATAATACTGAGTGCAGGTATACCAGAGATAACTTTAGCCTCAGCAACAGCAACACCTTCACTAGCTAAAATATTTTTAATTTTATTTAGAGCATGTTCAGCATACACCTCTTGCTGAGTTTGTAATGCTAATAACCAATTAGAATCTAAAGTCCCTTCTAAAAAAAGCAAATCTGGATTTTCAAAAACCGAACAAACATAAACCTCACAAGAAGTTAAATTTAAATTTTTAAGACCATAATGAACAATTTCATCTGATAAATCAGAACCATCAGCTGTAAATAAAATTTTATTTTTTGTTTTTAATTCTTTTGATAAATATACTGGTTTAGATGTTGAATCTAAAATTTCTCTAGAGACAGAACCTAGCCAACGCTGAAACCCCTTTTTCCCATGAGATCCCAAAACAACAATATCGTAATTATCTTTGTCTAACTGTTCTAATATTGTTTCAACAGCAGCACCACAATACTTGATTAGTTTACCAGCTGTAAAACCAACCTCATGAACTAACTCTAACGATCGTTCTAAAATGGTATCTGCAACATTGCGACAACTGGTTGTAAAACCAGACTCTTCTATAACAACATCATCAGGCAAAAAACTCCAATCAATTACACAAATAGTATCTACAATAACATCGCTTTTAACAAAACGAGAAAAATTTTTTAATGTATTAAAACTAACTTTAGACCCATCGGTACAAAACAATACTTTCATAATCAATCCTTTTTATTATTTAAATAAATTATGTTAAGAGAAATTACATCCACTTGTTTGCTATAGTTTTTTCTGATATTATTAGAGTGTAGACTACTAGTAGGGATTATTGCATGCCGGCACCGCAAAAAGTTAATCTAAGAGAATACAAAGATTTAATTGAAATGATTGCAAAGGTTGAATATCAGAAGTTTTCTGTATCACATTTGATAGAATTACCTGAATTAATTAATATTGGCAATCACACTTTGTATATATTATTTAAAAAGAAAAATCCAGAGAATTATAACAATACTTACCTTACAACTGCTATCAAATGGGCAATTAGAAATGAAGTTAGACGCCGTTACAAATGGTATTCTTTAAAAAATAAAAAACAGACTGAAGAAGAATTTGATAACAATTCAAGAGAAGAAGTATACAAAAGTATTTTATCAATTGATGAAATGCAAGATGCAGAGGTTCCTACTCAAATCAAATCAGAAGATAGAAGCCCTGAAGAAAGCATTGAATTCTTAGAATTAAAAAATGAGATTCTTGAATCTATGAAAAAATTACCTCCAAGAGAAAAAGAATTAATCGAGTGCAAATTTTTCAAAGATAAAAAATTACGAGAAATTGCTGATGAATTCAACATTTCGCAGTCGAGAATTTCACGTATAATACAATCCGGTTTAGATAAGATTAAAAAAGATTTAGCAAGACAGGGGATACTTTAAACAATGAAAACAATATTCGAAAAAAGCAATGGCACAGATGGGATAAATTTAACAGACGAAGAAATTAACACATCCTTTCTGCACCAATCTTTAGTGAGAGAAGATAAAATAGGTTTGCCACAGCTTGGTGAACTTGAAGTTATGCGTCACTATAAAGAATTATCTGATAGAAATTTTTGCATAG
Source organism: Candidatus Gastranaerophilaceae bacterium (assembly GCA_045652525.1). Lineage (GTDB taxonomy): Bacteria > Cyanobacteriota > Vampirovibrionia > Gastranaerophilales > Gastranaerophilaceae > SIG32. The sequence goes on along the minus strand of JAZRUK010000002.1, from coordinate 75,007 downwards.
AAAAAGGTTTTTATCCTTTGGGTTCTTGCACAATGAAATATAATCCAAAAGTTAACGAATTTCTTTCAGCTCTTGAAGGATTTGGTAATTTACATCCACTTTCAAGCGATGAAGATTCTCAAGGTGCTTTAGAATTAATGTACAATTTACAAGAAGCATTGAAAACTGTCACTGGTATGGATGCAATAACACTTCAACCTGCAGCAGGTGCACACGGCGAATTAACAGGCATGATGGTGATTAAAAAATACTTTGAAGTAAAAGGTGATAATCGTAAAAAAGTAATCATACCAGATTCAGCACATGGGACAAATCCTGCCAGTGCTAAAATGTGCGGATTTGATATTGTAGAAATCAAATCTAATGAAAAAGGACAAGTTGACATTGATGCATTAAAAGCCGTTCTTGATAAAGACGTGGCTGCAATTATGATGACAAATCCTAACACTTTGGGAATATATGAAGAAAAAGTTTTAGAAATTTCACAATTAATGCATGAAAACGGATCACTTCTTTATTATGATGGAGCAAATTTCAATGCAATTATGGGCCACACGAATCCAAAACTTATGGGATTTGATGTTGTTCACTTGAACCTACACAAAACAATGGCAACACCACATGGTGGTGGTGGACCTGGTGCTGGCCCTGTGGGAGTAACAGAAGAATTAAAAGAATTTTTACCAACACCTGTAATCGAATTCGACGGCGCGAAATACTCTAGAAATTATAATCTTAAACACTCAATTGGAGCAGTAAAAGGTTTTTATGGAAATTTCGGAGTTTTAATCAAAGCATATGCCTACATATTAATGATGGGCAAGAATCTTAAAAATGCTTCTGAAAATGCGGTATTAAATGCAAACTATTTAAAAGAAAAATTAAAAGGTTATTACGACTTACCATACGATGAACCTTGTATGCATGAGTTTGTTCTATCTGGTGAAAAACAAAAGCACGAAAATGGTGTTTCTACTTTAAATATAGCAAAAGCCTTAATGGATGAGAATACTCACCCACCAACTGTATACTTCCCTCTAATAGTTCACGAAGCTATAATGATAGAACCAACAGAATCTGAAACTAAAGAAAAAATGGATGAATTTGTTAAGGTTATGATTAAAATTGCAGAAGAAGCAAAAGTAAATCCAGAAAAAATAATTTCTGCACCACATAACACTCCTATTAAAAGAGTCGATGAAACTTTAGCAGCAAGACACCCAGACTTAAAGTTTACGGAATAAATATGACAAAAGAGAGAAAGAAAAAAGTATCATTTCCCCACATGGGACTTATATATGTAGCGTGGTCTGCAGCACTGCGCGAAGTCGGTATAGATCCATTTATACCGCCATATACAAGCAAAAAAACTCTTTCTCTAGGCACAAAACATTCTCCCGAAGCTATTTGTTTACCCTATAAATTAATCTTGGGTAACTTCGTAGAGGCGCTTGAAGGTGGCGCTGATTATGTTGCGATGATTACATCACCTGGAATCTGCAGACTAGGCGAATATGGGAAATGTATACAAAATGCTTTGCACGATTTAGGATATGATGCCAGATATATTGAATTACAACTATACGATGGTATTGAAGGAATGTATCGATTCTTAAAAGAATTAACCGGCAAAAACAATCCTATTTTATTTATAAAAGCTATTCTTATTGCTATTAGAAAAGTATTTCTAGTAGACGATTTAGAAACAAAATTGGCCTATCTTAGAGCTAGAGAAATTAAAATTGGTGATGCTGAAAGAGCTTTTAACAAAGCCATAAAAATTGTAGAAGCGGAAGATTCATTACTTAAATTAAGCGAAGCAAAGAAAAAAGCTTTTGCAGAAATGAACAAAGTAAAGATTGATAAAGATAGAGAAGTATTAAACGTTGACATAACAGGCGAAATTTTCTTGGTCTGCGATCAATTTTCCAATCAAAACATTGAACGAGAGTTAGGGAAAATGGGTGTTCAAATAAGAAAAAGTCTTACAGTTAGTAGTTTTCTCAAAGATGCTATCATTCCTAAAATTTTCAAAAAAGGCGAAACTCATTTGGAAAGAGCTAATCGTTTAGCAAAACCATATTTAATGCGAGATATCGGTGGTGATGCTTTAGAATGCGTATCCGACGTTGCTTATGCAAATGAGCGCGGGATTGACGGCATTATACACATAAGCCCATTTACTTGTATGCCTGAAATTATGTCACAGAATATATTTCCAGCAATGAGAGAAAATTATGAAATTCCTATTTTACCACTAATAATGGATGAACAAACTGGTAAAGCTGGATACTTAACAAGATTAGAAGCATTTGTTGATTTAATGCGAAGAAGAAAACGTAAAATTGAAATAGAGAAAAAACAGAAAAATCATTCTGAAGTATAAATATAAAAGAGGATCACATGCTAAAGCTTTATAAAGATACAATCAAAATTACAAATGATAATATAATTTTAGCGACACCACTAATATTATTCATGTGGTTGTTAAGTTTATACTTATCTTTTGCTAAAAATGCAATAACATCAACACCAACATTGCTCTTATCATTTATAACAACTATTTTTATGTCTGCAGCATTTTTTGCTGGCTGGTTTTATATGGTAAAAAAAGCTGTAAAATTGTCTAAGCAAATGTTTGTACTAGATTCTGATAAAGCAAAAGCTACCTTTAATCTAATAAAGACAATTCCTGCAGGTATTGGTAAATACTTTTTATCATTTATCGGACTAATCTTAATATCAATAACAATATTTTCTGCAGTTGGGATTTTAACATTTAAATTAGGATTATTACTTATTGGAGAAATTGGTCTTGACGCAATGCAAATTAAAGCAGCATTATCCAATACTGTAGATATGAAAGCGTTTTTGGATTCTCTAACGCTTGAACAATTAATAAAATTAAATAATTGGAATTTATTAATATTGTCAATAACATCATTTTTATCTTTTTTGTTTATGCTTTGGATTCCTGAAACTATATACAAAACTAGAAATCCTTTTATGGCACTTATAAATTCAATAGGCAAAATATTTCACAAACCTTGGAAGGCAATTAAGTTATTCATTTTTATAACTATATTAAATTTTGTTTTGTCACTGCTAAACACATTCTCATTTTTCAATCCAATAACATATTTTATTTTATTAGTTCTTTATTTTTATTTCTTGGTTTATTTGGTTGTGCTAATATTTACATATTATGACAGAGAATTTGAAGAACAATAAAGTTATAGCAATTGTAGGTCCAACAGCTAGCGGTAAAACAGCTTATTCTATTGAATTGGCTAATAAACTTAATGGAGAAATTATTTCAGCAGATTCCCGATTAGTATATAAGGGTTTTAATATTGGAACTGCCAAACCAACAATAGAGGAACAACAAGGGATACCGCACTACATGATTGACATAGTCGAACCAGAATTTGATTATTCAGCAGGTCTATATGTTAAAGATGCAAGACAAAAAATTCTTGAGATTTTATCAAGGAATAAAACTCCAATCATCGTAGGTGGTACAGGCTTATACTTAAACATATTACTCATGAATTATGATCTACCACAAGTTGAACCTGATTACGAACTTAGAGAAAAGCTAAAACGAGTAGAAAATTTATATGAAATCTTGGTAGATTTAGACGAAGAAGCTGCCAAAACAATTGAACCAAATGATAGAAAAAAACTAATTCGAGCTATTGAAATAGTTAAAACTACAGGTAAAAAAATATCTGAAGTGCGAGGTAAAAATGAACAAGAATTCGAAGTTGAATGGCACGGAAGAAATTTTGAACGAAAAGAACTATATAACAGAATAAATAAACGTGTTGATATAATGCTCGAAGATGGATTAATAGAAGAAACAAAAGCACTACTTCAAAAACATGGTAGAATAAATAATTTGCTATACACTATAGGATATCAAGAAATTATAGAATATCTTGATGGAATAAAAACACTAGAAGAAGCTGTAGAACAATTAAAACAAAATACTCGAAGATACGCAAAACGACAACTAACATGGTTTAGGAAAAATCCGAATATAAAATGGAATATTTACCCTGAAACATTTAAAAAATGACCTTTTTTATGATAAAATTTTGTTATAAAAGAGGGATATGTTATGAATATAAAACGTTTTGGTATTATTACTGGTTCTATTATTGGATTTTTATATATTGGATTTTTACTATTACCTTTGATTATAAATCCTATCCTTAATTCCTATGTCGGACAAATTTCGTCAATGGTTGAAAATTCATCAGGATTTAAAGTTAAACTAGAAAAAATTGGATTAGTAACTACACCAAAACTTACTGTCGGAATTAAATTAGGCAAAGCAGAATTACGTTTGCCAACAGATGAATCTATTTTAAATGCAGAAAATTTCAGTGGGAAGCTTTCTTTGCTACCTATATTAGCCAGAAAAATAGAAATAGACTCGGTTAATTGTGATTCAATAGACATAACATTGAAAGTACAAAAAGACGGGCGTTTTTTATTTGAAGAATTTATATCTCAACCAGCGCCATCAGATACAACACCTGAAACTGTTCAGACTCCAATGTCATTACCATTTGGAATAAAACTTTCTAACCATTTACCAAATATTACATTAAAAAATTACAATATAAGTTTCGTAGATATACCTACAAATAAAAAATATAGTCTAAACGGTAAGGATTTTAAGATTTCAGACTTTATTTTAAATAAGAAAATTAAACTTTCAAGTAACGGGAATTTTACTTTTGACGGTACTGAACAATTTGTTTATGATTTCAGACTTGAAAATAATCTTATGCCTAACATTAATTTGCACGAAATGATTTTCAATCCTACTGCAACAAATCAAACAGCTGTTAACCAAACTCCACCGATTGAATTCAACATAATAGACATATTCAAATCAATAAACAAGGCTCAACTTACAGCTAATTTTAATGCTGATATAAAAACATCTGGCACATTCAAAAACCCTATAATTAAAGGTAACGCTTCAATCGATAAAATCTCTATTTTAGTAGACGAAAAGAAATTACCAGAAAGCTCTATTACATTTAATTCAAAAGGAAACTTTTTAACCTTAGATGCAAATTTATTTTCGGCGGTAAATGAAAAAACTAGCTTAATAGGTAAATTCCGAACTGGAAAAAATCCTAACATTGATATGCAATTCATTTCTGATATGAAATTGAATAATTTATTCAGAATAATAAATAGCATTGCAAAAGCATTTAATTACAATGACCTTGAAACACTATCTGCAACAGGTAATATAGCCTCAGATTTTGCACTTAAAACAGACTTAAAGAAACTGAACACAAGCGGATATTTTTCTATACCAACTGCAAGTATAAACTATGCTTTATATAATATTGCAATCGAAAATGTTAAAGCTGATGTAGATTTTTCTAATATGTTGGATATTAAAAACATAAGCCTAGAGATTTTTAAACAGCCATTAAAAATATATGGGACTATCAAAGAAAATTCTGATACAGATTTACACATAACGGCTGACAATTTACTAATAAAAGGTCTAGTTGCCGCAGCAGGACAGGTACAATTACTAAGGGAAAATCAATTTAATTCAGGTTCTATTTCACTAAACGCAAATATAGCAGGAAAATTACAAGCACTTGTACCTGACATTAAGTTCATAGTTAATAATCTAGATATAAAAAATATTCCAACTGATACACGTATAACAATGCCAAATGCACAGTTGGCAATCAATACAAATAATGACCTTTTCGAAGGCAACATAACTGCTAATAACTTTAAAATTACAAATCCGATTGCAACATTGACAATGCCTGAGACCAGAATTTTGATAGGATCAAAAGATATTGAAATTACAAAAGCAGATATATTGTTAAATAATTCTTTGATAAAAATATCAGGTAAAATTACTAACTTTTTAACAGATAAATTAAATATTGATATCAAAGCTAATGGTAACATATTAGCTAAAGATATCCTTTCTATGTTTCCAAAAGAAACTCAATACATGTTTTCAGGCAAAGGTGAAATCCCATTATCAGCTACAGTTATTGGCAACATAAAATCACAAGAAATTAACGCCAAATTAAATGCAAATTCAGATAATTATGTTTCTATTTTGAATATTGATGCATTAAAAGGCAAAAGTACTATTATTAATTCCAATGTCAAAATTGCTGATGATACAGCAAAATTTACTAATACAGGAATTTATGCAAATGATTTAAACACACCAATAGCGACATTAAGTGGCAGTATAAATAAATTATTAAAAACTCAAGATTTAAACTTGCATTTGTCTATACCTAAGCGTATAAATATAGAAATCCCAGGATTTAAAGGTTCAAATCTAGCTATTAGAGGCGATGTTGATATAACAGGTAACGCAACAAATCCTTATATGAAAGGGTTAGTAAGTATACCTACAATAACCATTCCTGACATGTTATTAACTATGACTAATTTAGTAGCAAATCTCAATGGCCCAATCTTAGAAGGAAACGGTACATTACAAACATTCAAATTTGGCGGTATAGTTGCTGAGAACTTAGCAACCAAATTCGCTTTAAAAAATTACTCCGTATTTTACTTAAATAATATGGTTGGTGATGCATTTAATGGAAAAATCAACGGAAATATTTCTTATGGATTATTTGACACTAAAGTTACAGTTGATATGACAGGTTCAAACATGAATGCCTTAAAAGCAATAGAAGGAGCGGCTGGAATTAAAAATGCTCTTTCTGGCGCTTTAGATTTCGGTTGTAATATTACAACTAAAGGTATTACTGATATTGAAATGATGAAAAATATGGCCGGCAAAGTAACTTTTAATGTAAAAAATGGAAAATTCCTAAACGTAGGACGCTTTGACAACTTACTTTACGCACAAAACATCTTAGGAAATGCTATTTTAAAAACAGCCGTAACAGCTATAACTAATGCACCAATAATACAAAATACTGCCGAATTTAAAACAATAAAAGGTGAATTAACATTTAACAATGGTTGGGCTGACATAAAATCAATCACCACAAGCGGCCCACTTATGGCATATTATATTACAGGCAAATACAATTTATTAAATGCGACTACTAACGTAATTATCCTCGGACGTCTTGATTCTAAAGTAGTATCATTACTAGGTCCACTTGGGGATTTATCTGTAGATAAACTAACTTCATACATACCAAATTTTGGGGCATTAACTGGCGCATTGATAAATTCAATGACATCAAATCCAGAAAAAGAAAATACTGCAATGTTACCACAACTAAGTTCTGGTAGCACAGAATTTAAAGACTTTAAAGTTGAATTCAATGGAGGATTGGAAAGCACATCTTCAGTAAAATCTTTCAAATGGCTTACTAACTGTGATACATCCGCAATAGATATAAAACAAGATATTAACAGCGCAGTAAATGCTGTTAAACAAGATCTTCAATCTACTAAAGATGCTTTAAAAAATTCTATTCAAGACTCTAAGCAACAACTTTTGGATGCAAAAGAAGAATTAAAAAATCTTTTTAAATTCTAAAGTATACAAGCTAAAATCATCAATAACATTGAACCAATTTGGACAGCGGTAGACATATTTTGAGAAAATTTATTACTATCGTATTTGGTAGCACTTTTTTGTGCTTTGTAAGCACTAGAAATTCTATTTAAACGAGTCTGCTCATCATCACCATCAAATTTTGTTCCAAACATTGCATTTTCAAGCCTGCTTAAACGATTTTGCATATCATCATGCTGATAAGAACGTTTCAAAATAGAATTTTCAACAGTAGCAATATTTGCCTTTTTAACAGGGAAAAACGAGCCTCTAGTTTGTCCAGAATTGTAAGCATCATAATCGAACTCAACTGGTGATTCATACCGTTCCAAATGATAATCCGTCTCAAGAGGTGCAACCTCATCATAATAAAATTCATTTGAAGACTGCGCAATCAAATTATCCATAAAACTTCTCGGCTTTAATTTTGCTTTTAAACGATCAACACGGGTAGCCAAGTCATCATTATAGATTTCGGAAAAAGTTTTATCTTCTAAATCCGACAAACGCTGTTTTATATCTTTATTTGGAAAAGACTGATTAAAAGCTATACGCTCAAGTTCATCTACCGCTGGATATTGAATATTTGCATCTGCAATTGGTCCTTCTTCAAGCCAAGTTTCAGATTCATCAGCAAAAGTATCCTCTGTTGGCGTTATTTCTTTACCAATTTGTTCTGCAGAAATATCATTTTTAAGCTTTGCAATTCTGTTTGCGATACTACCACTTGACGCAAAACCATATACGGAATTTTCGATACGAATAAGCCTACTTTCATCAGCTTCAGTTGCATAGTTAAAACCGTAGAGAATATTTTCAATTTTTTCTAATGTAGGGGTATAAGTACTTGCAAAAGACAAATTAGTACAAAACAAAATCAAAAAATATAGCAGAACAACTTTTTTCATAATCACTCCTTACGGATAAGGATAGATTTATTTATAACAAAACGCTATTCATCATTTTCACTGTTTAAAATTTATACAAAATTATATTTAATAAGTAAGTAAAAAGTACCAGATTCAAAACCAATCTAGTACTTTATTCTTATATAGACATATAAGATTCGGTTATTATTTAACTGTTGCTACACTCTGCGATTGAGAATGTGACTGATTAAATCCAATACTAGGACGTGTTTTATCTGCAAAATACTTACGTTCATCAATTTTTAAATTCTTACTATCTTCAATCGCTTTAAAATAATCTTCTTTCTGAATAGGTCTTCTACCATCTTTACGCGCTGCAGTAGAAGCTTTATCTGAAAGGATTACTAAAGCACTTGAAGGAAAACCGATAGTTTTAGCAGCAATTTCTCTAAGTGCATCTGGATCTTCTGCAAGAGGAATACCTTTTAACCATTGAGAAAGTGTTTTGTACAAAATAGCTTCTCTAGTTTCAAAATCAGGCATACCCACGTAAACTTGACTATCAAACCTTCTACGAATTGCTTCATCAACAATATCATATTTATTTGTAGCAGCTACAACAATAATATTTCTATCTCTTGCGGTTTCAATAAGATTCAATAATGTACCAACTTGTTTTAAATCTTCATCTGAAGCATCTCCGCTACGAGATTTTGTGAATCCATCAACTTCATCTATAAATAAAATACAAGGTGTATCATTTTTCTTTCCATATTCTGCAACATAATCAAATACTTTTTGATAATTGTTTGAAGTTTGGTTTATAAACTTAGAACCAGCTTTTCCGACTTGCAATTTAAATAAAGGGACATTTGCTTCTTGAGCAAGAGCTTCTAATATAAAGGTTTTACCACAACCAGGAGGGCCATATAACATAATCCCTCTAGGATAACGCTTACCATATTCTTCTAAATCTAGCTGAGCTTCATGTGGATGCAAAATAGGATAAATGATTTTATCGTACAAATCTTCTTTTAAATTTTCCATACCACCAAGACTTTCAAACCCAGTTGGAGATGAATATGTTGGTTTAAAACGTTCAACAATATTAGCTACACTTGCAGCTTCATCATCATCTTCATAAACACGACGACCTGAAGATAAATTTTCTGCTTTTTCTAATTTACTCCATTGCTCATCTGTCAGTTCAGTAGCATTTTTATTATTATTAAGTTCATTGAGTTCTTCCTCATCTAAAGTTTCTTCAAGAGGTAATAAAAAACCTAATTCAGCAGCCATACTAAATCGCCAATCATAAAGGTCACCGTGCCCCTCAACATTTTTATTTGCTTCCCTCATATATTGTTCATATTCTCGGCTTGTATATTTTAAATCTGGGTACGTTTGGTCAACCAAATTAGCTAATGACAACTTTGTAGACGAAAGTGTACCGTATAACAAATCAGTTGTTCTACTTTGATCATCATAATTCGCCACTAACATATCTTCTGTATTATTACAAAATTTATTTAAATCCTGCATTGTTTGCACTAAAGCTGGTTTTGTTGTGGTATCGTTTTCTAAACGCTTAATTAACTCTTTATTTAATTTTTTATTGTAGCCAAAAGTTGGGGCATTATTTAAATTCTGTATTCTCAATTTCGTATTCCTCTTTCGCTATATACAAAAACCTAGCAAAATTTAATTTGCTAGGTTAATTTTTTTTTGTTAACAATTAGTTACTTTCTTGCCTTTAAAGCAGCTAATTCATCTTGGAATGGAGAAATTGCCGTAATTTTTTCAATAATTTGAGGCATTTTTTCACATACAAAATCAATTTCTTTTTCAGTAGTATAACGACTCAATGAAAAACGAATACTACCATGAATAGCAGTGAAAGGAACATTCATCGCTCTTAAAACGTGACTTGGTTCTAAAGATCCAGAAGTACAAGCACTACCAGAACTTGCACAAATACCCAAATCACTCATATGTAAAAGAATTAATTCTCCCTCAACATATTCAAACCCAATATTTGTAGTATTTGGCACACGGTTTGTAACTGCTGTATTTAATCTTGCATTATAAATATTTTTCAATAAATTAGTTTCCAATTTATCTCTCAAACGTTTGACTTCAGTCAACTCATATTTCAAAGCATCTTGAGCAAGTTCTGCTGCTTTTGCCATACCAACAATATATGGAACATTTTCAGTACCTGCACGTTTACCACGTTCTTGGTGTCCACCAATAATCAAAGGGGTAATCATAGTCTTAGAATTTACATACAAAGCTCCAACACCTTTTGGAGCGTGGAATTTATGCCCTGAAATACCTAGCAAATCAATTCCCATTTCTTGAACATCCATAGGAATCTTACCAGCAACCTGAACTGCATCGACAAAAAGTTTAGTATCAGGATTTTTAGATTTTATAATTTCTGAAATTTTTTTAATCGGGTTAATAACACCTGTTTCATTATTTGCCCACATAACAGAAACTAAAGCGGTTTCAGGATTAATAACAGAATCTAATTCTTCCAAATCCAAATCACCATTTGAATTTACATTTAAATAATCAACTTTATATCCCTGTTTTTCTAATGATTTATATACGTTCAAAACACAAGGGTGTTCAACTTTTGTTGTAACAATGTGTTTTTTAGCTTTGTTGTAATTTAAAACGCCTTTTATAGCAGTGTTTGCACTTTCTGAACCACAAGAAGTGAAGATAATTTCTTTTTCATCATTTGCATTAATAAAGTCTTTTATAACACCTCTTGCTTCTTTAATCGCACGTGATGATTTTTTACTAAAATCATAAATACTAGAAGGGTTTGCGTACTCTTCGGTGAAATAAGGTAACATTGACTCCAAAACTTTTTCATCAACTTTAGTTGTTGCATTATTATCTAAATAAATCATATTTCAATAACCTCGATATTTTCATCCATAGCCGCTCTGAGAGTTTGCTCTACAAATCTTTTGATTGTTAAAGTCGCATTTTTGCAAGAAGAACATTTTCCCTGAAGCTTTACAAAGACCTTATTGTCTTTAATATCAATTAAAGCAATATCTCCACCATCTTTTTGCAATTCTGGAGAAATTTGAGTTTCTATGATATTGTTAATCTTCAAAACTCTTTGCGTTGGAGAAAGCTTCGGTTTATTTTCTTCTTTAGCATAATAAGTATCAATAATATCTTGAATCAAGTCTTTGCATTTACCACAAGCACCACCTGCATTAGTGTAAGCTGTGACTTCATCGACTGTTTTTATGCCATTTTCTTTAATAGCATCCCAAATAACATTTTCAGTAATACCAAAACAAGTACATACAATTTTTTCAGCTTTTTCTGGTTCATTTCTTAAATCTTCAAGATCTTGATAATTATCATAGCCTTTTAATGCATCTTCTAAAGCTTCATATCCCATTACAGAGCAATGCATTTTTTCAGGAGGCAAACCACCTAACTGATCCGCTATATCTTTATTTGTGATTTTTTTAACGTCTTCAACTGATTTACCAATAATCATTTCAGTCAAAATACTTGAGCTTGCAACCGCTGAACCACAACCAAAAGTTTGGAATTTGGCATCAGTTACAACTCCATTTTCAATTTTTAAATATATTTTTAATTGATCACCGCAAGAAAGTGAACCTGCAATACCAACAGCATCTGCATTGTCAATCTTACCTACATTTCTTGGATTTCTATAGTGATCCATAACTTTTTCTGAATAATCCCACATAATATTTATACTCCGTCTTCGTGTATATCCTAATTTTAACTCAAAAATAAATTATTTTAACAAATACAATTTATTTTCTTTTAATTGAGCTTTCGCTCCATAAGGTAGAGTGATTTTTTCAACATCATGAGTAATTTTAAACCCGCCAACGACTGGAACATTTAATTTATTACCGATTTCAATAAATAATTCATCCAACCATTGTTCATTATCCATATCTAAAAAATCACCTAACACAATTCCTTTACAATATTGAACAAACTGATCAATGTTCATCAGTTGAGTCATCATTTTGTCAACTTTATATGCCACTTCATTTAAATCTTCCGCAAAGAAAATGAAATCTTCTTCTGGTAGAAAATCTTGTCCACAAAGCGATACAATTGTTCCGAGATTTCCACCCCACAAAACACCTTGCGCATCACCCTGATGGTATACCTTATCTTTAACTGGAACATAAACCAACTCATCGCTTGTAACAGCATTAAAAAAAGAATTTAACGTAAATTCATTAGGATTTTTCACACCAAAATCACTTTGAGCCAAAGGCCCCCAATATGTCATCAAATTAGATTTTTTAAAAATCATAGCAGAAAGGGCAGAAATATCAGAATATCCGCAGAAAATTTTAGGATTATTTTTAATCAACTCATAATCTAGTTTTTTAATCAATCTTACTGCTCCATATCCACCACGCATACAAATAATTGCGTCAATATCAGGATTAGAGAAAAATCTGTGCATTTCTTCTATTTTCTTCTCATCTGTGCCAGACAAATATCTAAATTCATCAAAAATATTTTCACTTAAAAGAACCTTATAACCTTTATCTTCAAAAAATTTTTTAGCCTGAAGCACATTTTCTTTATCTTCAACTGCACCTGCAGTTGCTAAAATTCCAATTGTATCACCAGCTTCCAAATTTTTAGGTTTAATTAAGTTCATAATCTATCCTTTTTTATAAATCTTTTGCTATAATTATATCATGAATGAAAAATACATACCGTTATATCGCAAATACAGACCTCAAAAACTGGAAGAATTAGTTGGTCAAGAACATATCAAAAATGCACTTTCAAATGCAATAAATTTGAATAAGATTTCTCATGCATATTTGTTCACTGGACCAAGAGGTACAGGTAAGACTTCAACTGCACGTATTTTTGCAAAATCATTAAACTGCAAAAACGGGCCCACTATTTCACCTTGTGGCGAATGTGAAAGTTGCACAGACATAACAAATGCAGTACCTATGGACGTTATTGAAATTGATGCTGCAAGTAACAGAAAAGTTGAAGATACTCAAAATATCTTAGAAAAAATTCTTTATGCTCCTGTTTATGGCAAATACAAAATTTACATCATAGACGAGGTTCATATGCTATCTAATACCGCTTTCAATTCATTATTGAAAACATTAGAAGAACCACCGGAAAATGTTATTTTTATTCTTGCAACAACAGAAGTTCACAAAGTATTAGACACTATCAAAAGCCGTTGTCAACGCTTTGATTTTAGAAGAATCACAACAGATGATATCGTAAAACACCTAAGATATATCTCTGACAAAGAAGGTATAAATATCACTGATGACGCATTATTTACTATCGCAAAAAATTCTGCAGGCGGTATGCGTGATAGTATAGCATTATTAGATCAGTTAAGCATACTTGGAAGCAAAGATGCTATTTCTTCAGACGATATAAACCAATTACTAGGTAGAATTTCATTTGACGTATTAAATAATCTTTCAGACTCAATTATTAGTTCTCAACCTCAAACTGCAATTGAAATACTTGAAAATATTTACAACTCTGGAAATGAACCAGTTCAAATTTTCACAAACTTACTTGACTATATAAAAAATTTATTGATTGTAAAAAATTGCAGAGAAGAAATCATATTTGAGCTTACACAACTAAACGAAGCTCAATTAAAAGCATTAAAAGAACAAGCTCAAAACATAGAAACTCATCAAATTGTTGCACTTTTAGATAAATGTTCTGAATACATCAAAGAATTAAGATTAACAAACAATCCAAGATTATGGCTTGAAGTTGGCATTATTGACTTAGCTAATTTAACAGAAAACACAACATTAGCAGACTTACAAAAAAGACTTTCGATATTAGAAAATGGTGAAGCACAACCTGTTCAACACGTATCAGCATACAAAACACCGCCTTCACCAGTATCTAAACCTGAAATAATACATAAACCGGCTATAGAAAAAACAAGCCAAGTGCATCAACAAGAAGATGTTCCAATAAAAAGTGAACCTAAAGCAACTCAACCAGAAGTTGACAAAAATTCAATCGAAGAATTTTCACCTATGCCTAAAGCTCAAGTTGTGGACAATTCTGCAGATATTGGAGCTTTATGGGGAAGCTTATTAGAGTTAATTTCAAGCCCTCCAACCAAGTCATTATTAAAGCAGTGGGCAAATCCAGTTGAAATAACTCCGGAAAAAGTTGTAATCAGCATCAACAGTGAAAATTTATTAAAACAATTTGTCGAAGGCAACAAACGTAACGTCTTAGTACAAGCTGTTAATAATTTATTTGGACAAGAAAACTCTAATGTACTTGTTAGATTACCTCAACCTGAAGACAAAATTGTAAAGGAAAAAGCACCTGCCCCAAAGCCTAAAGCGGCACCACCGCCGCCACCAGCAAATGCAGTAAAAACTGAAGAAATTCCGTCAGAAGAGGAAATTCAAGAAAGTAGAGAAGAAGTTGAAATTAAATTATCAGCTAACATTCCATCTATGCATTCAGATATGGTGAATATGGTTGTGGAATTATTTGATGGTAAATTAATCGAATAATTACACTGGATAATATGTTACTAAAATATCTGGTGCAAAAAATTCCACATTATCAATTCTGAAATTCTTACACTCAGAAATCTCTGCAATTTCTCTATAATTAAAACAGGATTTAGCATTGTTATCACCAGCAATTTTAGGTGCTATAAAATGATAGACTTTATCAACATATTTTAATGCCCTACCATTAAGTTTTCCGCCGCTTTCAACCAACACACTCATTATTCCTAACTCATAAAGTTTATCAAAAACGAATTCTAAACTTATTTTTCCATCAAGGCAAGGTGTTTTTATATAGCGAACATTCCCCATAACTTCATCTTTTATTCCGTTAAATATGTAGATCTCTCCATCTTTGAAGATATTTTGGCTTAATTTTGTTTTCAATTTTCTATCAAGAATAATTTTCTTTTTATGAGACATAGTCGGATTATCTGCTAAAACTGTGGATGAACTAGTTAATATAGCATCATAACGATTTCTAATATTACGAACTTCAGCTCTAGCATCTTCTGATGTGATCCATTTTGAAGATCCCAAAGAGGTTGCAATCTTACCATCTAAAGTTGTAGCTGTTTTTATAGCAACAAAAGTTTTCTTTTTTTCTACATTTTTAATAAAAACTTCATTTAGCTTTTTACATTCATCTTCTAAAACGCCAATATCTACATGAATGCCTGCTTCAATAAGCTTTTGAATTCCATAAACCTTAGGATTAGGGTCTAACATCCCAATTACAACATTCTTAATTCCTTTTTCGATAATAATATCAGTACAAGGTGGAGTTTTCCCATAATGAGAACAAGGCTCTAAATTAACATAAAGAGTTTCTCCATCACCTTTTTTTATTTTATTAAGTGCATCTCGTTCAGCGTGATCTTCACCACATTTTTTATGATAACCAGTTGCAACAACATTGTCGAATTCATCGGTAATAACACAACCTACCAATGGATTTGGAGATGTCATACCTTCGGCTTTTCTAGCTAACTCTATGCATTTTTTCATATATTTTTGTTGCATATTTGTATTTTACAATAAAATGTGATAAATTGAAAGGGTTAAATAAGGAGTTATATTATGGTTGATGTAAAGTATATTGGACATAGCGCTTTTCAAATTACTAACGAAGAAAACGCTGTTTTAATTGATCCTATGGTTAAACAAAACAAAAAATATGATTGGAAAAACGAACCAATTAGAGATATTCTATTAACACACGCACATAGTGACCATTTAGGCCAAGCAATTGAAATTGCAAAAGAATTGGACATAGAAATAACTGCTGTACCAGAACTTGCAGCATATTGTAGAAAACAGGGCGCAAAAGCAAAGTCAGTTTCTTTAGGTTGTTGGTTAAATTATTCTTGGGGGCGTGCAGTATTTTTACCTGCTTTTCATTCTAGTTCACTGCCTGACGGAAGTTATGGTGGATGCCCTGCTAGCATATTTTTGGAAATTGGTGGAGCTAGAATTTACCACGCAGGCGACACTTGCCTAAATTCAGAAATGAAAACTATCAAAGAATTATATGCACCACAAATTGCAATGTTACCTATCGGAGGAACATATACAATGGATGTTGAACACGCTGCTATTGCTGCCAAATGGCTTGGAGTTAAAACTGTAATACCAATGCACTATAATACATTCCCAGAAATAGAAGCCGACGTTGAAAGATTTATCAAACTTGTAAATATGGATAATACCAGCGTAGGCGTTTTAGATCCTAATGCTATTTAGTATTCTTTGTGTAGAGGTTTTATGAAAATTTTATTTATAATTGACAGAATAGAACTTAAATACTTTGAATTTAATGATTTAGTAACCAATTTTTGGCTTATTAAAGAATTTTTATTACGAAATCACGAAGTTTTTATTACCACAATAGACAAATTATCACTTAAATCAGGTATCGCTTTCGCTAACGGCTTTGATTCATATATATCAGGCGAAGATATCTGTTTTGACAAGTCCAAAGAATATGAACAAAGAATTGAAGATTTTCAACTGGTTATGTTCAGACCAGATCCACCTGTTGACTTGGATTATATAAATGCCACATATATTTTGGATTTTGTAAATAGGGATAAAACCACTATTCTAAACGATACAAAAGCAATAAGAAATTTTAATGAAAAACTACACACTGCACATTTTAAAGAATTGATGCCAGAAAATATAGTAACATCATCAAAAAAGGATATAATGAATTTCCTTAACGCTCAAAATGAAATTATTTTAAAGCCTCTTAATGGTTGCTATGGCAGTGGAGTAATGTATTTAAAATCAGGTGACAAAAATACCGTACCTGTAATCAACACAATAACAAAAAACGGCACTAATATGATCATGGCGCAAAAATATTTGCCAAAGGCAATGAACGGTGACAAACGTGTAATGATTATTGGTGATCAAGTTTTAGATTATTGCGTGAGAAAATTACCAAGTAATGATGACTTTAAATTCAACGATCATTGCGACGACACTGTAGTAAAAGATACTCTAACAGGAACTGAAAAAATTAAATTTTCCCAACTTGCAAAGCAATTGAATAAACTAGGTATATTTATGGCTGGACTTGATGTTGTTGATGAACAAATACTGGAAATAAACGTAACAAGTCCTTGCTATTTCATAAAAGAAGTAAACAATTCATTTAATGTGCAATTAGAAAAAATACTTGTAGATTTTATACTTACAGCAGTTCAAAACAAATTATTCAGTTTAAACTCTTGAAAACACCTCTACATCAACATCGTCAAATGTATTGGTGTTAAAATATGCACAAGATGCAACCATTGCAGCATTATCAGTACAATATTTCATAGGCGGTGCACATACTCTGTAGCCGTCTTTTTCTAATTCAAATATTTTTCTTCTAATCTCAGAATTAGCTGCCACGCCACCGGCAATAACAACTTGTTTATAGCCAGTTTCATCTAATGCCTTTTTAACTTTTCTTACTAAAGTAGAGGAAACACATTCTTGAAAACTTGCACAAATATCATTTGTAGGCAATTCCTGCCCATCAAATGATTTGACGAGTCTTAATACAGCAGTTTTTAGTCCACTAAAACTGAAATTATATCCATCAACTTTAGCTTCTGGCAATTTAAATGCGTTAGGATTACCTTCTTTTGCTAGCTTGTCTAATAGAGGCCCACCAGGGTATGGCAAACCAATAAGTCTTGCTACTTTATCATACGCTTCCCCAACGGCATCATCAATAGTTTCACCTAAAATATTTTGTTCAGAATAAGACTTGACTTCAATGATCTGCGTATGACCACCACTTACTAACAATGCTATAAACGGAGGTTTCAAATCCGTATCAATATAATTTCCACACAAATGTGCATTTAAGTGATTTACACCTATAAAAGGTTTATCGTGAACTAAAGCTAACGTTTTTGTAGCATTCAAACCAACAAGCAAACAACCGACAAGCCCTGGGCCTACTGTACCAGCAAATGCTGTAATTTGATCTGGTTCCATGTTAGCTTGTTTAAATGCTTCATCAATAACTACATTTATAGACTCCAAATGTTCTCTTGCAGCAATTTCAGGAATAACACCACCATATTGCGCATGAGTCTTAATTTGCGAAGCAACAACATTTGAAACAACTTCACGCCCATTCTTAACTATAGCGCAAGCAGTTTCATCACAGCTTGATTCTATCGCCATGATATAGTTGTCATAACCACTATCAGGACCAATTTCAACTGGTTTATTTGTAAATAATGTATTTTTTATCATTTTCATAGTATTATTGTAATACAAAGAGGAAAATAAATGCAATTTTTAGACAAAACGAAAATAAGAATAATTTCAGGACGTGGCGGAAACGGTATGGTAGCGTGGCGTCGTGAAAAATATGTTGATAAAGGAGGCCCAGCTGGCGGTGATGGCGGTAAAGGTGGCGATGTCTATTTAATTGCTGATGAAAATATGTCTACCTTAATGGATTTCAAATACAAATCAGTTTTTAAAGCTGAAGGCGGAGAAAACGGTGGAATAAAAAACATGCATGGTAGATGCGCAAAAGATTTATTCATAAAAGTTCCAGTTGGGACAGTTGTAAGAGATTTAAAGACAGGTAATGCGATTGCTGATTTAACCGAACACGAGCAACAAGTTTTAGTTGCAAAAGGCGGCCGTGGTGGCAGAGGTAATGCAAGATTTGCAACTGCACAAAAACGTGCCCCTCAATTCTGTGAACCCGGTGAACCTGGTATAGAAAGAGAATTAGAACTTGAATTAAAACTTATAGCTGACGTTGGTTTATTAGGTATGCCAAATGCCGGAAAATCTACATTAATCAGCAGAATTTCATCTGCGAAACCCAAAATTGCAGATTATCCATTTACAACCCTTGTTCCTAATTTAGGCGTTGTAAGAAAACGTACTGGTGATGGTTATGTAGTTGCGGATATCCCAGGATTAATCGAAGGTGCAAGCGAAGGTGTGGGACTTGGTCACGACTTTTTACGTCACGTTGAACGATGCAGATTTTTAGTTCACCTTGTTGATACAACTGCTGAAAATCCAATGGAAAACTATAAAATCATTAACTCAGAACTAGCAAAACACTCAGAAAAACTTGCCAATCTTTATCAAATCGTTGCATTGAACAAAATTGATTCAATTGATGATGAAAGGAAAGAAGAACTAGTCAAAGAGTTTTCTAAAGTTTCAAAAGATGTCTTTTTAATTTCTGCAGTTGTTGGAGAAAACTTAGATAAACTTGTTGATTTTATGTCAATAAAAGTTGATGAAATCGAAAAACAAGTTACAGAAATTGTAATAGAAGAAGACCTTGAAGCATATAATAACGACGATAGCCAATATGACATTTATAAAGTATCAAAAGACACATTTGTTGTAGATGGGGGCAAAATCAAACGTTTAGCTGCAGTAACAGATGCAAGAAATACAGAGCAAATTTTGAGATTACAAAATATTCTAACCAATATGGGAGTTTTTGAAGAACTTAAAAAACAAGGTGTAAAAGATGGTGATACAATCGTCATTGGACATCTTGAAATGGAATATTGGGAAGACCAAATGTATTCGTAATAAAGCTTGCAATTTGTATGATTATCTGTTATCCTTATTAAAGAAATAAGGGGTATAAAATGAAGTGTTACAAAGCTAGATGGATATTAACTTCTACAGGAGAGGTCTTAGAAAACAAGGCATTAGTTGTCGATGAGGGTAAATTCGTTGACATTATTGATATAGAAGATGCTTCAAAATTCGAAGAAAAATATGTAAAAGATCTTGGGAACTGCGTTGTAACACCAGGCTTTATTGATTTGTTCACACAATATCAGTATACAGATATTGGTAAAATCAAACCACACGGAATTAAAAACAAACTAAAAAGATTTTTCCAAGCTCTAGCAAAAAAATATACTTTTGTTGGCGTAAGTCCTAATAATTATGCTCTTAAATGGGCTAACATTTTGAGCCACTATTTTGTACTTGATAGACACGATAAAATTCAATCCTTCAAAGATGGCGTTCAAGCCTCTGTAAAAGCAGGTACAACTTGTATAGCACAAGTTTCAAAAGAAGACAAATATTTTGAAATTGTAAACAGATTACCAATCAAAAATTATTTATTCTTTGAAGTTTACGCTGATACTTCTGACAAAAGTAAACGTCTATTCAAATCTCTTAAAGAAAAGGTTGAAAACTACGTGTTCCACAAAGGGGAAAACACTCATATTGGCATTATGTTACATTCAATACCGAGTGTTCACAAAAAGCTTTGGGAGTTATTTTCTAAATATTGCAGAAAACATAATATGTTGCTAATGACACGTCTTGCTGAATCTCAAGATGAAATGGAATGGCTAGAACACGGATTTTCTGATATCGACCTGCTACACAAATTTATGGGGATGAGAAAATTTGCACCATATAAAAAAGATCTTGACCCTGTAACTTATCTAGATAGCTTAAAAGTTTTAACTAAAAAAGTTATAGTTGCAAACGCAAATTACCTTGATGAAGAAGAATTAACAAGACTAGCCGAAACAGGAGTAAAATTTGTTTATCAACCACGATATAGTCAAGAAATTTGCAACAAAAAACTTGATTTTAGTACGGTACTAAAACACTTCAACAAAAACTTTGGTTTCTCTGCCCAAAGTTTCATGCCTGATAAAGATTTCAGTTTACTTAAACTTGCTGTTGAATGCAACAAAGACAATCAACTTGACGTTGTTGAGCTTGTTAAATACTTAACTGTATATCCTGCAAAAATCCTTAGACTGGAGCATTTAACAGGAACAATTGAAATTGGTAAAGAAGCGGACTTCAACGTATTCAAGCTAGAAGACGGAGAAGACTATACTGCACTTGTTAATAAACACAATCCATATTCTACATATTCTAAAGGTAGAAAAATTGTTAAACGTGGCGATATAAGGTTTGCATTATGACATTAATTAACGAAAAATTTACAGTTCATACAAAAGGGAATACTGACATTATTGATATTACAAATGATGTAAAAAACATTGTTTATCGACATTCACTAAAAGATGCCGTTGTCTATGTTTATGTAGCTGGTAGCACCGTTTCAATTACTAATATAGAATATGAACCAGGACTACTTAAAGATTTACCTGAGGTTTTAGACAAAATTGCTCCAATAGACAAAGATTATCACCACGATGAAATGTGGCACGATGGAAATGGCTATTCCCATATTAGAGCCTCAATTGTTGGGAATTCAACAATGGTTCCACTCTTAGAAGGAGCATTACACCTAGGTCAATGGCAACAAATTGTTCTTATTGACTTTGACAATAAGGCTAGAACAAGAACTGTTCACGTACAAATTTTATACTAAGTATTTTATAAACAATTTTGTTAATAATGGTAACTTATAAAGCTTTAACCCCTGCATTTCTATAGCTTTGCCATCTTTACACGCAATCGTAAGAGATGCATATTTTGGAGATTTGTCAATAATTTGCCCTGCGATACCAGCTTTATCTACAACATTAATTTTATAAGGATTAACTATTAAAAAACCTTTTTTGCAAGTAATATATGTTGGTAAATATGGATGTAAAGCACGAACTGTATTACAAATTTCAGTAGATTGCATTGTTTCAAAATCAAGCATTTTTTCATCACCAGATATATTTGGATAATACGTAGCGAGATCATTATCCTGAGGTAATGGCTGAATTACACCAACATTTAATTTTTTCAAAATTTCTGCAGTAAGTAAACGTGCCTGAAAAACCGTTTGAGCTTTTAACTCTTTTGACGTATATGATGGTAAAATTTTAATTTTTTGCTGCGCTAATATAGGGCCCTCATCAAATTTTTCAGTCATTAAATGAAAGGTAACTCCTGATTCTTTTTCACCATTCAAAATAGTTTGGATATAAGGATTTGGCCCTCTATATTTTGGAAGTAATGATGGATGAACATTGATAGTTGCAATTGTTGGTAAATCAATTATTTCTTTTTTTAATTTTTCACGCCAAGTACCAACAAGAATAATATCCGCATTCAATTTTAAAACTTCTTTTTTAAATGCATCACTATTAGCCGATTTACACTTTATTTCATGTAATTTATATCTATTAATCAAAGTACATACAGAAGAACTTTTAAAAAAATCTTTTAAAAATAGTTGAAATGTGGTACAAGAAGTTCTTTCGTGTCGGAATACACCTACGACCTCAAAACCAGTATCACGCACACCTTCAATGAGATTCGCAAGCATTGCACCTTTTCCAAGAATAATGACTTTCATATAAACCCTAATATTTTATTTTAGAAGCACGTTCCATTTCTCGTTTTTGATCTTTTTTGGCCAAATCATCACGCTTATCATGGAGTTTTTTCCCTTTAGCAAGGCCTATTTCCATTTTTGCTAAACTGCCTTGAAAAAACACTTCTAATGGTACAATCGTATAATTTTCTTTTTTTACTTTACTCTGCAGTTTAAGTATTTCTTTTTTTGTTAACAAAAGCTTACGAGTCCTTTCTGAATTGTGATTGTATCTATTTCCTTGTTCATAAGGCGATATATGACACTTATATAAAAAGACTTCGTTATCTTCAATTTTACAAAAACTATCTTTCAAATTTATTGCATTCGCACGAATTGACTTGATTTCTGTCCCAGTCAAAACAATACCAGCTACATATTTTTCAAAAATAGTGTAGTCATGAAAAGCTTTTCTATTGGTTGTAACAACTTTTCTATCCATAAAAGAATTATATCACGGATTTATTTTTTTCTCATTTTTTTAATTTGTTTATGGATTTGATGTTTTAGAAAATCTATTTTTTCTTCGAACAAAAATTCTTCAACATAGAATATTGGATTTTGCTCAATACCTGCACTACGCAATTTTACGGAATATTTTTCAGATTCAACTAAAGCTAAACGTTCCATTTGCATATTATTTCTCATTAAATGCAAAACTTTTAATTTTTCATCATCGCCTAAGCCTCTGAAAGCAAGCTTCATGCGCAATTTAGCGCCAAGTTCATTGAAATATTCTAATGGATGATTTGTGTTAAATACATTTGAATAAAATTTATTAATACGAGCAGCCTGTTGATCAGTCAAATCTAATGATGAAATAGTAGACATCAATTTTGGCTCAAAAAGTTGGTGATGAACATGAGTTACCTGATGCATAAATTCACTTAAATTAGCTGGACTCATTGCTTCAGGGTTACTTCCCCCAATTTTTATCTCATAACCATGAGGTTTGCCATCCTTAAATACCGTATCAGCAAGCCCTGCAACACCAGATTGTTTAGTATTACCAACTTTAACATTAATTCTACGTCCACACTCAGGCACAAAAGAATCTTGAGTTAATTTTGTTAATCTTGCAAAAGATAAATCTTCTGGATTTTGCATTATTTCAGCAAAAAGCTGAGAATTAGCAGCCTTGATTTTTTGGTAACGCTGTTTAATGTTTCCTTTTATTATTTTATGAGGTAATGTTGCTGCTATTTTCGTCATAGTGGTATTAATATCCCTGAATAAATTTATTTGCCTCTAGATTTTATTATGTAACAAACATTTTACATAATGTGTATCACTTAATAGTATTTCTTGCGGATTAATTTCTCGACACTGTGAAGTACAGTACGGACATCTCGAATGAAACTTGCAACCAGTTGGCAAAGTTGATGGAGAAGGCAAATCACCTTTTAATTCAACTCTTTCTATATTATCAGAAATTTGAGGTACTGCACTTAAGAGAGCTTTAGTATAAGGATGTGCTGGATTATAAAAAATTTCATCACGAGTACCCAATTCAACAATTTCACCTAAGTACATAATTGCTACTTTATCAGCTAAATACTTAATTACACTTAAATCATGAGATATAAACAATAAAGTTAAATTATAATCTTCTTTTAGCTCTTTTAATAAATTTATTATTTGAGCTTGAATACTAACATCCAAAGCACTAACAGGTTCATCCGCCAAAATAAATTGAGGGCTTAATATTAAAGCTCTTGCAATAGCAATCCTTTGTCTTTGCCCTCCTGAAAACTCATGAGGATATAATTCTAAACTTGATTCATCTAAACCAACTTTAGAAACAACATCTGATATTTTTTCTTGTATTTCCTTAGGCGATAAATTTGTATTTATTTTTAGAGGTTCTACTAATATATCTTTAACCTTCATTTTAGGATTTAAACTTGCATAAGGATTTTGAAAAACCATTTGGACTGATTTTCTAAAATTCATCAGCTCAGCTCTATTCATATCAAAAACATTTTTGCCATCAAATAGAATTTCACCACTATATAAAGGTTCTAAACCAATAATAGCTTTTGCTAAAGTTGATTTACCACAACCTGATTCTCCTGCAATAGCTATAATTTCTCCCGCTTTGATATCTAAAGAAACACCATTAACCGCACAAACAGTATTTTCTTTTCCCAAAAGCCCATGTTTAGACTTATATAAAACTTTTAAATCCTTTATCGATATAGTAGTCATAAAATTATTTTCATATTAATAAAAAAAATTATAAGCCCTGATTAGTTAATTTCACGTCGACCTTCTATAGCTCTTGCCAAAGTTATTTCATCTGCATACTCAAGATCCGCTCCAACAGGTAAACCAAAAGCAATGCGAGAAACTTTTATACCAAAAGGTTTAATCAGCTTTGTAAGATAAAGACTTGTAGCTTCACCCTCAACTGATGGAGGAAGAGCAAGGATAATTTCCTGCACTTCCTCAGACGTTAATCTATTTAACAACTCTTTTATCCTAATATCATCTGCACCAATCCCATCAAGTGGTGAAATCAACCCCTGAAGCACATGGTACAATCCTTTATACTCGTTTGTTTTTTCTATTGCAATTAAATCCTTTGTTTCTCCCACAACACATATTACAGCTCGATCACGTTTTGTAGATGTACAAATTTCACAAGGGCTTTCTGTTGAAATATTAAAACAAATTTCGCAGGCTCTTGTGTTTTCTTTAGCTTCGATCATAGCAGACGCAAACTTTTGCACTTCTGACATAGGCATTCTTAACAAATAAAATGCCATACGCTGTGCAGACTTTGGCCCGATAGAAGGAAACTTTTGAAAGTGTTCTATCAAAGTAGCAATAGATTTTGGATAAATCATTAGAATAATCCTGGAATATTAATTCCGCCTGTTACAGCTTTCATCTTGTCTTCCATTAATTTTGTTGCATCCAAACTAGCTTTTAAAATAGCTGTAGTAACTAAATCTTCAACCATTTCAACAACTTCAGGATCAACTGATTCAGGATTTTCTGGGTTCAAAGCTTCTGCAGTTAATTTAATAGATTTAAATTTACCTTGACCATCGCAAGTAACTTTTACTGCACCACTACCTGCTTCACCAACTACGTCAATTTTTGCAAGCTCTTCTTGTGTATCTTTTAATTTCTTTTGTAAAGTTTGAGCTTGTTTCATCATTTGCATAATATTCATAATTTACTCCTCATAAGTCTAGCCCTATCTCACTTTTTATTATACAATAAAAATATGAATAAGAAAACATATTTACAAGAGTCGTTACGAAACGGCAAAATAATGCGTTGGACATGTAAAATGCCCCTAAAAGTTTACATTGCACCAATGAATTTTTATTCTAAACAGGGACAAGATGCACGCTATAGAGCAATGGTGAGAAAAGCACTTGAAGCTTGGCAAGCGGCAACTAAAGGAAGAGTTTCTTTTACTGTTGTAAATACTCTATTAGAATCTCAAATAAATGTTGATTGGAAAAGAGTAGAAAGAAAAGCTCTAGGACATTGTTATTTTGACTATGATGGAGCAAATAGATTATATAGTGCTGAAGTTAGCATTGGGCTTACTGATGGTTTAATACACCGAGATTATATGGACGATGGGGAAGTTTATCACACAATACTTCACGAAATAGGGCATGCTGTTGGTCTTGGTCATAGCCCGTTTCCTAAAGACATTATGTACACACCTCATCAAAAGGGGATTTTATCAATATCAGCATGCGATGTGCTAACTCTTAATTGGCTATACACATTTCCACAAGGTGCAACCGTTAATGAAATAGCCTCAAAATATCAAGTTAATGGTTCAGACATAGACGAACTTGTATATAGGATTATGGAAAAAAAATCAGGAAAACTTGATGTAACTAACAAACATACAATTAAAAAACCTCAAAGAGACCTAATGAAAGAACAAGAATCTATCGCAAATTTAAGGAAATATCATATGACAATCCAAAACGTACATATTTCAGAAGATATGAGAAAATTCTTTCAAAAACCACCTGAACGTAATTAATCAGCTTTATTTAACTTAGCACTACGGATTTCGGCTAAAACTTCTTTTAATTTTTTACAAACAATTTCTCGCTTTTCAAGAAAGTGGAAATTTTTATAGTGATTATCTTCGTGTGCATATTTTTCAGCTATTGAATAAGCATTGTGTTCACCCTGCAAATCGTATCGCAATTGCTGTAGTATATTCACTCTATCTTGATAATCGTCAAAATGTTCAAGAAACCTTTCCAACTTAGCTTCTAGTTTTACAGGCTTAAATTTCTTAAGCGTATAGAAATTATTATGATAAAAAGAAGTATATTTATTAGTCAAAGAATCATCCATTTGCATTGATCTTGCAAACATTTTAGGATTACTTATTTGCTCAAAAAAATGCCATGCTTCATGAAATAAACTATTTCTATTATTTATTGAAACTTTCCCTTTTTCATTTGTGACCAATTCTAGCGCAACACCGTCAAGACAATCATCTTCATTACAATGAATCAAAAAATTATTACCATTACAACCTTCACTCTCAACGACTTCAACATATATTTTTTTATACGGTAAAGAGTCACG
The DNA here is from genome assembly GCA_045652525.1 of Candidatus Gastranaerophilaceae bacterium. GTDB lineage: Bacteria > Cyanobacteriota > Vampirovibrionia > Gastranaerophilales > Gastranaerophilaceae > SIG32. The sequence goes on along the minus strand of JAZRUK010000002.1, from coordinate 47,614 downwards.
TAATACAGATTGAATTCTATTAATAGAAAGTTCTTGCCTTTTATTAAATTCAGGATCAATTCTGTTAACAAAATTTGACAGCATAGATTCAGCAAATTCTTTGCGTTTACCCACACTACCAGAACAGGCTTTCAAAGGTAATCTAACTCGAGAAGATATCATATTCATACAAAACATAAAAACAGCAAATGTAAAAATTTGCTAGGTAAATTGTTGAGTTTTAATTTTTGGTGTATAATGGCATTAGATTTATAGGGATATAATAAGGAATTTTTTATACTATGACAGTACAAGATTGGTTTGAAAAGCGTAAAGAAGCTCAAATCCAACGTAGAGCTCTTGAAGCGAAAGCAGAGGTTGTTGAAAACCCTGATTTATGGACTAAATGCGTTCACTGTGACGCACAACTTTTAAAGTCAGACATTGAAGAAAATATGATGGTATGTCCTGTTTGTGATTACCATTTTAGAATAAATGCAAGAAAACGTATTGCACAATTATTTGATGAAAACTCTTTTGAAGAAATGTTCTCAAACATCAGACCAACTGACCCACTGGATTTTGTTGATACTGAGCCATACAAAGACAGACTTGAAAAAGCTCATGAAAAAACTGGTTTGGATGAAGCCGTAATTACTGGCCTAGCAGCCATTGAAGGTCACAAAATCGCTACCGCAATCATGGACTTTGATTTCATGGGTGGCTCTATGGGTAGTGTCGTAGGTGAAAAAGTAACACGTATTATGGAAAAAGCTATTGAGCTTAGACTACCTGTGTTAGTTATCACATCTTCAGGTGGTGCAAGAATGCAAGAAAGTGCTTTAAGTTTAATGCAAATGGCAAAAACATCTTGCGCAACTTCTAGGCTTGATGATGAAAAATTATTATACATTAACTTGTTAACAGAACCAACTTTCGGTGGCGTTACAGCAAGTTTTGGAACATTAGGTGATATTATTGTTGCAGAACAGGGCGCTCGTATCGGTTTTGCAGGAAGACGTGTTATTGAACAAACAATCAGACAAAAACTTCCGTCTGATTTCCAAACTGCAGAATACTTATTGAAATATGGTCAAGTAGATGTAGTTTCTGCTCGTAAAGATTTAAGAAAAACATTGGCAAACATCTTGTCAATGCATGAGGTATAATATGGCAACTATATTAGATTTTGAAAAGCCTATAATGGAAATTCAAGAAAAAATTGATGAATTAAAGAAAATAAGTTTGGAGTCCGGCATGGATTTAAATAAAGAAATTGAAACATTTGAACAGCAAGCTGATGATTACAGAAAAGAACTATATTCAAACTTAACAGCTAGCCAAAAAATGCAAATTGCAAGACACCCTGAAAGACCTAATTTCTTGGATTACGTTAGACTAATGTGCGAGGATTTCGTTGAACTTCACGGGGACCGAGAAGGTATGGACGACAGAGCAATTATAGGTGGTTTAGCAAAAATCGATGGCCGTCCTGTTATGATAATCGGTACAATGAAAGGTAAATCGACAAAAGAAAACCTTGAATATAATTTTGGTATGCCACAACCAGAAGGTTACAGAAAAGCGCTTAGATTATTCAATCACGCTAACAAGTTCAATATACCAATAGTAACAATAATTGACACACCTGGCGCATACCCTGGTATTAGTGCAGAAGAAAAAGGACAAGGTGCTGCTATCGCCGTTAACTTAAGAGAAATGGCAAAATTAGAAGTACCTGTAATTGCAATAATCTCAGGCGAAGGCTGTTCTGGTGGGGCATTAGGATTGGCTGTAGCTAACAAAGTATTTTTACTTGAACACGCTTATTATACCGTAATTTCACCAGAAGGCTGTGCTTCAATTTTGTGGCGTGATGCTTCTAAAAACAATGAAGCAGCTGAAGCACTTAAAATTACAGCACCAGACTTGATGAAACACGATATTATCGACGGAGCTATAAAAGAACCAGTTGGTGGCGCTCATTCAAATTATGAATTCATGGCTGAAGAAATGAAACGCACTATTCTTGCAAGCTTTGATGAATTAAGCAAACTTTCTAAAGCTGAACTAAAATCTCAAAGATACGATAAATTTAGAAAAATGGGTGCATTCCTAGAGTAGGTATTTATGGCATCTTCAACATATTTTGAATTGCTGATAAAAATTAATCCTGATATTGCTGACATCGTTTCTGAGCTATGTTTTGAGTATTTGCCTTGCGAAGGTGTTGTTTTGGCTGAAGAAGCCTACAAAGATTTAGAGATAATTTCAACTACTGAAGGGACTTTAAAGGTCTTTCTTAAAGGACCTTGTGATATAGAAAATTTTATCAAGACTCAACGTCAAATTCTTATTGATAGAGGTCTGACCGACGAAGAACTTGGCTCTTGGGAGTATGAATATTCAGAAAAAAAAAATCAAGATTGGTCACAAAAATGGAAAGAAAAATGGGACATAACTCGTGTGACCGACAGAATTGTCGTTGTTCCTGATTGGTTAGAATACACACCAAAAGAAAATGAAGTTATTATTCGCTTAGAACCAGGTTGTGCTTTTGGAACTGGAACTCACCAAACCACACAACTGTGTATGAAAGCAATCGAAAAATATATGAAACAGGGCGACAACGTTGCTGATATAGGTATGGGAAGCGGAATTTTATCTGTATTGGCTAAAAAATTTGGTGCTGACTACGTATACGGCTGTGATAATGACGATACCGTTATTGAAGTAGCAAAAGAAAATGCTCAAAAAAATGAGGTTGAATGTACATTTGAACTTGGCACAGCTGATAAAGTTGATGGAAAATTTGATTTTATTGTTGCTAACATTTTGCATTTTGTTTTAGCCGAAATTATGGGAGATTTAAAAGCTCTAATGAAGACTGGATCTATGATGTCATTGAGTGGTATTTTATACGAGAAAAGAGATTGCGTCATTAAAGCTTACGAAACACACAATTTAGAATTGGTAGAAGAAATTGAACAAGATCAATGGACATCTTTTGTGGTAAAAAGAATTGACTAAAATTAAGGAGAGAAATATGACAGGTCAAACAGCAATTATAATTCCAGCCAGATATGGCTCAAGCAGACTAAAAGGTAAACCACTTATTGAAGTAAAAGGCAAACCTATAATTCAATGGGTTTTTGAAAAAGCAGTAAAAGCTCGATTAGCTGATAGAGTTATAATTGCGACTGATAACGAAGAAATTTTAAATACTTGTTTAATGTTTGGTGCAGAAGCTGAAATGACTTCTGACACACACAATTGTGGTAGCGACAGAATTCAAGAAGTTATGGACAGACACCCAGAAATTTCTTATGTTGTAAACTTACAAGGTGATGAACCATTAATCAAATCAGAAAGTATTGATGAAGTTATTAAAAATGTCAGAGATGATGAAAATGCAGATATCTCAACATTGATCCGAGTATTAAAGGATAAAAAAGATATAGAGAATCCTAATTTAGTAAAATGTGTGGTTGATAATAACGGATATGCACTATATTTTTCTCGTTCAAAAATCCCTTTTGAACGTAATGAAGGCCACGCTACATTCTATGGTCATTTAGGAATATATGGTTATAAACGCGAAGCATTAAAGAAAATGACACAAATGCCACAATCCACACTTGAATTATCCGAAAGCTTAGAGCAACTTCGTGCACTACAAAATGGAATGAAAATCAAAACTAGCGTAGTTGATTTTATCCCTGTGGGCATAGATACAGCTGAAGATTTGGAAAAATTTAGACAAATTTTAGAAGCTCAAATCTAAAACTTTATGTGGAAATTTCAAAAAAGTACTTGCAATTTTTCTTTACTTAGGTTAATATATCGTTATAAAAATACAAAAAAATAAATATTTTTTAATATTTTTTAAAGTAATGGTGTAGATTTATTATAAGGTAAGGAAAAGACTATGACAGAAAATGCTGAAATAGCTAATGAAACAGAAGATCGTCAGCGAATTCTTTTGGCTGATGATGAAGCAAGTATCAGACGTATTCTTGAAACACGTTTGAAAATGGCAGGATACGATGTTTATACTGCTCAAGACGGTGAAGAAGCAGTTAACGCATTCAACAAATACAATCCTGATTTAGTTGTTTTGGACGTTATGATGCCAAAAATGGATGGTTACGGTGTAACTAGAGAAATCAGAAGAACAGCTGATGTTCCTATCATCATCTTGACAGCTCTTGGTGATGTATCTGAAAGAATTACTGGTTTGGAATTGGGTGCTGACGACTACGTTATTAAACCATTCAGTCCTAAAGAACTTGAAGCACGCGTAAAAGCAGTTTTAAGACGTACTAATAACAGAGAAACAGTAACTCCAACAGGAAAAGTTACTAAAAATGTTATCACTACTGGTAACATTAAAATTGATACAGCTCGTCGTCAAGTATTCAGAAAGAACGAACGTATCAGACTTACAGGTATGGAATTTAGCTTACTTGAATTGTTAGTTAATAACTCAGGTCAAGCATTCTCAAGAAACGAAATATTGCAACACGTTTGGGCATACCCACCTGATCACAGAATTGACACTCGTGTAGTTGACGTTCACATTTCAAGATTACGTTCTAAACTTGAATCAGACCCAGCTAACCCTGAGTTAATTTTGACAGCTCGTGGTATTGGTTATATGTTTCAACGCATAAGCTAATAGAATAGATTAATAAAAAAATCCCGTTTACAAAGAAACGGGATTTTTTTGTGCAAAAGTCTTGATTAAAAATATGTTTATGTTAATATAAGAGAAGTTGATGGCGCCTGTCGTCAAGCGGTTAAGACCTCGGATTGTGGTTCCGATATGCATGGGTTCGAATCCCATCAGGCGCCCCATAAAATACTCGGTGGCTTTTGCTACCGAGTATTTTATTTTGAGGAGTTTGTAGGTTCACAGAACTCAGCGAGGCAAAGCCGAGCAATGGGTTCGAGCGAGGAGCGAGCAGAGTGCGGAGGACTTTTCTTTGGAAGAAACGTAGTTTCTGAAAAGAAAATCCGTAGACACGTTTAACGCGAGCGACTCAAGACAATCCCATCAGGCGCCCCATAAAAAAGCTGATAACAAGAGTTATCAGCTTTTTTATATAAATAACTTGCTTAAATTTAAACTACAAAATTTAAAATGTCTTTTGCAGCTTCCTTTGTACAATCCAAAGGTTTTCCTAAAACGACTTTAACCTCAGTCCAAGAAGCATTTGAGCCAAAATCTCGATTTGCATTGTCATGTCTATCATTAGCTTGTAATTTTTCAATTGCAGCACGAATTTCTTCTTTAGTTTCATCCTTAAATGGTCGATATTCCACAATTTCTTCGTACCTATCAAGCATACCTTGCCCACCACCACAATCAATGGTTTCTTTTAATCTTGAAGAAACGACTCTTGAAATACCAGTAAAACTATTTTGGCGACCTACACTTGCCATTGATGAAATTGATTGAATGTTCATAAAAGACTCCTTTTCTCTTGAAATTAATTACCCCTTTTATATAATTTCTAAAACCCCTAAAAATATTTTTTGCTAAAAAAAAGAAGCCAGTTAAACTGACTTCTATACTACTACTTTGTGATAAACTTTTTTACCTTTTCTGATTTTAACACCATTTTTTAAATTTTCACGTATTAATTTAAATCCAAGATCGGTAATTTTTTCTTCTTCAACAGAAACTCCGCCTTGCTGAATTAACTTTTTAGCTTCTCCACGACTTGCACAAAGCTTTGTATCAACAAGAACATCTATTAAAAGGATTTCATCACCTTCAAATGACAAAGTAGTAGTTGGCATATTAGAATCATCCCCACAACCAGCAAACAAAGCTTTTGCAGCTTGTTGAGCAATATCAGCTTCTTCTTTACCATGTACTAATGAAGTCAACTCATAAGCCAAAATTTCCTTAGCTTTATTAAGTTCTGCACCTTCCCAAGCTTCCATTTTCTCAATTTCTTCTAATGGAAGAAAAGTTAGCATTCTAATACATTTCAACACATCATCATCTTCAACATTTCTCCAATATTGATAGAAATCATACACTGAAGTTTTATTTTTGTCTAACCAAACTGCACCAGATGCAGTTTTGCCCATCTTTTTACCCTGTGAATTCATTAACAAAGTAATTGTCATAGAATGAGCATCCTTGCCTGTTTTTCTTCTAATTAAATCAGAACCAGCAAGCATATTAGACCACTGATCATCGCCACCAAATTGAAGATTACAGTTATAATTTTCATTCAAATAATAAAAGTCATAAGCTTGCATAATCATATAGTTAAATTCTAAAAAGCTAAGCCCTTTTTCCATTCTTTGCTTGTAGCACTCCGCACGAAGCATATTATTAACAGAAAAACAAGCACCAACTTCACGTAACAACTCTATGTAATTTAACTTTAAAAGCCAATCTGCATTATTGACCATAACAGCTTTATCTTCACCAAATTCAATAAAACGCTCCATTTGTTTTTTAAAGCATTCACAGTTGTGGTCAATCATCTCTTTAGTCATCATAGATCGCATATCAGAACGCCCAGACGGGTCACCAATATGACCAGTACCACCGCCAATTAAAACAATCGGCTTATTGCCAGCCATTTGCAATCTTTTCATTAAACATAAGGCCATAAAGTGCCCCACGTGTAAAGAATCGGCTGTTGGATCAAAACCAATGTAAAAACGAGCATTACCTGAATTTATAAGTTCTCTAACTTCGGTTTCATTTGTAATTTGCGCAATTAATTGTCGTTGTTGTAATTCTTCAAAAATTCCCATTTATATTACTTCCTTTTTCTTAATAATGATATCATAAAAAATTTGTGGACAATGATTCAAAAATATTTTTATCAATTTGATCAAAACTTGTAATAATCTGTGAAAGACAAGTTAAGTCTTTATAAAATTCTACAGGTTCACGAGATGCAATTGCAATGATTTTACCAGCACCAGCACTACGAGCAGATTCAATACCAGATAAAGCATCTTCAATAACAACACAATCTGCAATATTTAAACCTAGTTTTTGTGCGGCAAGCTTGTATATGTCAGGTGCTGGTTTCCCAGGTATTGTTCCATCTGAATATACAATTTTATCTAAATCAAACCACTGTGCAAGATTAAATTCTTTGATATAGAATTCGACATTGCACCATTCTGACATAGTTGCAATAGTCATTGGTATATTATTTTTCTTTAAATAATTCAAAAATTCTACCGCACAAGGTGCTAATTTGAATTCTTCAGGTCGATTAAGACACATTTGGCGATACTCAGCCTCTTTTTCATAAGCTATTTTTTCAACAAGGGCTTTATCAGGCTTTTTACCAATAGCATACTCGATAATATCTTCATTTGTTCTGCCAAACATATATTTCAACATTTCATCTTCCGTAAAAGGTTCTTTTCTCAGCTTTGCAGAATAATCTTTCCAAGTGTCTATATGAAGTTGAGAATCCCAAAACAAAGTCCCGTTAAAATCAAATATAATACCCTTCACTATTGCTCTCTTTCTATTAATTTGTTATATATATCTAAATAAGATTTTGCTTGTTTTTCTTTTCCTAGCAGCTTGAATGTATAGGCAAGATTATAATGAAAATCAGCAACCTGATTATTTAAATCAATAGCTTTATAAAACTGCCATTTTGCGGTTTTAGGCTTATTTATTTTTAAATAAGCACAACCTAAATTATAATAACCATAAGCAAAATCTGGATTATATTTCACGACCTTTTTAAATTCTTCGATAGCTAAATTAGGTTTATCTTGTTCTAAATAAATATTACCTAAATTATAGTGCGCTTTGTAATTTTTTTCATCAACCGAAATTGCTTGATTATACATAAAAACGGCATCATTATCTTTACCTTCATCAAGCAAAATATTCCCCATTAATAACCAATTTTCTGTTGTACGTTCTTCTTCAGGAATACTTAAAAGCAAAGTAAACGCATCTTTAATGTTGTTTTCGGCATACAGAATTTTAATTTCATCATTAGTATTGTTTGCCCATACAGGCATTAAAAATGCTAAAAATATCCCAATTCCTATTAACAATCTCTTCATAACAAAATTATATAATAAAAATCAAAACTCATCAATTTGACTTTTAAGAAAATTAATACATATTGTTATTGATGTCTCTTTTACTGATTATATTTCCCGCCGCTGACTCCTTGTGGCGGGAAAGCTTTTTTAAATAAAAAAGGCTGATTTAAAATCAGCCTACATATTACACACATCTTTTACACACTTTTACGATTTAAGGGTTTAATTAAATTCTTTTAGTTTTTAGAAGTGAATAGACCTCCAATTGCTGCACCAGCGGCTAATACACCACCGATTAGGAAACCTTTCCAGCCTCCAACTTTCCAGAGACCTTTCACAACCTTAGGTGCGACAATCGCTGCACCTGCCAGAGTTGCGCCACCAGCTAAGCCACCTGCAATCTTTTTATAGCCTTCCATTTTACCTACAGGTTGACCAGTCAATTCTGAAATGTTATCTTCAGCAGATTTACCGTGATACAAACCTAATGTTATTGTTTTCATAAATCCGTGAGCAAATGAGCTCTTACCATATTTTCTAACATCATCGTTTAATGAAGTCCCATAAATTTGTTGATAATGTGATTTTGCTCTGGCAATGATTGTTGCCTCATCAGCTTGAGGATAAGCATTTTTTACTGCATTTAGGTAACTTTCCCAAGCACCCATAATTTGTTCTTGTTCATTTGCAACAATCTTTTCATTCAATACACTTGCGGTACCTTGAATTGATTCCATCGGAGCATTAATTGCAACTTCATTATTTCTCTGATTTTGAACAGTTTGCAATTGATAACGAGATGTGAAATTTTGATAATCCATCATTTGGTTAAAATATTGATCATAATTCATCCCACTGAAAGATGGATTGAAACCAATCAAACCATTATTAAATCCCATAGGACTATAATCATCATATAAACCTGACAAAGCAACTTGGTTATTATAATAGTTATTATAAGGCATAAAACCTAAACCATTAATTGCTGCTACATTGTAGTCTGGCATAATCCTAACCTCCAATATTAAATTTCTAACCTACCTTACTTACATAAACAATTTTGTCTACAATAAATTGCCTTTTTAGAATAAAAGCACTTAACATTTGTTTACATTTCTGAAAAATGTTAACATATTTGCCATATTAAAAAGCTGATTATAGAATGATAATGTGAGGATCAAACTATATAAATTATTCATACTTATATTAATCATTGCGGCAGCTGCTGTTGTATATTTCAACCAAAATTGGTTTTTAAAACAATATGACAAGTTGACCAGCATGTATTATGTTCACAGAGGCGACAAAGCGTTAAGCCATTTAAAGGTTCAAAAGGCAATTGATCATTATAATCGTGCGCTAAAATTGTATCCAGAACATTACAGTGCGTGGTACAACCTAGGGAATATTTATGTATTATTTGAAGATTATTATTCTGCGGTTGATGCCTATGAGCAAGCAATAAAATATAATCCTAAAATGATAAAAGCTCGTATGAATTACGGCATAGTATCAGCAGAAAGACTTGGTGACTTTGACGGAGCTATTGATCAATATAATCAAATAATAAATACAAAAAGATTTCATTTATCAATTCCTTTTATCTACAACAACAAAAAAAGTGACAAAGTTAACAAAGGTATAGCTTACTATAATATGGGGATTGCATATCGCCAAAAATCACTTTACTTGGGTGATAAATGGATGCAACAACGAGAATATTTAAACAAAGCTATTGAAGCATATAAAAACGCAATTAAAGTGCTTAAAAAAGACTATGATGCTCGCTACAACTTAGCATTAGCATATCACCTCATTGGCGACTACAATAATGCAGGCTTAACATATTGCAAAGCAATACAATTAGCACCGATGAATTATGAAGCCCACTACAATTTAGCTATTCTTTTGAGACACATGAAATATTACAGAGAATCATTAGATGAGCTTGAAAAAGCTACATCCTTAATCACAAATAGTGACGGCATATCAAATCGTCAAAGATACGTATTTGACGTTATGAATGATGTTACTCGTACTATTTTATCTGACACTGAAAAAAGATTTATGGTCGACAAAATCGACAATGATGAATTAGCTAGTCAAACAGGTGTTACATACGTTCACGGCAAACTTGTTGCAACAGACGCCTTAGATAAGGCAATGCTAAAAAACTTCAGCACTTGTGGCTCTCTTGATATATTTTTAGATAAAGACTAACCTTTAACAGCCCCTTCGTTTTCTCCTGAAATAAAGTATTTTTGCATTGATAAGAAAAATACAATGATAGGAATTATTGAAATAATCGAACCAGCTGCAATAAAACGCCAATTAGAACTAAACATGCCTTGCAAATTATTTACACCAACTGGTAAGGTATAAAGAGCTTCTTTGGTCAAAACAATACTTGGCCACAAAAACTCACCCCAAGAACCAATAAAAGTAAATATCGCAAGAACTGCAAGTGACGGCTTCACCATTGGCAATAAAACCTTCCAAAATACCTGAAAAACATTACAACCATCAACTATAGCAGCTTCTTCCATCTCTCTAGGTATCCCTAAAAATGCTTGTCGCATCAAAAATATTCCAAATGCACTAACAGCAAACGGCATAATCAAACCTAAATATCCAGCAAGATTACTCACACTATCAATCAAATTAAGCTTAATTGTTATCAAATATACAGGCAACATAATTGCTTGAAAGGGAATCATAATAGTTGCCAAAACCGCAAAAAAAGTAATCTTTTTACCATTAAATTCCATCCTTGCCAATGGATACGCAGCCAAAGATGATAACAAAAGGTTTAAGACAACTGTACCAACAGCTACAATCATACTGTTCACAAAATAACCAAATAGATTTACTCTATTCCATACTCCAACATAATTTTCAAAAGTAAAATCAGTAGGAATAAGGTTAGGGGGATATGCAAAAATATTTTCACCCGCTCCCTTTAAAGAAGTAGAAATTAACCATAAGAAAGGAAATATCGACAAAATTGATACCAAAATAAGTATAAAATGTGTTCCAAAATGTTTTTTCATAACTGATATTTTTTCCTTTCAAAACACAAAATATTAACTAAAGAAAATACCATAACAATTAGCAATAGAACTACAGCTAAAGCTGAAGCATATCCCAAATCCAAATTTTCAAACGCACGTTCATAAATATAATAAACAATGGTCTTACTAGAATTCAAAGGCCCACCTTTTGTCATAACATAAATTTCTGCAAAAACCTTCATAGCAGAAATTGAACTGATAGTTACAACAAGCGCAATAGTCGGCATTATATGTGGAATTGTTACAGTTAAATGCTTTCTCAAAAAACTTGCACCGTCGATATCACACGCTTCATATAATTCCTTTGGCACGCTCATTAAAGCAGCTAAATAAATCATCATATAATATCCGATACCTTTCCAAATTGTAACCAAAATTACAGAATACAAGGCCCAATTCGGATCAGTAAGCCAACCAATTGATTCAAATCCAAAGAAATTCACCAAATAATTCAAAATACCTTGTTCTGCATACAACCATTTGAAAGCTATCGCGGCAACAACAATAGACACAATTACAGGTAAATAAATAAGAATTTTATAAAGTGTAATACCTCTAATCTGTTGGTTTAATAATATCGCTAGAAATAACGGTAAAATCGCTAATATTGGAACAGCAACTAATAAATAAATAAAAGTATTCGCCAAAACTTTATAAAAAACAGGATTTTTAAAGAGAGCTATATAATTTTGCAAACCAACAAAAGTCGCATTATAAATATCATTACCATAATCTTGAAAACTTAAAAGAACCGTTTGAAAAAACGGAATAAAAAAGAATACTACCAGTAAAAGAACTGCAGGCAACAAAAATAAATACGGCGCATATTTACCATAATACTTAAGCATACAACAATTATAACACAATTTATTGACATGATTAATTAAAAACTATATTATTAAAAAGTACATAGTAAAAAGAAGGAGATTGCTGTATGTTTAAGATTTTCAACACTTTGCACCTATGGGGGGGGTAAAACACTCTCCTAGTCTACGTTTTAAAGGATTTACCTTAGCTGAAGTTTTAATTGTTTTAGCAATTATCGGTGTAGTTGCTGCATTAACAATACCGACATTGATGCAAAATTATCAGAAAAAAGTAATTGTAACAAACTTGCAAAAGACAATTGCTTTACTGGATGCGGGGTTCAGAAATATGATGGTTGATGAAGGAATTTATGATGACATCAGCCAAACACAAATATACAAAAACACAACAAATGGGGATTACATGCAAAATGACCCAATATTTACCAAATATTTTAAATCACATTACAAAGACGGTGATCTTTTCCAATGCGAAAAAATACAAAGCAGCTTTTATGCACAATGTACTTCAAACTGCACTGACATTTGCCGCACAGAACAATATACAGACGAATATGTTGCACAATGGCCACATTTAGCAGGACAGTCATATCAAGCGTGCCAAATTTATATAGAACCTGCACTTATATATCACAATAATTCGTCACCGCTAATACTAAATAACGGAGTTTTGGTTTGGATTTATAACACAAATTATACTGCGGTAAACGAAGAAATTGCGAGTTTGATATACGTAGATGTAAATGGCAAAAAAGGCCCAAACCAATATGGCTACGACATACAAAAACTTGGATTAAAATATAATGGACACATACTACCAATGAACGTAGATACAATACATGAATACTTTGATCCATATGGTGGTACGATTGGTGCAAAACGAATAAAAGAGGATGGTTGGAAAATGACTTATTAAACAAAAGAGGCTCAAATGAGCCTCTTTTAGTAGCCTTGAAAAATATCTTTGAGCGTGCATAATGGACATAGAGAGGGATAGAGATTTTATGCTTAAGCTGAATTATAAATCTGCCGATGCGTCCATAATCGGTGAAGAACATGGTTTGCACATTCAAGAAGAATTTGATACTTACAAAGGACAAATATCAAATATTATTTCAGATTTAAATAAAAGAAAAGATAAACCTGGACAATGGCTTCAGTGGATGAATTTGGGATACAGTGAAGAGACCGTGTGGTACGTGAAAGAATACGCATCAATGGTTGAAAATCGTTTTGATAATATTTTAGTTTTAGGCATTGGTGGCTCTGCTCTTGGAGGTATGGCCGTTACAGAAGCTCTTTTAAAGCCATACTGGAATTTTTTAACACCAGAACAAAGAAATAACTTCCCTAGAATTTTCTTTTTAGACAATATTGATCCAGATTCTATTGTTGGGCTTTTGGAATTTTTAGATTTAAGAAAAACTCTTGTTAATGTAATTACCAAATCTGGTGATACCGCTGAAACAATGTCACAGTTTATGATTATAAAAGATAGACTTCAACAAGAACTTGGTGATGACTATAGAAAAAATATTGTTGCGACAACAGACAAACACACAGGAGTACTAAAACAAATTGCAGATCAAGAAGGATACAAAACATTCATAATTCCTAACGATGTAGGCGGAAGATTTTCTGTATTTTCTGCTGTAGGACTTTTACCATTTGCTCTTGTAGGCATAGATATTGATGAAATCATAAATGGCGTTAAGGATATGGATTTAGCCCTTAAAAATACTGATATCAACGAAAATATTGCAGCACAAAGTGCTTTAATTCATTATCTTTTAGATACCCAAAAGGGCAAAAAAATGTCTGTGATGATGCCATATTCTAGTCGCTTAAAATATGTTTCAGATTGGTTTGTTCAGCTTTGGGCAGAATCCTTAGGCAAAGAAAAAGACCTTAATGGTAATGTCGTAAACATTGGGCCAACACCAATAAAAGCGCTTGGCGCAACAGATCAACATTCTCAAATCCAACTTTATAATGAAGGCCCAAATGATAAAATAATAAACTTTATTAGAGTTGATGAATTTGATAACACTTTGGAAATTCCCCAAATCTTTGAATACACTGGTATTGGCTATTTAGGCGGGAAAACAATTAATGATTTATTAAACGCAGAAGCAGATTCTACAAAAGTAACTCTTACTGACTATAATAAGCCTAATCTTACAATTACAATTCCTAAAATAAATGGTTATTATCTTGCTCAATTGCTATACTTGTTTGAAGTACAAACTGCAATTGCTGGGGCCTTGTATAACATCAACGCATTTGACCAACCGGGTGTTGAACAAGCAAAAAATTACACATACGCACTTATGGGAAGAATTGGATATGAGGATTCTGCAAACACTTTAAGAGAAAAAATGTCTATCGTCTAATCTTTTGACAAAATGGCTAATTTTGTTATATATTAAATGTATGTCAGGGGTAAGTGCAATAAATCACAAACAGAAAATATCCGTCAATTTGAAAGCTTCTCGAATTATTGACGAAAAACGTTTGTATGCTACGGCACGAAGATTAAAACATACAACTTGTTACCACCGATACGGTAGTACTATTGAGTTTTACATCCCTGATATGTATGTGGATAGATTTGTAAACAGAGCTCAAAACAACGGATTGGACATAATAATATAATGAAAACATTTTTAAACTTTATTATATTAACAATAGTATTTTTGGGGTTATCGACTTCAAGTGTCAGATGCGAAGAAGAATCTTCCAATGTTTTTAAAGCAGGAGTATCTATAGTGGAACAAATCCCACCTGCATTTTTTGGCACTTGGCGAGTTGCATCTACACTAACTGACACAGATAGCCCAACAACATTCAAAAAGAGCAATATAGATATCTGGAACTTATCAAAAGAAGGTGACGTCGTAAAACTTAGCAACCCTTTTTCGGGAGCGATAGCATCAATTACACTCAATTATGCAAGACAAGACGCAATCAAATTTTCAAAAAAACATAACTATGACGGTAAAGTTTTAACTGACACCGTTGAATTAAATTTAAACGAGAAAAGTTTTTCAGGAGTAAACACAATTATTCTTGAAACCCTTTCTGATATAAATAACTCCGTAATCAAGACGGAAAAAGCAACTTACACTTTAAAAGGTGAAAAAATAGCAGGAGAAAGTATAATAGAGGAGAATAAATGAAGACTTACGAATTTGATACAGTAATTTTAGGAGGAGGTCCTGCAGGATTCTCAGCAGGGATTTACGCTTCACGTGGCGCAGTATCAACTGCAATGATAGACATTAATATGATGGGTGGACAACCATCTAACTATTTAGAATTAGAAAACTACCCAGGATTTTCAACAATCGGCGGATACGACTTGATGGAAAAATTTGAAGAACACGCTGATAAATTTGGTGTGGAAAAATTCCCAATGCAAGAAATTGAAAAAATAGACTTGTTATCAAATCCTAAGAGCATATTAACAAAAGAAGCAGAATTTAAAGCAAAATCTGTCATAATTGCAACAGGTGCTCAACCAATGAAACTTGGAGTCCCTGGGGAAAAAGAATTCGTTGGCAGAGGTGTAAGCTACTGTGCAGTATGCGACGGAGCTTTTTATAGAGAAAAAGTAGTAGCTGTAGTTGGTGGTGGAAACGCTGCTGTAGAAGAAGCAATGTATCTAACCAAATTTGCAGACAAAGTTTATGTTATCCACAGACGAGATGCTTTAAGAGCTGATAAAATAGTGCAAGAAAGAGCATTTAAAAACGAGAAAGTTGAATTTGTTTGGGATTCTATTGTTAAAGAAATCAAGGGGGATGACCTTGTAAATACAGTGGTTATTGAAAATGTTAAGACAAAAGAACAATCTGAACTTGCTGTTAACGGTGTATTCCCTTACATTGGTATTGTACCAAACATAGACAATATTAACGGTCAATTGGAACAAGATAAAGGCGGATTTATTATAACTGACGAGACAATGAAAACTTCAGTTGATGGTGTATTTGCAGTAGGCGATGTTCGTCATACGCCACTAAGACAAGTTATTACTGCAGCATCTGACGGTGCGGTTGGTGCAGTTTACGCTGTAAAATACTTAGAAACATTGGCAGAAGTAACTGTTTAACAGTAAAAATTTTCAAAAAAAAAGTTGCCTTATTGAGGCAACATTAAATAAACACGAGGATATTAAGAGAGAGAGTATAAAAAATCTTTTGTTTGCTTTGTTCTTATAAATTCAAGAACATATGCATCAGTTAATATCCAATTATTAATTTTTGAAATTTCCCTTACATCTATATAAACAATTTGTGCGTAAAATAATTGACTTTTTTATTGTAATTGTAACGAAAACTTAACATAAATACTGGAAATGCAGTAATATCAAGTCTTTACAAAACGAAAAATAATTGCTTTAAGCTTAAAATAATGCTATAATTTACGAACAAGAGGGGATAGTACATGTTTAATATAGTAGAATTTTTAAAACAAGCAGTAGCAATAGGTGCATCAGACGTGCATTTACACGTTGGTGATCATCCATCAGTAAGGCGAGACGGCAAAATAATTAAGATTGACATGCCTGCATTGACAGAACACGAAATTTCTGATGTTTGTCGTGAATTAGCACCACTACACTTAAAAAATGATATTTTATCACTGTTAGATGTAGATTTTGCTTATGAAATTCCAGGGATATCTCGTTTTAGGGTAAACGTATCCAGACAACTTGCACAATACGCCGTTGTTATAAGAACTATTCCTTATCCAATCAAAAAATTACCAGAATTGCATTTGCCTGACACAATAAATCAATTTACCGAAATGGAAAATGGTCTTGTTTTAGTTACGGGCCCAACAGGTTCTGGGAAATCAACAACATTGGCTTCAATGCTAGATCATATTAATACAAACGCACAAAAACATATCATCACTATTGAAGATCCAGTGGAATTTATCTTTGTAAACAAAAAATCAATAGTATCTCAAAGACAATTGCTCATAGATACTCCGACATTCACTGATGGTATTAAATATGCTTTAAGACAAGACCCAGATATTATATTTATTGGTGAAATCAGAGACAGAGAAACAATGTCCAGCGCACTAAAAGCTGCTGAAACAGGTCACATGGTATTTGCAACAATTCACACAAACAATGCAATCCAAACAGTTAACAGAATTATTAACATGTATCTTCCTGCTGATAGACCTTTCGTTCGTTCTCAACTTGCAGAAGTCTTGAGAGGAACCATTTCTCAAAAACTTGTTCCACTAGCTAAAGGTGTTGGCAGAAGACCTGCTTGTGAAGTTCTAGTAGTAACTTCAACAATTAAAGATTTTATTATCAAAAACGAACTTGAACAAATTTACGATTTAGTTAAAAAAGGATCTTTCAATAGCATGATAACATTGAATAATTCTTTATATAGCATGTTGCAAGAAGGCCTTATAACAGAAGAGGCAGCCCTTATTGCATCAAGCAACAGAAACGAATTACAACAAATGATTCGTGGAGTTTATCACGGCACCGGTATGGATAAAAAATAATGAATAATTTTGTAACGGATGCAATAAATTTAAAATCGTATAATTTATCAGAATCTGACAAGATTATTGTTATGTATTCTAAAGATAAAGGTTTAATAAGAGGGGTTGCAAAAGGAGTTAAAAAGCCTAAAAGCAAACTTGGCGCTCGTATGGATTTGCTAGTTGCTAATAAATTAATGTTATATAAAGGTAAAAACCTCGATAGAATTTGCCAAGCCGATGTTTTAAACACTTTTAACAAAACTCGCAGAGATATGGACAAAATTTTTTACTCTATGTACATTTCGGAAGTTGTTAATAACTTTGGTGTTGAAGATGATCCTTGTTCTGAAGAAATCTACACACTTTTATATAAAGCATTAAGTAAAATTTCAGAAGCTCAAACAAAGGAAGAAATGCTTATAGCTGTCATAAAATTTCAACTAAAAATGATGCAAATATCTGGTTTTGGAATTGAATTCGACACTTGCCTATGTTGCAGAGAACCTATTGAAGCAGAGAATATGTATTTTTCTGCAAATATGGGTGGCGTTATTTGTGAAAAATGCAATGAAACATTACACAATAAAACTCTTATGCATCATAAAATACGAGACTTTTTAAATTCACTTGTTCAACTTGATTTTGATTACAAAAGCGAATATGAAGACAAAGCAAATGAAAAAGTTTGTACGGTTTGCTTTGAGCTGCTAAAAGAATATATAAATCTACACTCTTCAAAGAAATTTAATTCTACTAACATATTACAAGAAGTATAAATTGTTAATTTAAAATTAAAAAAATCTGACTTTTGGAAAATTACCATTAAAATAATCATATAAGGATACACAAGAACACTTAGTATTCATGGAGTTTTATTATGGTAGATATTAATCGTTTTACAAACTATTCAAAAGAATTGTTATCATCAGCAAATGCACTTGTAAACTCACACAAGAACACTGAAATGCAACCTGAACATATTCTGCTCGCGATGATAAAGGATAACGGAATAATCAAAGACTATTTAACAGAATTAAAATTACTAAATCAATCTTTTATCGATAGAGTAGTTGGAGAAATCAAAAATTTCCCTACAATTTCAGGAATCCAAAACTCACAGCAATTATTTTTATCAAATGTCACCAACCAATTATTTGATAAAGCGGAAGAAGTTGCAAATGAGCTTAAAGACGAATTCATCAGTGCGGAAGATATTTTACTTGCTATGACAAGACTTGATAACTCGAATATCCAAAAGTTATTAGCGGATTTTAGAGTTAACTCAAATATTGTATTGAACGTAATGAAAAAAATAAGAGGTAATAAAAAAGTGGATAATAAAAACGCAGAAGAAAATATGAAAGCATTGGAAAAATTTTCAACTGATTTAACAATGCTTGCTCGAAAAGGTAAACTTGATCCTGTAATTGGCAGAGATGAAGAAGTTAGACGCATCATTCAAGTTTTGAACAGAAGGACAAAAAATAATCCCGTTCTTATAGGAGAACCTGGTGTTGGTAAAACTGCTATAGTTGAAGGTCTTGCTCAACGTATAGTTAGAGGTGATGTGCCTGAAAGTTTAAAAGAAGTTAAACTTATTTCGCTAGATATGGGTGCATTGGTCGCTGGTGCAAAATTTAGAGGTGAATTTGAAGAACGTTTGAAAGCTGTTTTAAAAGAAGTTGAAGATTCAAACGGTGAGATAGTAATGTTTATCGACGAACTTCATACAGTTGTTGGTGCTGGAGCAACAGAAGGCTCTATGGATGCAGGTAATCTTTTAAAGCCAATGCTTGCTCGTGGAGTTTTAAGAACAATCGGTGCTACAACAATCAATGAATACAGAAAATATATTGAAAAAGACCCTGCATTAGAAAGACGTTTTCAACCAGTAATCGTAAATGAACCTAGCGTCGAAGACACCATAAGTATCTTAAGAGGTTTGAAAGAAAAATATGAAGTACACCACGGTGTGAGAATTTTAGATAGTGCTTTAATCCAAGCTGCAAAATTGTCTGACCGATATATAACCGATAGATTTCTACCAGACAAAGCAATCGACTTGATTGACGAAGCAGCATCTTCTTTGCGTATTGAAATTGATTCAATGCCAGAAGAAATTGACTCTATGTTACGTCAAAAAATTCAACTTGAAATTGAACGTGAAGCATTAAAGAAAGAAGAAAGTCCTGAATCTCAAGCAAAAGTTCAAGATCTAACAAAACAAATTGAAGAACTTGAACAAAAAGTAAATAAAATGAAGGTTCAATGGGAACAAGAAAAATCTTCAATTATCGGCGAAGCTGCTATAAAAGAAGAAATTGATAATATTAAAAACAAAATAGAAGAAGCAGAACGTAACACAGATTTGCAACTCGCTGCAGAACTTAAATATGGCAAACTTTTAGAACTTGAAAAACAATTAAAAGCTTGCGAAAACAGAGATAAAATTGACAATCAACTTTTAAAAGAAGAAATCGACGACGGCGATATCGCAGCAGTTGTAAGCAAATGGACAGGGATTCCTGTGACAAAACTTGTTGAAAGCGAAATGCAAAAACTAGTTAATATGGAAGACATTTTACACAAACGCCTAATCGGTCAAGATGAAGCTGTTGAAACTGTATCCGATGCAATCCGTCGAGCTCGCTCAGGATTAAAAGATCCAAAACGTCCTATGGGAACATTCCTATTCTTAGGCCCAACAGGTGTTGGTAAAACAGAGTTAGCAAAAGCACTTGCAGAATTTATGTTCAACGATGAAGATGCATTAATACGTATTGATATGTCTGAATATATGGAAAAACATAACGTAGCAAGACTGGTTGGTGCACCTCCTGGGTATGTCGGCTACGAAGAAGGCGGACAATTAACTGAGGCCGTAAGACGCAAACCTTATTCAGTTGTTCTTTTTGATGAAATTGAAAAAGCACACCCTGATGTTTTCAATATTATGCTTCAAATTTTTGATGATGGCCGATTGACTGATTCAAAAGGTAGAGTTGTCGACTTTAAAAACACATTGATAATTATGACAAGCAACTTGGGTAGCGAGATCATCCTAGAAAAAACTTTGAACTCAATGGTTAATCAAACAGATTTTGAAAACACTAAAGAAGAAGTTTTAGCCCTTTTGAGAGGTAAATTCAAACCTGAATTTTTAAACAGAATTGATGAAATTATCTTCTTTAAAGCTTTGACACTACAACAACTTGGTTCCATTGTTGATATTCAAATGGATTACTTGAGAAAATTACTTGCAGATCAAGAAATTGGTTTTGAAATTTCAGAAGAAGCAAAAGAATTTTTGGCAACTCGTGGTTTCAATCCAGTTTATGGAGCAAGACCGTTGAAACGTGTAATTCGTCAATTGGTTGAAAATCCATTGTCAAAACAAATTCTTCAACAAAAATTTATCCGTGGTGATAAATTAATAGTTGACGTAAACGATGATGAAATCCAATTTATAAAAGAAAACTAATGTAAAACTTTTATAAGGATATTTTAATTTCCCTATTTTAATGATAATATAGAGTTGAAATAGGGAGATAATTTATGTGCGGAATAGTAGGATATGTGGGCTTTAGATCAGTTGCAGACATCTTGATTGATGGTTTGGAACAGCTTGAATACAGAGGGTATGACTCTGCTGGTATTGCTGTCAAATGCGACTCTGATATAAAAGTGTACAAATCTATTGGCAAACTTAAAAACTTACGTGATGAACTAAAAAATCACATCGGCGAATTTGAAAAATCTACTATGGGTATTGGACATATTCGTTGGGCAACACACGGCGCACCTACTGTTATAAACGCACACCCACATACTTGTAATTGCGGTAACCTTGTTGTTGTCCATAATGGTATTATTGAAAATTACAAAGAATTGAAAGCTGATTTAGAAAAACAAGGTTGCAAATTCAAATCTCAAACCGACACAGAAGCTGTTGCCCATTTAATTGCTCAAAAATATAAACAAGTAAAAAATCTTACAGAAGCAGTTCGTATAGCTACTGCAGAAATCCAAGGTGCATATGCACTTTGTGTAATGCACAACGATTGTAAAGATACGGTAGTCGTAACTAAACGTAACGCACCGCTTTTAGTTGGTATTGGGGAAGGAGAATTTTTAATTGCCTCTGATGTACCTGCGATTATAAAATATACTAAAAAAGCAATGTATTTAAATGACAACCAAATCGCGACTATAACACCAAAATCAATGAAATTAATCGATAAAGATGGTGTTGAACAAGTGCAAAAAATTGAAGTACTTCCTTGGGAACCTGTTTCCTTAAGCAAAATGGGGTACAAACACTTTATGCTTAAAGAAATTCACGAACAACCAGATGTTGTCAGAAACAATTTGAGTGGAAAACTTCATACTGCAAACGAACCAATCGTCCTAAATGAAGTAAAATTAACAAAAGAAACTTTAAAGAAATTAAATCGCATTCAAATTATTGCTTGCGGAACATCACTTCATGCCGCAATGATTGGTAAATATCTTATCGAAACATTCTGCGGTATTGCGGTTGACGTTGAGGCATCCAGTGAATATATTTACAGAAGAACGGTAACAGATGAAAATACGCTTGTAATCGGGGTATCGCAATCAGGTGAAACAGCAGATACTTTGACTGCAATTAAGCAAGCAAAAGCACGTGGCTCGCATATTTTAATCATCACAAACCGTCCTGATTCATCTATGGCGCGCGAAGCTGACAGTTTAGTTCCTGTGAATGCAGGTATTGAGGTTTCAGTTGCAGCAACAAAATCATACATTGCGCAATTAATGGCATTTTACTTATTGGCATTATATATGGCCGAAGTAAAAGGTTGCGCAGATGCTTCATTAATTCAATCAGTTAAAAACGACTTAATGTTATTACCTCAAAAAATTGAACAAGTATTAGCCAACACAGAAGATATACAAAAATGTGCAAGAAAATATTCTAACACAAAAGACTTTATCTATGTAGCAAGAGGAATTAACTTCCCAACAGCATTAGAAGGCGCATTAAAACTTAAAGAAATCAGCTACATTAACGCTACAGGCTATGCTGCAGGTGAACTTAAACACGGTCCAATTGCTATGTTAGATGATACAATGCCAGTACTTTCAATTCTGATGAAAGGTTCAATTTATGAGAAACTCCTTTCTAATAGTGAAGAAGCTAAGGCTCGTAACGCAAGAATGATTGCACTAACAAACTCTACAGAGGCAAAACTGGACGATTTATTTGAGACAATAATCAGAGTCCCTGATGTTCAAGAATATTTATCACCAATTATTGCAGTTATTCCACTACAATTGATTGCTTATTATATTGCAGAATTCTTAGGTAAAGATGTTGACCAACCTAGAAACCTTGCAAAATCAGTAACTGTAGAATAAGTTTTTAATCAAATTATGGTAACGTCAGAAATCATCAAAATTAAATATACAAATGACAACAATCATATTGAAGAAGAATTAAAAAAACTCAATATTGACCCGTTGCGCTGGGCTATTGTGGCAACAACAGAAAATGAATTAACCATTTGCGTTTCTTATGAATGTTAAGTTTTTGTTACAAAATAGCAATACTTTATTAAAAAATAACTTTATATAAATAGGTTAGGTTACAGGGTTAGTTTTTATGAATTTTAAAGTAGCACAATACATATTACCGAAATTAATTCGCGGAGGAAAAGGTTCTTCTAAACTGGCATGTCGTGCTGCAACAACTCTTTTCAGTGCACCTCAAACCGCTAAAACAAGCACAAGTATATTCTCAAGAGTTACAAATAAAACTTGCAATGTAACAAAGCAAACTGCACAAAAAGCATTTGATAGAGTTATTGCTTCAGATACATTTGCAGCAACTCAAAACTTTACTAATAGAATGATTACTGGTTTTAAAAATTCAAAAATCTATACAAGCAGTAGCAATGCTCTTTCTAAAGCTAAAAATAAATTTGTAGAAAGTAAATTTTTCAAGGGAGCTGTTAAAAAGGTCAGAAAAGGTATTGCTTATGGATGCAAAAACAAAGTTATACGTGATACGTATGGTGAAATGTATTTTGCATCAAAGGCGTATAAAGTAGCAAAAGCTGGTGTAAAATACAGTGGACCAGCAGCAGGCTTGGTAAAAACAGGAGCTGGCGCATTACAATTTGCAAAAGAAGTTGGTCCAATTCCATTTGCAACAGGCGCAGCTGGTGCAGTTATGGTACCTTGCCCAGGAACTGCTGAAATTGGTTTATTCTTAGGATTACTAGCCAAAAAAGGTGTAAATAAAGTATCCGATAAACTTATACGAGTTGCTGATAATTGTTTTTTAACATTAGTTAAGTAAATGCATCAAATTATTTGATTTTAAATTTTCATCGGGGTATGATGTTGTCTAATGGCCGGGTCGGAATTAAAAACCTTACCGGCAGTACAAAAATAAATTAAGGAGAAAAAGATGACACCAAGAAATTTTTTATTCACTTCTGAATCAGTTACAGAAGGACACCCCGACAAAGTTTGCGATCAAATTTCTGACGCAATTTTAGATGAATTTTTGACAAAATACCCACAATCTCGTGTAGCTGCTGAAACAACTGTTACAACAGGTATGGCACTTGTTTGTGGTGAAATCACAGCTGACTGCTATGTTGATATTCCATCAATAGTAAGAAGCACAATTAAAAACATAGGTTACGTAGGCGAAGAAGGTGGCGGATTTGACTACAAAACTTGCGCCGTTTTAACAAGTATTGACGAACAATCTTGTGACATTGCAGGTGGCGTAAACAAAGCTTTAGAAACACGTTCAGAAAACGCTGATACATCAGTTTCAGAAACTGAAAATATCGGTGCTGGTGACCAAGGTATTATGTTTGGTTACGCTTGTAACGAAACACCTGAATTAATGCCATTACCAATCAGCTTGGCACATAAATTGTCTTATAGATTAGCTCAAGTTAGAAAGCAAGGTCTTTTAAGCTACTTAAGACCAGATGGCAAATCTCAAGTTACTGTTGAATATGTTGATGGCAAACCATCAAGAATTCACACAGTATTGATTTCTACTCAACATGATCCTGAAATCAACGGTATTTCTGACAACTCTAAAGTTCAAGAAATTATCAAAAACGACATCAAAAAACACGTTATCGATGCTGTATTTGCTAACGAATCAATTCAACTTGATACAGACACAATCATCTTAGTAAACCCATCAGGACGTTTCGTAGTTGGTGGTCCTCAAGGTGATGCTGGCTTAACAGGTCGTAAAATTATCGTTGACACATACGGTGGCTATTCAAGACACGGCGGTGGAGCATTCTCAGGAAAAGATCCTACAAAAGTTGACAGATCTGCAGCTTATGCAGCAAGATGGGTTGCTAAAAACGTTGTAGCAGCAGGTTTAGCTGAAAAATGTGAAATCGAATTAGCATACGCAATTGGTGTTGCTGAACCTATTTCAATCATGGTTGATACATTCGGTACAGGTAAAATTTCAGATGATGAAATCTCTAAACTTGTATTTGAAAACTTTGATTTAAGACCAGCTGCAATCATTAACCAATTTGATCTACGCGGTTTACCTGCTAAAAACGGCGGTAAATTCTACCAATTACTAGCAGCATATGGTCATATGGGCAGAACTGATATCAACGTTCCTTGGGAATCAGTTGAAAAAGCTGAAACTTTAAAATCAAAAGCTTTAGCTCTTAGCTGCTAATTTAAAAATAAATAAAAAAGAGATGGTTAGTACTAGCCATCTCTTTTTTTTGTTACAAATATGAAATTTCTTTACTATTTTATACAAACAAATTATAATCAGAATATGTCGACCACTAGAGAAATTAAATGGACAATGTTTACAGTTACCGCCATTGGTAGCCTTATTGCCATGCTTGATTCTACAACTGTAAACTTAGCTCTTTACCCTATGTCTCAAGATTTGAATGTAAGCTTATCAAAAATTCAGTGGGTAATGATTGGATACATGCTAATCTTAACAGTATTTTTACCTTTTTTTGGCAAGCTTGGAGATATTTTACCCAAAAATAAATTATATTCTGCTGGCTTTCTTATTTTTGCATTGGGCGCACTTTTCAGCATGATTGCTCCGACTTTTGGAACTCTAGTTTCTGCAAGATGTTTTGAAGCAATTGGAGGCTCAATAATGCTTTCTAATGCCCAAGCAATTATTGCAACAATATTTAAAAACGCCAGACGAGGAAAAGCATTAGGATTAAACGGTTGCCTGGTAGCAATTGGCGGAATGACTGGACCTGCACTTGGCGGACTTTTGATAAACAAATTTGGATGGCACTACGTATTTGCACCTTGCGTATTTGTGGCACTGATAGGTGCTTATTATGCGTGGAAAATTTTACCATCCCACACAAACATAAACAAATCTTTTAAATTTGACTACAAAGGATTTTTATATTTTACAATAAGCCTGTTATCTTTACTATTAGCAATATCCGAAGGCTATCAATGGGGTTGGACTTCAATTAAAATAATTTCTTTAGGTGTAATAACACTAGTATTTGGAAGTCTATTTTACATTCGAGATCACAAAATTAATTATCCGTTGATAGATTTTTCAATGTTTAAAATCCGCCAATTTACATTTGGGAATTTAGCAGTTTTGACTTCATATATGGCAATGTTTACAAGCACAATCCTACTTCCATTTTACCTAATGGAAATTATGCAATTTGATGCTTTAAAAGCGGGTTTATTGATACTACCATATTCTGCGACCTTGACTGTAACTGCACCAATTAGTGGTTATTTAGCGGGCAAATTTGGCGGTAGATACCTTACACTCGCAGGCCCAACCGTTTATATTATTGCACTAATTTTGTTTTCAACATTTAACATTAACACCCAAATTTGGCATATAATTTTGGCATCTGGTATTATGGGTATAGGTAATGGTTTATTTCAATCTCCATCCAATACTGAAATTTTAACAAGCGTACAAAAAAAAGATTTGGGAATTGCTGGCGGAATACTCGCACTATCTAGGAATTTAGGAAATATTTTAGGTGTAGCTGTCACTATTACATTATTTGAAGAATTTAAAGATTTTTATATAAACATGGGCCAAACCTATAATAGAGCTTTTTTAAATTCATACCATACAACAATGGCATTTGGTATAATATTCGGACTAATTTGCTTATCTTTTGCATATATTGCATACAAACCTTGCAAAAAATAATTGCAATTAAATTATTAGTGTTATAAAATATAAGTGTACAATTTACACCCAAGGGGAATTTTATGACATCAAATGAAAATATAAGAAATATAGCAATTATTGCACACGTTGACCACGGCAAAACAACCATGGTTGATTGTTTATTAAAACAAGCAGGTGCATTCAGAGAAAATCAACACATCGAAGAACGTGTTTTGGATAGCAATGATTTAGAAAGAGAAAGAGGGATTACCATTCTATCTAAAAACATTTCTATCAATTACAAAGGTACAAAAATTAATGTTGTAGATACACCAGGACACGCAGATTTTGGTGGAGAGGTTGAGCGTGTATTAGGTATGGTTGACGGAGCATTATTAATTGTGGATGCAGCAGAAGGCCCTATGCCACAAACACGATTTGTTCTATCAAAGGCACTAGAATTAGGACTAAAGATTATTGTTGTAGTTAACAAAATCGATAAACCTGCAGGAGAACCTTTAACAGCTTTAGACAAAGTTTTTGATCTATTCACAGAATTAACAGACAGAGAAGATTTAATTGATTTTCCTTTCATTTTTGCTAGTAGCTTAAATGGATTTGCTATAAAAGATTTAGATGATGAAAGAAAAGATATGATTCCATTATTGGATTGTATTATGGAAAATATTAAAGCTCCTGAATGTGATGATACAAAACCTTTTCAATTCAGAGCTACATCACTAGATTATAATGAATACGTTGGACGTATAGTTATTGGTAAAATCGCTAACGGAAAAGTAAAATCTCAAGAACAAGTTTGCGTTGTCCACGCAGACGGTTCTCAAGAACGCGGCAAAATTACAAAACTTTTTGGATTCAAAGACCTTGGCAGAGTAGAAATAGAAGAAGCTTCCGCTGGCGACATTGTAGGTATTGCAGGTTTTTCAGAAATTCAAATTGGTGAAAGCATTTGCGATTTAAATAATCCGAATCCATTGCCTTTGATTAAAGTAGACGAACCAACGTTGCAGATGAATTTTTCTGTAAACGATAGCCCATTTGCGGGAACTGAAGGTAAGTTTGTTACTTCACGTCAAATTAGAAAACGACTTTATAATGAATTAGAAAAAAATGTTAGTTTAAAAGTTGAAGATACTGACTCAACTGACGTATTCAGAGTTTCAGGTCGTGGTGAATTACACTTAGGAATCTTAATCGAAACAATGCGTCGTGAAGGCTATGAATTTGCAGTTTCTAAACCAGAAGTTATATTTAAAGAAATTGATGGCGTTCAAAATGAACCATACGAAAATTTAATAGTAGACGTTCCAGAAGAATATGCAGGTGGAAGTATTGAAAGACTTGCCGGACGTAAAGGCGAAATGCAAGAAATGCAAAACGCTAAAGGCCGTACAACAATGACTTTCCACATTCCGGCTCGCGGGCTTATCGGTTTTAGAAGTGAATTTATAAGAATGACTCGTGGTGAAGGAATTATGTATCATACATTCCTTGAGTATAGACCTTTTGCAGGCGATATTCCTCGCCAACGTAACGGTTCAATTATTGCTCACGAACAAGGTGAAGCTATTCCATACGCATTAGCACAATATGAAGATCGTGGAGTTTTCTTTATTACACCAAAAACAAAAGTTTACCGAGGAATGATTATTGGAGAATGCAATAAGCCACAAGATATAGTTGTAAATATCTGTAAAACTAAAAAATTAACAAATATGAGAAGTGCGACTGCTGACGTTATGGTTACATTACAAGCTCATAGACAAATGGCACTGGAAGAATGCTTAGAATATATCAGTGATGACGAGTTAGTGGAAATTACACCAGAAAATGTTCGAATAAGAAAAGCAGATTTAAACAAAAAAATCTATAATTAAGTAAAAGAGGCTATTTAAAGCCTCTTTTTTAATTTTTATATTTGTAATATAATTTTGGTATGATCAATATTTCTAATATAATAGACAGACTACGCGAAATAATAGACAACGAGACACTTGAACAATTACAAGAAGAATTGAATAGCTATCACGTTGCCGATATTGCGGATATATTTTTAGAAATAAAACCTGAAGAAAGACTTCAGTGCTTTAAGTTGCTTGATTTAGAAAAAGCTGCCGATTTGATGGAATATCTTACTCCTCAACTACAGGTTGAATTATTAGGGGATATTGACGAGGAAGTTGCATCTAAAATTATCACCAAATTGCCGCACGATGCTGCTGCAGACGTTTTAGGTGATATGGAAGACGACGAAAGTGAAACCTATTTAGATAAATTACCACATAAATTTTCAGCTGAGGTTAGAGAACTTTTAACATACAATGAAGATACCGCTGGCGGTATTATGAACCCGTCTGTTCTTACTGTAAACTCTGATATGACTGTTCAAGATGTTTTAAATCATATTAGAATAAAAGCAGAACAAGACAATATGGAATTATACTATGTATATGTCGTTGATAAACAAAACCACTTACTTGGTGTTGTATCTTTAAGAAGTTTAATGACATCACCAATAACTAAAAAAATTGAAGATATAATGATTTCAGACATCGTTAAATTACACGTAGATGACTATCAAGATTATATTGCCGATGTATTTATGAAATACCAATACAATGCACTTCCTGTTGTTGATTTATACAACAGATTAAAAGGGATGATCACGTGGGATGACGTTCAAGACATTGTTGAAGAAGAAACAACTGAAACAATCTACCAATCTTCAGGTATCGCAACTGAACTTGTAGATGAGGATGAAATCCTTTCTGGTAACATTTTTAACGCAATAAAGGCTCGAACACCTTGGTTATTTATAACCTTAATAGGTGAATTCATTGCTGTAAATGTTGCTCACCATTTTGATGAAACACTATCAGCATTACCTATAGTTGCGATATTCATGCCGCTTTTAGCCGGATTAGGCGGAAACATAGGTACTCAAAGTATTACACTTATGGTTCGTGGTTTATCGACAGGACAAGTTACACTAAGTTCAGCTATGTATCATATAATGCGCGAAATGCTTATCGGGCTTTGTATAGGTTTATTCTTTGGAGCTATGACAACTCTCGTAACTTGGGGCTGGCAACATAATGTTGAACTTGGAATTGTTGTTGGTATCGCAATGACAATAAATATGACAATGGCAACAATAATTGGTACATTCACTCCATTTGCTCTAAAAACTGTAAACATAGACCCAGCAGTAGCTTCTGGTCCGGTTATTGCAACTACAATTGATGTTATAGGACTAGCAGTTTACTTTACTCTTGTTTCAACTTTTTTGTTGAACGTTATACAATAATTTTATAAGGTTATATTATGAATCCCAATACATTAGAAGAAAGAGAAAATATACGTAATACCTCAATGGAAAGTTATTTGCGCAGAGCTCAAGAACGCAAAGAGGCGCAGGCTGAATTTATTAAGTCACTTATGGCAATGACTATAATTTTTTTATGCGTAATACTAGGGATATTCTTGTTTGCAGATAATAAAAAATTCTTAGAAGATGAATTTGGACAAGATTCATTTATAACCAAACTTTTTGTAAATTTGACACAAAGTAAGACAACCAAAGAAAAAGCTGAATTCACATTACCATTCGGTCCAAGGAAACAAAATATTTTACTTTTGGGTGTTGACTCAAACGGTGATGAATCTGATCTATGGGAAGGAACAAGAACTGATACAATTGTTCTTTTAAATATTGATCCAAAAAGCAAAACCTTAAATGCTATTTCAATTCCTAGAGATAGCAAAGTTTACCTTCCTGGAGACTTAGGCATTCAAAAAATAAATGCAGCACACGCTATTGGCGGAGTAAAAACAACTATAAAAACTGTCGAGGATACCCTTGGTGTAAAAGTTGACCGATACATAATGGTTCACGACGAAGCGGTAATGAAAATAGTTGAAGCAATGGGTGGTATCGATATTTACGTTGAAAAAAATATGACATACCACGATTATGCAGGTAAACTACATATTAATCTAAAAAAAGGACAACAACATTTAAATCCAGAGCAAGTGGTCGGCTATCTAAGATTTAGACACGATGCAATGGGGGACATAGGCAGAGCGCAACGACAACAATGGTTACTAAGAGGGGTACTAGAACAAATGCAAGAACCAAAAACAATAGCAAAGATCCCTCAAATATTATCAATTGCAAAACAATACGTAAAAACCGACATGTCATTATATGAAATGTCCCAATATGCGGCGATTGCAAAACACTTTAATGTAGATAGTATTGAAATTGCAACACTACCAGGAGCACCAAATAAGAAAGGATACACAAGCTATTGGATTTTAGATCCAGAAAAAACACAAGAAGTTGTTAACCGCTTAATTTACCGAGAAAAAACAAAATCAGACAAAACCTCATATGTTGCAAGTGTTATGTATTCAAATGATAAAGAAACAACTGGCAAAGCATTAATTGAAACTCTAGAAGCAAATAATGTAACTGTAAAATGTATTGGGACATCAAATGCTACACATGCACAATTTATAGCCCATACAAAAGATGTTACTCCAGAATATTACAATTGGTTAAAGAAAAAAGTACCGAATTTAAAAGCTAGACAGTTTGTGTATGACCCAGTAAATTACTATTGCGGGGATACAGATTTTACAATTATTGTTGCTGGTCAATGATAGACAAACCTCAAAAAATGTGCTAAAATAACAGAGTAAGCACGGAGGATTTATATGGAAGGATATTTACCACAACAAACAACAACTTCATTGACACCAGAGCAACTAAATGCTTTAGTGCAACAAGCAGCAGAAGCTCAATCTCAAGCTCAATTACACGACACAATTACGTCTATAGTAGTTGTCATTGCTGTAATTTTGATTGCCTTGTATTTAGTTTATATGACTTTAATTATCAAAAAAAATAAAGTCAGAGAAGCTTTAGCTAGTATCGATGTACAATTAAAAAAACGTTATGACCTTATTCCAAATATTTTATTTTTAGCGAATAAATTTATGGAGCACGAACGTACATTAATCGAAGATATTACAAAACTTAGAACAAAAGCTTCTAAAATGAAATCCGACTTTGATAACGTTAATGATAAAATCAACCTTGACAATCAAATCAATTCTAAGATGGGTCAACTAATGGTTGCTGTTGAAAATTATCCTCAACTTAAATCTGATCAAACTATGATTCAGGCAATGCAAACATATTCAGAAGTTGAAGAACATATTGCCGCAGCTAGAAGATTTTATAACAGTGCGGTTTTAAGCTTAAACAATGCTGTTGAAATTTTACCTAGTAAATGGTTTGCAGAAAAATTGGGAATAAAATCAGAATTACCGTACTTTGAAATTGAAGACCCAAAAGAACGACAAGCAGTAAATGCTAAAGATTTCTTTTCATAGAACTAAAGCACAGATTTCTGTGCTTACGTGCCTGTAGCTCAGTTGAATAGAGCGTCGGTTTCCGAAACCGGAGGTCACGGGTTTGACTCCCGTCAGGCATAAGGGTTCGTAGCTCAGTAGGATAGAGCAACGGTTTCCTAAACCGGAGATCGCGGGTTCGACTCCCGCCGGGCCCATATTTATTTAAACGTTTTCACCTTTATTAAAGGAGTTATATATGATATTCAAAATTCTGAATGCGATCAAAAACATTGGTTTATCAAGTATTATAATACTTGGTATTGTTTTAGCTGGATTATTTATAGGATTATTAGTTTGGCAGACAACAAAACAAACTTATGCATTTCCATCAGCTGAAGGCTATGGTGCTTTCACAACTGGTGGTAGGGGTGGTGTAGTATACCACGTTAGAACCTTAGAAGATCACGGTCAACTTGGTTCATTAAGATATGCAATCGAACAAAAAGGCCCAAGAACCATTGTATTTGATATCGCAGGTATAATTGAATTAAAATCACCACTTATTATTAAGCAGCCTAATTTGACTATTGCAGGACAAACAGCTCCAGGTGAAGGTATTTGCATCAAAAACTATCCAGTAATAGTTGATGCTGATAATGTTATCCTAAGATTTGTGAGATTTAGATTAGGTGATATAACTCAAGATGGAAGCTCTTTAGTGGTTAAAAATCGACACGACATAATAATTGATCACTGTTCAATGAGCTGGGCACCAGTAGATAACGTTGCCCTATATAACAACCAAAATTTAACTATGCAATGGTGTATAATAAGTGAAGCTTTAAATGCTAGTACATTAAAAGGCACTGGAGCAACACTTGGTGGATACAGTGCTTCATACCATCACAACTTGTTTGCGAGTAACAGAAAAAACAATCCGACCTTCTATAAATCTCAATATGCAAATACACTTGATATAGAAAATGTCGACTTTAGAAACAACGTACTGTACAATTGGGCTACATCTTCTATTGATGGAGCTGAAAGCGGCACATACAACATAGTAAACAATTACTTCAAATTTGGCCCTGCGACAGACATTCCATCAAGAAGCCAAATTTTGGAAGTTGAAAAAGTTAATAAATTTGGAATTGTATACGTAAACGGCAACTACGTTCACACAAATCCATTACAAACAAACGACAACTGGATGGGAGTTTATCCAAATATGGATTACATAAAAACTTCAAAAAATCCTCTTTTAACCCGTAATGAATTCGAGCATGATCCTGTAACAACACATTCCTCTGATCGAGCTTATAAAAATGTTTTAGAATTTGCAGGCGCTTCATTAAATAGAGATTATGTAGACAATCGTATCACACAATCCGTAGAAACTTACGTTTCTGGTACAGTAACAGGTAATGGCATAATCGCAACACCTAGTGATGTAGGAGGCTATCCAACATACAAATTTGATGCACCGGTTGTAGATTCAGATAGCGATGGCATTCCAGATGATTGGGAATTTAGCCACAATCTTAATCCATACGATACTGGTGACGGTAAAAGTATGACTAAAACAGGGTACACAAATCTTGAAATTTACTTAAACAGCTTGGTCGCAAACCTAGTTGAACGTCAGAATAAAGGTGCACTACCAACAATTGATATGCTAAAATTGTTTGTTCAAGATATCGCTAATAAGATAAAAAAATATTAATTTAAAAAATTAATAAAAAAAAGAGAGCTGTAAAAAGCTCTCTTTTTTTTATTTACATTTCAATTTATCTTCAATTCGCTTTTGTTTATAACTATATAACGCATAAATCAAAATACCAATTAATAACCACAATGGGAAATATATAGATGATGTTTTTAATGACTGCATTGAATAAACCATTAATCCACCACAAGTTAAAATTCCAAAAATTGGGAACCAAGGACAGAACGGAACTTTAAAAGGTCTTTCTCTATCAGGGTCAGATTTTCTTAAAATTAACACTGCGATACAGATTATAATAAACGATGTGAATGTTCCAAAATTACATAATTCAGCGGAGATGTTCAAATCCATAAATAAAGCACAAATAATAACAATAAGACCTGAAATCCAAGTCAAAACATGCGGGGTTTTAAATTTCTTATGAATGACTCGCATTGATCTTGGCAAAAATCTATCACGACTCATTGCATACAAAATACGAGTTGTACCAAGTTGATAAATAAGAAGTACAGATGTTAATGCACACAATGCACCAATGGAAATCAACCCTGCAAACCAATCTTTACCGATTACTCTCATAGCATGGGCAATCGGAGCTTGAATATCAATACTTCCCAAAGGTACAATCCCAGTCAAAACAAGCGCTACACATACATACAATAATGTACAAATAGCTAAAGTCCCAATTATTGCAATAGGCAAATCTCTTTGTGGATTTTCTGTTTCTTCTGCAGTTGTTGAAATTGCATCAAATCCAATATATGCAAAGAAAATCAAAAACGCTCCCATAAAAATACCTTCAAACCCATTAGGTGCAAAAGGAGTCCAATTTTCAGGTTTCACATAAAACGCACCAACAATGATGAAAGAAAGTATCATAAACATATTTACTCCAACCATCACGGTTGCAACTTTTGTTGATTCCTTAATACCTCTAATCAAAAGAATAGTTAATACAAAAACAATAAAAATAGCAGGTAAATTTATACACAATGGAATAGTATCGAAGAGGTACGGAACTTTATCGTGCATATCCCAACCATTTTTATCACACATCATTTGTATAGCACGATAATCATATCTCAACCATATTGGGAAATCTGTAACAAAACTTGGTAAAATATGACTAAAACCTTTCAATAATTGAGTTAAATATCCAGTCCACGCACAGGCTACTGTAATATTACCAATCGCATATTCCAACATCAATATCCAACCAACCATCCAAGCCATAAATTCACCCATAGTTGCATACGTGTATGCATAAGCACTACCAGCAACAGGAATCATAGCCGCAATTTCAGAATAACATAATGCTGAAAATATACACGCAATTACAGCTAAAAACATTGAAACAACAATACCTGGACCAGCACCAACACTTTCTGGACCTCCCTGAATTGCTGTACCAATTATTGTAAAAATCCCTGTACCAACAACAGCACCAATACCTATAATAATCAAGTCAAAAACATTGAGAGTCTTTTTTAACTCAGATTTTGTACTGGTTTTAATCATCTCATCGGGGCTTTTTTTCTTTAAAAGATTAGTTAAAATCGTACTTATACTCATAGCTATTTACATAATTCCTGTTTTCTTTGTGCAACTTTTTCCCTATGGATTTTATTTTCATTTAAACGATTTTTTACAAAGCCATAAAGTAAATAAATTAATGCACCTATACCTAGCCAAATTGGAAATAACACTGCAGAGCCTGAAGGTTGCATTGATTTATAAACCATTAAACCTCCACAACAAATAATCCCTAATGCTGGAGTTATTGGAGAGAAAGGAACCTTAAATGGTCTTGGTCGATCTGGATCAGTTTTTCTTAAAATTAATACAGCGACACAAACAATAATAAATGATGTAAATGTACCATAATTACAAAGTTCAGCAGCCACATCCAAGTTTAGAGTTAAAATACCAACCACAGCCAAAAGTCCGACAGTCCAAGTTAATAAAGCTGGAGTTTGGAATTTTGGGTGAATTTTTTGAAATTTTGTTGATATAAAATGATCTCTACTCATCGCAAATAATATTCTTGTAGCAGCCATTTCTAAAACAAGTAAAACTGAAGTTAAACCTGCTAAAGAACCAATTGAAATCAAACCCGCAGCCCAATTTTGTTTAACAACTGTCATACAATAAGCCATTGGAGCTTTTAAAAAGTCAGCAGGAACTGCTGATGCAGTATCTTGCATACCAGTTAGCACCAAAGCTACTAAAACATAGACAACTGTTGTTACTAATAATGAACCAATAATACCAACAGGTAAATCTTTTTGAGGATTCTTACATTCTTCAGCTGCAGTTGCTAAAGCATCAAAACCAATATAAGCAAAGAAAATTAAAAATGCACCGGCAAATATACCTTCAGCTCCATTTGGTGCAAACGGTGTCCAATTTTCTGGTCTAACATAAAATGCACCAACCAATACAAATAACGCAATAACTGCAAGCTTAATAAATACCATCAAACCTGCCATTTTGGTTGAATCTTTTGTTCCTTTTACTAGAAGTGCCGTAATCAACAATACAATTATGATAGCTGGCAAGTTTATACATACAGGAACACCTAACAATGTAGGAACCGTAAGAGTTGGATCAGCTTCTACAAGTTTCATTGTAGTAAACGGATCATTTACTAACCAGACTGGAGGATTTGCAAGCCAAGCTGGCAATATATTAGAAAACCCGCTCATAAATTGTACAAAGTGGTTTGACCAAGCACAAGCAACTGCAATAAATCCAATTGCATATTCTAACATCAGCACCCAGCCCACCATCCAAGCCGCAAATTCACCTAATGTTGCGAAAGTATATGTATAAGCACCACCCGCAACTGGTATCATTGTAGCAAACTCTGAATAACACAATGCAGAAAATATACACGCAATAGCCGCAATAATCATTGATATCATTAACGCAGGTCCGGCACCTAATGCTGAACCATCAACATTGCCAGCTGCCGCTATTCCGACAACAGCAAAAATACCCGAACCAATAATCGCACCGACACCAAGTATGATTAAATCCCATACACCAAGTGTTTTTGCCAACCCTTCACCACTAGCTTCAGCCAGCATTTTATCAGGATTTTTAATTTTTGTAATAGTTCTCAAAAAATTGCGAGTAAATGTCGCACGATGGAATTTTTCTGCCATTTATTTTCCTTTTACTTGCAAAGAGGGAAACCTAATTCTTCTCTTTGTTCTACATATAATCTAGCAACAGCTGATGCCATTGTTCTAACTCTATTAATAAAATTAATTCTTTCGTCTTTACTAATTACACCGCGAGCATCTAATAAGTTGAAAGTGTGTGAACATTTTAAAACATAATCATATGCCGGCAAAACAAGCTTTGCACTAATACAATTATCTACTTCTTTTTGATACAAATCAAACATTGTAAATAAAGATTTTGCATCAGAAACTTCAAAATTATATTTAGATTGTTCTATTTCATTTTGCAAGAATATTTCACCATATTTCAATGTGTCATTCCACATAATGTCATAAACAGATTCTTTATTTTGCAAATACATTGCAATTCTTTCTAACCCATAAGTAAGTTCTAGAGCAACAGGTTTAACTTCTAAACCACCAACCTGTTGGAAATAAGTAAATTGAGTTATTTCCATACCATCAAGCCAAACTTCCCAGCCTACACCAGCAGCCCCAAGAGTAGGAGATTCCCAGTTGTCTTCTACAAATCTAACATCGTGCTCAGTTAGATCAATACCCATAGCCTCTAAACTTTTTAAGTAAAGTTCTTGTGCATTATCAGGTGAAGGTTTAAGTATAACTTGAAACTGATAATAATGTCCTAATCTGTTAGGATTTTCTCCATATCTTGCATCAGTTGGCCTTCTGCAAGGCTCTATCATCGCTGTGTTCCAAGGTTCAGGACCTAAAGAACGAAGGAAGGTTGCAGGATTCATTGTAGATGCACCCTTTTCTATATCGTATGGTTGTTGAATAATACAACCGTAATCTGACCAAAATTTTTGTAAGTTGAATACTAATTCTTGAAAATTTAATGCCATGTTATCACCATTATTGTATAAACTACACTTCTTATAACGTTCGAAGTATATAATACGACAGACATAGCATAATTGCAATCAAATTAAGGAAAATATTAAAATAAGTAAATAAATTTTTACCGCAAAAAAATAAACTATTAAATTAGATCATTAGTTCTGTAAAATTTATACGTTGCAATTTATACAATCACTGATTATAATAAGAAAAAAAGGGGCATTATGACAAATAAGATTATTATTTTTTCTGGAAAACAATACTCAGGCAAAGATACAGTTGCCAAAATTATGCTAAATGCTATGCCGGATTATAAACGTTGTGCAATGGGAGATATCATAAAATTAACTTACGGTAAAGAAAAAGGGTTAACTTATGATGAAATAGAAAAAAATAAACCTTTATATCGCCAAGATTTAATAAATCTTGGAAACTGGGGACGTTCTCAAGACCCTGATTATTGGTTAAAAAAAATTATAGAACAAGATGGGAACATAATGGTTACAGATGTTAGAGTTCCACATGAATATGAGGTTTTTAAAAACTCAGGAGCGATATCTATAAGAGTTGAAGCTTCTAGAGAAACACGCGCAACACGAGGCGATTTAGTAGGAGAAACTGACATAACTGAAGTTGGACTTGATCATATTACAGACTGGGATTACATAATCGAAAACAATTCTGATTATGATACTCTAGTTAAAAAAGTAAACAGCCTTATTGAGGAACTTAAATAATGTCTGGAGACTACAAAAAACTTTTAAACAAAAAGAAAAAACAATATTGCAATACAAAAACAATGGGTGTGAACATTGATAAAAATGAATATTATGAAATCATTTTATCAAATTCTGCACACCCAGAAAAAATAAATTCTATTAATGGTTCAAATCAGAACCAAGGATAATCATCTTTTATTTTCCAACCATCTTTTTTGATAAGCGCACCACATGCTTTTGCCATATGGTCTCCTTGAGCGCAATAGTCAAAAAGCTCTTGGCGCGTAAATGGAGTTTTATAAGTGAACACACCAGTATAGACATGTCTATCCCAATTCATTTCAGCAGAAAGATGAGGTCCTACAGAATCAAATAGTTGTTGCATTTGATAAACATCTTTACCAACAACATTTGAACCAGCAGGTCCATCAATATCAATGAACAAATTAACAGCAAAAAAATATTTAACATCATCTCTTGTTGAACTTGCAATTGCTGGGAAAATGTATACACCATTTTTAAGTCTAATTGCTTTTGGAGTAGCATTTGGAGGTAAAACAACACTGCCATCAGGATTTTTAATTCCATCTGGATATCCCCAATCTTTAGCAGTTTTTCTATCTTTATAAGATGCACCTTGCAAATAAGGCATCATAAATGTATTTATAAAATGATCGACAATACCATCTTGACTTGTTATCCCTGCAAATTTATCCATTCCCCATTTGGACGGATCTCCATGATCGACCTCTGCCAATTTAAACATATTCACAATTACAGCATAAGTGTTTACTAAACGTTTTTCTACCAAACTTTTTTGATAATTTTTCATAAGCGTAGGAATGGTCATTGCAGCCACAACACCAATGATAGCCAATGTAATTAATACTTCTGCTAAAGTGAAAGCTTTTAATTTAATTCTTTTTAACATCTTCATATTTTCCTATAAACGTCAACAAATTTATTATACCACATTTTTAAAAAATGTTAATGAGTACTTGCATTTTTAATATATTTAAAGTATCCTAAAAAATACGAACGTGCGTCGACGGATTTTTTTGTGGAAGAAATTATTCAACGTCGATTAAGGAATTAAAAGAAAAGTACTAAAAGAAATATAAAGGAAAAGCTAAAATGAACCCTATTATTAATGAATTAGAAAAACCTTATTTGGAAAAAGAATTGCCAGAAATGAATCCTGGTGATACTGTAAAAGTTTTCGTTAGAATTATTGAAGGAAACAAAGAAAGAACTCAGGCTTTTGAAGGTACAATAATCAAAGATCACGGTTCTGGTATCAACAAAACAATCACTGTTAGAAAAGTATTCCAAGGCGTTGGCGTTGAAAGAGTATTCTTGGTACACTCTCCAAGAATTGAAAAAATCAACGTTTTAAGACGTGGTGATGTTAGACGTTCTAAATTATATTACTTAAGAGAACGTTCAGGTAAAGCAACTCGTATCAAGGAAAAAATTGAAAAAAGATAAGCTTCATATTCACTGGTATCCGGGACATATCGCCAAAGCTGAGCGAAAATTAAAAGAACAGTTGTCTTTAGTGGATGCTGTGATAGAAGTTATTGATGCGAGACTGCCTTATTCAAGCAGTTATGATAATATTACGAGGCTTTTAGGTGAAAAGCCTCGTTTAATTTTGCTAAATAAATCAGATTTAACTGAAAAATCCGAATTAAAATCTTGGATAAAAAAAATTGAAGATGAAACTGGATTTCCAGTAGTTCTAACTGATGCCAAAAACTCAAAGGATTTATCAAACATAGTAAAAAAAGCTGTAGAATTATCCGAACCAAGAATCCAAGCTCTTATGGCAAAAGGTTTATTAAGACGACCTGCAAGGGTCATGGTTGTTGGCATGCCAAATGTTGGTAAATCAAGTGTAATCAATAAACTTACACGTTCATCAAAAACTAAAACAGGAGCAAAAGCAGGTGTCACCAGACAACAACAATGGGTTCGAATTAATCCTCAACTTGAACTTTTAGATACACCTGGGATTATTCCAATGAAGCAAGACAATCAAGAAGTTGCAAAAAAATTAGCCTTTGTTAATTCGATTTCAGAGAACGCATATTCCAATGAAGCTGTAGCTATTGAACTTTTAGACATGCTCAACGAAAAATATCCTAATATTGTAAAAGAATACTATAAAGTTGAAAACATATCCTTAGAAGATATTGCAGTTTCCAGAAATTGGATTAAATCTGGTGGAAATCCTGATACAGAACGTACAGCCGTGTATGTATTAAGAGATTTTAGAGAAGGCAAAATAGGAAAGTTTATTTTAGATGACTTTGAACAATAACATACAAAATCTTTTTGAATTCGATGCTCAATTTAACAAAACAATTATTGGAACTGATGAAGCTGGTAGGGGTCCTGCGGCAGGCGGAGTATTTGCAAGTGCCGTATGTTTTACTCAAAAAAATGAAAGTCTTATTCAAGAGCTAGCAATTTTAAACGACAGCAAAAAACTTTCTAAAAAAAATAGAGAAAGTTTATACGATATAATAAAACGAGAAACAATAAATTCAACTATCTGCATTGAAGTTGATGAAATAGAAGAAATAAATATTCTTAATGCCTCTCTAAAAGCAATGAAACTTGCGTGTGAAGAAGTAAAAAATAAAATCAAAAATAATGATATCTTGATATTAGTTGACGGCAACAAATTGATAAAAAATCTTGCATATCCTCAAAAATATATTATCAAAGGAGATGCAAAATCAGCATCGATTGCAGCTGCAAGTATACTTGCAAAAGTAACACGTGATAGATATATGGAAGAATTAGATTTAAAATTTCCACAATACGGCTGGAGTAAAAATGCTGGATATCTGACAAAAGAACACTTAAACGCTATAGACCAATATGGTCTTACAAAACATCACAGACCATCATTTCTTAAAAAACATTTTGCAAAACAAGAACAACTAAGTTTATTTTAGAACTTGCATTTTGGGGTAAAATATTATAAACTAAATTTAAAATAAGGAGTTATTATGAATAAAAAATATTTCATCACACTTTTAATTCTTGCATTGCAATGTCCTGTATTTGCAAATACTTATATTGATAAACAACTTCAAGAGACACAAAAGAATATAAAATATAATTCAGTAAATAAACATTCGGCTAAATATCAACTATTATCAACAACATCTTCAAATGTAAAAGACCCTAAATTAATAAACTTTTCTGAGGCTGAAACAATAAATGAAAAAGATTACAAATCAAAACTGGCGAAAGATGAACAAATTTATAACTCCACAATAATACCATTAATCAACAAAAATCTATCCAGCATAAATATACAACCTGCAAATGTAGATTTTTATAAAATATACAGAATATCAGAACGAATAATCAGAGCAAACAATCTTGAATATACAAATTGGCGCATTGCAATAAGAAAATCTGAAGATGAAGTAAATGCAGCAAGTACAGCAGCTAATTTTATATGGATAAACACGGCTTTGTATGATTCTTTACATAACAATGATGATGCCTTAGCATTTGTAATAGCACATGAAATGGCTCATCATATACTTGGACATCACCAGCGAATAGCTGACCTAAATCGTAAACTCATAAGACTTAACAAAAGAGCACGATATATAAATACCCAAATCGGGAATACAGGCGTACATTTATCCGCAAAAATTCAAAAGAAACGAATTGCAGCAGAATCAAGAAATATGGAATATGTGGCAGACTGTTTAGCCGGAGAATTAATTATGCGTGCTGGTTTTAATTTAAATAAAAGTGCAGAAGCTTTCAATCTACTTAATGCTTTACCACACATAAAAACTCTTGATGATACACACCCACAACCCGAAAAACGACTTGAGAGTTTTATAGAAAACGCACAGACATTTCCTCAAGAATGGATAAACGAAGGCAGAGCAAATATCATAAATTCTGAAGTATTACAATGTAAAAAATCATCTGATAGAGTTTCTATAATAATTAATCAGGATCCAAATGTGCAAAAAACCTATCAGCCTGAACCACTTGATAAAAAAATAACCCGAGTTGCATATTCCTATTACAGAAATTGTGAAATGGAAAAAGCAATAAAATACTTTAAGAAACTGAATAATTTAGACAAGAATTATATTGCACACTTATACATTTCTTACGCTGAGGAATATCTATATACACAAACAAAACAAGAAAAACACCTAAAATCAGCACTAAACAGCATAACAAAAGCTCAAGAGATTAATCCGACAGATAAATACATAAACGAGCAATACAACAATATTACTACTCAGTTATTGACCTTGCAATAGAATGCCTATCTAACATTACCATCAATACAGATATATCTGCAGGTTTTACACCACCGATACGAGATGCTTGAGCTAATGTTTTAGGGCGAATTTTTGATAATTTATCACGAGTTTCAGATGAAATATGTTCCAACTTTGAATAATCAATATCGTCAGGAATTCTATATTTTTCTAGCTTTGAACCTTGTTCAACTTGGTATTCTTGACGTTTTAAATAGCCGTCATATTTAATTAGAATTTCTACCTGTTCATAAACATCGCGAGCAACATTCAAGCTTGCTGTTTCCACATCAATTTCTTTCAAAATTTTATAATCAATATTCGGACGTTTAAGAAGCTCACCTAACTTCATACCTCGCTCAATATTTTCACCATATTTTGATAAAATTGCATTAATTCCTTCAGTAGCAGAAACTTTTGTTTCCATTAGTCGTTGTTGTTCTTTCAAAATTGCCTCTTGCTTATCAGTAAAAATTTTATACTGAGCATCATCGATCAAACCGATTTTGTGCCCAATAGGCGTAAGACGAGCATCAGCATTATCTTGACGCAAAAGCAATCTATATTCAGAACGAGAAGTTAACATTCGATAAGGATCTTCAATATCTTTTGTTACCAAATCATCAATCAAAGTTCCAATATAAGATGAACTTCTTGAAAGTTCAAGCATTTCAGAACGATTCAAATAATTAACTGCATTAATACCAGCAATTAAACCTTGAGCTGCAGCCTCCTCATACCCACTTGTTCCGTTGATTTGTCCGCCAAAGAAAAGCCCCTTAACATCTTTTGACATTAAAGAGTGCAGCGTTTGAACAGCAGGCACATAGTCATACTCTACCGCATAAGCAGGCTTAATAACATGAGCATTTTCTAAGCCTGGAAGACTTCTTAACATTTGAAGTTGAACATCAGCAGGTAAACTACTTGAGAAGCCTTGAATATAAACTTCGTAAGTTCCTAACCCCTCTGGCTCAATAAAAATATGATGTGAAGGATTTTCAGAGAATCTAACAATTTTATCCTCGATAGACGGGCAATATCTTGGTCCTACACCGTGAATTAATCCTTGAAACATTGGCGATTTATCTAAATTAGCCTTAATAATTTCATGAGTTTTTTCATTTGTACGTGTTAAATAACAAGGATATTGCGGACGAATTGGTCTATTAGGCTTAAACGAATAAAAATTTAATTCATCGTCACCTGGTTGAATTGTCATTTTAGAATAATCAATAGTCCTTTTGTCAACACGAGCAGGCGTACCTGTTTTTAATTTTTTAGTTTGAATACCTAATTTATTCAAGCTTTCAGAAAGTCCAATCGCAGCCTTTTCACCCAAGCGTCCTGCGGAAT
The DNA here is from genome assembly GCA_045652525.1 of Candidatus Gastranaerophilaceae bacterium. Classification (GTDB taxonomy): domain Bacteria; phylum Cyanobacteriota; class Vampirovibrionia; order Gastranaerophilales; family Gastranaerophilaceae; genus SIG32. The sequence goes on along the minus strand of JAZRUK010000002.1, from coordinate 3,439 downwards.
AAGATCTTAGACCAACCCAAATTCGACCTTCCAACGAAGTACCAGTAGTTAACACAACAGCATTTGCTGAATATTCAATTCCAAACTCATCAATAGCACCACAAATTGCACCATCTTTTACAAGCAACTCTGTTATACAACACTGCTTCAAGAAAATATTATCATTATTTTCAATAATATTTCTCATATAATTCATATATTCTTTTTTATCTGATTGCGCACGTAATGCACGAACCGCTGGCCCTTTGGATGAGTTTAACATTTTCATTTGAATATAAGTAGCATCAGCCACTTCACCCATAACGCCACCTAAAGCATCAATTTCTCTAACCAAAGTAGATTTTGCAGGCCCACCAATTGCTGGATTACAAGGCATTAACGCAATATTATCAACGTTCAACGTACACAAAAGGACTTTACATCCAAGACGAGCTGCAGAAATTGCAGCCTCACAACCAGCATGTCCAGCACCAACTACAATTATATCGAATTTATTCTTTAAATAATCCATAGCAATATTATATTACAAAGATAAATTAATTGATTGACTAATACATTCGTATGATATTTTGATTAATCATTAAAGACATATTTTTTTATCCCGACCTGTAAAATACACACATTTTATTGGAGCTCAAAATGTCAGAACAGATCTTAATGCCGATTGGTAATAATAGTGAAAAAGCACTTAACTCGTTAGAAAAAGCGCGAGAAGCACACGAAAGATATTTAATACGTCAGCAAAATAGCGATTTAGAGGAAGCTATTGAACATTATGTTGATGCGGTAAAATTAGACCCTACACTACCAGAAAGTTATTATAGACTTGCTAGTTTAATGTGGGAACAAGGCCAAATAAGTCTTAACACAGCAATTGAACAGTGCAAAACCGCCTGCTCACTTGCCCCAACAAATATGAATGCTCACATGTACACAGGCTTCTTCATGAAAATGGCTCAAGACTATAAATCAGCGGAAGAAGAATTTAAATCAGCGATAAAAATGAGCAAGCTTAAATCTGCTCGTCCTCGTTTGATTTTATCGCAAGCAATTTTACAAAAAATTAATGAAAAAGATGGTAATTTATCCGACTATGCAAGCTTTATCTATTATTTCTTATCTGGCAGCTTGATGTTAGCATGGGACAAGCCATCTATTAAAATGTTTTATAAAAACATTTCAGATGATTTATCGGTATTCAAGTATAATACCCTAGGAAGATTCTTAGAAAAATTCAAAATGTTACCAGCAGCAGAGAATGTTTACAAAAAAGCTGTTAATGAAATCGAACATGGTGAAATTTTCTTTAATAGAATGGGCGATATTGCATTAAAAAATAAGGAATTTGAAATTGCAGTAGAAAGCTATAAAAAAGTACTAGATGTAAATCCTTTAAATCGAGATGTATGGGCAAAACTGGCCACAGTTTTGCAAACATATTTCCCTGAATCTCAAGACGAAACTATAGATTGCTATGAAAAACTACTTGAATTTGATGATAACAAAGCACCTATTTATTACGAATTAGGACATTTATATCTATCTAAAGACGATAAAATTAATTCAATCAGTGCATTCAAATTAGCAACCGAATTGGATTCAGAAAATCCATTCTATAATAATTCATTAGCTTATGCATACTCAAAAGCTGAATTATTTGAAGATGCTATTAATCATTATCAAAAAGCAATCGACTTAAACCCAGATAAAGAATGGACATCTATTGTATGCCAAGCACTTGGCGCAATTTATGCAGAAATAAACGGGAATGTAGAAGCTGCAATTGCGACATATCAAGCTGGTTTAATATTAGATCCAAACAATTACGACTTATATTTGGCATTAGGCGACATTTATATGGCTGATTATGATTTAGACAAAGCTATAAAATCATACTGTGATGCAATTACTCTTAATCCAAACGACTACAGAGGCTATTCAAAAGCCGGAATAGCACTTTGGGAAAAAGATTATCTTGAAGAAGCGCTCGTTGCGTATCACAAAGCTGTTGAATTAAACCCAGAAAATGAATATGCACATAATAATTTGGGCATTCTATACCTAGACGGATTAATGGATGCAGAACAAGCTCTAGAGTATTTTGAAGAAGCAATAGAATTAAACCCGAGCTACACATTAGCGTACTTTAATGCAGCAAGAGCTTCTGAAAAAATGGAGTTTACAAATGATGCTGCAAACTATTACCAAATGGCGATAGATTTAAACAAAATAACAAACGACCTAGACGAAGCTGATATTAAAGAAAGACTTCATAAACTATTTGAACTATAAAAAAAGCGCCAATGGCGCTTTTTTTATAATCCTAAATGTATTTTTTGATGTCTGTCAACAATTGCCTGATCTTGGTACTGTTGTTCAATTCTACCTTTATTGTAAGCACGTTTTTTTGCAATTCCGAATAAGAAACCCGTTGCGACTGTCAATGCAACACCTGCGGCTTTATATTTATTAGGAACTTTTTCTAGCAATTTAGCGAATTTTTCGCCCAATGCACCGATTTTATTCTTTGGTAACTTACTAACAATCCAGTCCGTAGCTTTTTGCACGGCCTTGCCTATATAGCCTGCTGTTTTAGGAGATTTTTTTAATGCATACAAACTTGCGGCAGTACCACCTAAAACCAATGTATCTTGAGCTAGATATTTTAAATTATTTTTAGTTTTGTCAACTGCACAATCTAACCTATTAGAAAAATCACCCTTTACTCTACCACCCAAATAAGGTGATCCAGCATTAATAACTGCTTGATTTGAAACTTCTGACATACCACTTTTCCCTTTCAATAAATAAACTAACCTATACACATAAAGTTTTTTATTATGAGATAATTGACTAAAAATTCATCAATTGTAAAAAAACCTTAATAATTGCCAAGAGTTAGAAAAAATGGTAAGATAAAAACGTTATTAAATAGATAAATATATAGGAGAATTGTATTATGCTCAAAAACATTGTTGCACAGGGCTTTAAGCCATTAAGAGAGGTAGAACACTCTCCTAGAGCAGGGTTCACTCTTGCCGAAGTATTGATTACTTTAGGTATCATTGGTGTAGTTGCTGCTATGACTATTCCAACTCTTGTTGCTAATTACCAACAAAGATCTATCGATACTGCGGCTACTCTGTCTACCCGCAAACTTGGTGAAGCTTTAAAAATTATGAACTCTAATTCTTCTCTTGCAGGATATGAAACTACTGCTGATTTTGTTAAAGAATTAGGTAAAAATATCAAAATAGTTAAAACTTGTCATACTAAACACTTAACTAGTTGTTTTGTTTCTGAATTCTCTACTAATGAAGATACATTTAAAGTTGAAGAATTAAAACAAGCTAAAAATTTAAATAAAGATGGTAACTATGGTACTGAAACAATCGGTGTACAGTTTGCTGATGGTGTTAGTGCGTTAGTTGCGTATAAC
>JAZRUK010000001.1:0-42932 GCA_045652525.1 Candidatus Gastranaerophilaceae bacterium | reverse complement strand
ACAGTTACGTTTTGAGTTAAATCAGAACCTCTGTAGAAATATGGTTGATATGTGCCACTATCTGAGTTTTGTACATAACGTACATACCAAGTGTCATTACCATATTTTTTGTTCAATAATTCGATATAATAGCCTTCTTCTCTTAATAATTCATTAAGCTGATCTTCAGATAATGAATTTAAATATTCATCATGGAAATCTGGCAAATCATCAGTAGCTTCTGATGTTTCTTCTTCTACATCTCCAATCACAACAGTTTGATTATTTTCAACTTCTTCTACATCTCCAATCACAACTGTTTGATTATTTTCAACTTCTTCTACAGTTACAACTGATGGATTTGAAGCCGCACCAGCTTCTTTAATATATTCACCTTGAGCATTAACTGAAACTAAAGTAATCGCATCTGCACCTGTTTTAGATTCATCTAATAAATACATATATGTTAAAGATGAATCATATACTCCGCTTTCATACTGAGCTTTTGTTAATGAAATATTTTGCATTGTAACTGGATCAATATAAGCATATTTTAATTTATTTTTTTCTTCTTCAGTCAAAACTTGAGGGTTTGTTGTTGGAGTCCCTGATTCTGTATCGGTATCAACATCTGTATCGGTATCAATGTCAGTATCAGTATCTGTATCTATATCTGTATCTGTTGGTGCTGATCCTGGATTATTAGTACCGCCAGTTCCACCTGTACCGCCAGTACCGCCAGTTCCACCTGTACCGCCTGCACCACCTGTTCCACCAGGGGCTGTAACACCTGCAAATCCATCAATTACACCACATACTCTTAATGTTTTAGCACCTACCATGTAGTTATTACCACTTACAGTAACAATACTAGAAGATGCTCTAACAGGAGTAAAATCATCTTCCCATTGTGATAGGTAGCTTAGTGTATAATTACCATCAGCTTTTGCAATTAATGATGTAATGCTATTAGTTAATGCGCCATCGTTAAATGTGTAAACAGTTTTTGTAAATTGATCAACAGAAGGAGGAGTTGGCACAGACATACCCAGCATATCATTGTAATAATTTGCTGATTGGTTTGCCAAGCAAGTACGTTGTTGGTTGATCTGTTGACCTTCGTACTCAACATTGGTTTTTCGAGCTGTCAAGCCTAAAAATCTAGCTTGTGATGCCGCCATTCCCATTTTGTGTGCCAATTTCCTTTCCATAGGCATATGCCTACAAATAGGTTATCGACTTGCAAAACAAAAATCTTTAAAAAATCTCCACAATGTGTTAACAATATTTAACAATTACGCATTATAACTTATTTGGTTATTTTTATAGTAGGTAATCCACCAATCATTATCAGGCTCTGGCTCATCTACATAATAAGCATCAATGTGATCTTCAATTTCAATATGTTCATACATACCAGCATAATCACCACGAGCTATACTGTCTTCATAATCTTCATCATTTTGATAGGCTATATACTCGCCCCACATAACTTCTGTCATTTCGGCAAGCATAAGATATTCTGATTTGGTCAAAGTGCCACTTTCATGTTTGGCTTTATAATTACTGTATTCACCATCCGATAAAGCACCTGCATTCCACAATTTGTATATTGCATCGTCACTTAATCCAACATATCCACTAAGAGCAGAAGATTCGGCATATGGATAATCAGAATATAAGTACGCTGTCGCATGTGTCAATTCATGAATTAACGTAGATGTTAATTCATACCATTTAATAGATGACTGATTGTAGTAAGTTTCATCTAAAAACAAACCGCCATCAGTATATAAATCTGGAATACCATCACCATTTTCATAATCATATTTGTCGGTTATATCATCAGTAATATACATACCTCCAGAACCTAAATGATTATACGAACCCAATGTCCAAGAAACCCCTGTTGTTAACGTTTCCCCAGGGTTACAATCTTTAAATCCAATCTTATTTTCATTTTGCAACCTTTCAAGCGCATCTAATTGATCTGTCATACCCATAGCTGTAAGATAGTCTTTCGCTTTATCAATCGCAAAATTCATTTTTGCAGTTAATGTTCCACAAGCTTCATATTCACTTTGAATCTGTGCAGCATAATTGTTAACTTTAGTACTAAAAATCGAAATCGTTGATCCAAATTGATATCCAGCAAAGTTTTGCAATTCTGTAAATTGTAATACCCCGTCACCATTACCATCTAATTTATCAAATGAATGATTAATACTACCAAAGAAATTAGAATTACTTTCTTCCCAAGCATCTTTTTGAGTAACTTTTAACAATTGAGCTCGTGAAACGCCAGTATTCACATTTACAGTTGAATCGCTTTCTCTGTTTATATGCTGAATAATATCCCATGCATCACCAATTTCACCACTTTGCGTATTTCCACCTGCCACAAAACCTTCTGCTGGATGGTGCAGTTTATACAAAATCTCTTTAATACTTTGAGTATTTAAAGGTGTTTCTGTAGTAACTTCATAAACAACAGGTTCAACAGATGTAATATTAGAATTTGGGGTTACTGTATTCAAGCTCAACACAAGCTCATCCACAGCAGTATTTGAATCAATCAAAGATACTTCTGTTACAACTTTTGTAACATCCGAACTTTCCTGTGTTAGATTGTTATTTACATAATAGAGCTTGTTTACGTTATTGATTTCCACAAAATACTCCTTATAATTTCGATTACGGAAATTTTTAAAGAGTTCTTTAATAATTTTTGAAATTTGTTAACAAAAAGAAACAATGCTAAAAAAAACTACTCTTAAATTACTGAAATTAATTTTAGTATCATTTGTATACTAAAATTATTAAGCCTTCTTGCCATTTCTGTAGCCAGTTCCCGCCCTAAATCCTGAAACAAAATACATTACAGGTAACGCTGGTTCAATCCATTTCAAACCAGACAAAACACCCGCTGTCGCAATATCATCAGCGTGCAAAGCAATATCTAATGCTTCCGGTTTCCTTTCTGAATAAATACCCTTTTTGTCATCTTTCTTTTGTCCAAAGAGTGGATTTATAACTTTTTTACTTAAAAAGTTTGCTATATAACTTCCACCAACAATCCCTGTTGCCGTTATCCCTGCAAGAATTACACCTAATTTCTTTGTTGGTGTTAATGCTTTTATAACACCTTTTTTCTGTAATTTTTCAGCTCCTAATAAAGCTGCCCCTGCACCAACATTACACAAGAATATATTTGCAAAATACTGATAAAAACCTTCTTTAACCTTGTTAGCACGTTTGGATTTTGAAGAAGTTCCTGTAACAGCATCGGCAACAATTCCTCCTCCTATACCACTAACCACAGGAATAGCACCTAATACAGATAACCTGCCTATTTCGGAGAAAATTTCTTTTGATGTTAAATTTTTATCTTCATTAAACAAAACTTTAAATAAAGCGGTTCTGTTTGAATCATCTTTCAGGTCATCAAACAGAACCTGTACAGCATCCTTTGAAAGGTGGTCTTTCTCGGATTTTTTAAGTATAGACAGTAAATTTTCATCCTTTAAATTTGTTTTTTGTATGTATTCTCGAACTGCTTTTGTTTGTTCTTGAATAATTTCTTTCGCTGGTCTAATATCAATTAGATTGAATTTTTTTGTTGCTACTAATGTTGTTCCAATAATTGAAGTTGCAATAATAGCATTTTTTACAAACCTATCTTTTTCGTCCCTATGTTTTATAGCATCACCAACCGCAATTGCTGTACCTGCTCCTACAAGTAACCTTGGCATTTGCTTATTTAATTTATTTATTAATAATGGTTGATCTATATATTTTGCTAGGGTCTTTATCTTCATTGGTCTGTCATTTGCAAGTTAGCTTTCTCTAACTTTTGTTAGTCTAGGCTAACTTTATCAGAAAAAAATATATTTGTCAATAGGCTACTTATTTGCAGAAATAAATTGCTGAATCTTTTTCAAATTAGTATCAGAAATCAAATGTTCAACAGCACAAGCAATTTCAGAAGCATTATCTAATTCTAAAATTTCATTAAAAAAAGTATCAAGCACTTTATGTTTCTGCAAGATTTTCTTCGCTAATTTTTCGCCATCAGCCGTCATGGTAACCGAAGAATACGGTGCATAATTTATAAGTTTTTTAGCTGAAAGCTGATTTAGAGCAGATGTTACAGAAGCTTTTTTTACGTCCAAAGCCAGTGCAATATCGGTAACTTTAGCACAACCATGCTTTAGAACTTCCACATAAATTGCCTCTAAATAATCTTCTAAACTTCCTGATAATTTTTCCATAAATTCATTATAACACGGAATGAAATTTAGATTGATTCTTTAATTAATATGTTGACAAAAAAAATTATAAACTGTAAAATCTATATACTGAAATGAGGAAAGCATGGGTGAGAATCCCACACTGGTCCGCAGCCGTAAAAGTCGGAATGCTTGTTTCAGTTTGTGTAACAACCTCGAGACTAGGAGATTATTTTTATGAACAACATTGTATCAAAGGGAAGAGTTGTCGATTTTGAATCGGCTAAAAAGACATACATGTCTTTAAGTGAATTTACAGCTCAAAAAGATGCTGGCATTAAACTTGTAGATGACTATTTGAATTTATTAGACTGGAAAGTTAATGAAAACTCAAATATGTCATATTCAATTCAGGGCTTAAACAACTATTTGGCATCTGAAATCAGCAAAAATTACTGGTTAAACAAAATTTATACACCAGAAATTAAGGCCGCACACGAAAGAGGCGATTTGCACCTACACGATTTAAATATTGTATCAGTATATTGTGTAGGATGGGATTTGAAAGATTTATTAACTGAAGGTTTTACCGGCGTAAAAGGAAAAGTTCAAAGTGCACCTGCAAAACATTTCAGAACAGCTTTAGGCCAAGTTGTGAATTTTATGTATACAATGCAAGGAGAAGCAGCTGGAGCTCAAGCATTTTCAAACTTTGACACATTGCTTGCACCATTTATAAGATATGACAATTTAACATATGAACAAGTAAAACAAGCAATGCAAGAGTTTGTCTTTAATATGAATGTACCAACTCGTGTAGGTTTCCAGACTCCATTCACAAATATTACAATGGATTTGACTGTTCCAAATTATTATGCTGAACAACCTGTAATTATCGGTGGAGAACTTCAAGAAGCAACTTACAAAGAATTTCAACCAGAAATGGACATGCTTAACAAAGCATTCTTTGAAGTAATGATGGCAGGTGACCATGCCGGCAGAGTATTCACATTCCCAATTCCGACATACAACATCACAAAAGATTTTGATTGGGCTAACAAAGAGCTTGACGGATTATGGGAAATGACCGCAAAATACGGGATTCCAAACTTCTCAAACTTCATCAATTCTGATATGTCACCAGAAGATGCTCGTTCTATGTGTTGTCGCTTGAGAATTGATAACAGAGAACTTGAATACAGAGGTGGCGGTTTATTTGGTTCAAATCCTTTGACAGGATCTGTAGGTGTTGTAACTATCAACTTGCCTAAAATTGCAGAAACCGCAAGAGATAAAGCAGAATTTTTCACAAGACTTTCTGAAAAAATGGAAATTGCAAGAGAAAGTTTAGAAATCAAAAGAAAAGTTCTTGAAAATTATACAGATAAAAACTTATATCCATACACAAAATTCTATTTACGAGATGTAAAAGCAAGATTTGGTGTATATTGGAAAAACCATTTTTCAACAATTGGTTTGATTGGTATGAACGAAGCTTGTTTGAATTTCTTACAAGATGATATCGGAAGCTTCAGAGGTAAACAATTTGCTATTGAAGTTATGGATTTCATGAGAAATAAAATTTCTCAATTCCAAAAAGAAACTGGTAACCTTTATAACCTTGAAGCGACACCTGGCGAAGGTACTTCATACCGTCTTGCAAGACTTGATGACAAAAAATATCCATATTATACAAATTCAACTCAATTACCTGTAAATTACACCGACGATATTTTTGAAGTTTTGGAGCACCAAGACGAATTACAAACAAAATATACAGGCGGAACAACAATTCATATTTACGCAGGTGAAAGAATTTCTAACACAGAAACTATGAAAAACCTTGTTAGAAAAATTTGTAATAATTATAAATTACCTTATTTTACATTCTCACCGACTTTCAGCATTTGTCCTGAACACGGATATGTAGCAGGTGAACATTATACTTGTCCATCTTGTGGTGGTGAATGTGAAGTTTACTCTCGTGTTGTTGGTTATATACGTCCGATTACACAATGGAACAAAGGTAAACGTCAAGAATTCAAAGACAGAAAAACCTTTAAATTTAATGAGGAAAGTTTATGCGGATAGGCGGAATCCAAAAAACTTCGCTTTTAGATTTTCCAAATATGATTAGTGCAATTGTTTTTACAAAAGGTTGCAACTTTGCATGTGGCTATTGCCACAATCCTGAATTATTTAACTCAGGAGTCGAATACTCGACTTCTGAGTTTTTTAAATTTCTTAATACCCGAAAAGGAAAACTTGATGGAGTCGTAATAACAGGTGGAGAACCGTGTCTACAGCCAGATTTGGTAGATTTTATCAAACAAATCAAACAAATGGGATTCTTGGTTAAACTCGACACAAACGGTAGCTTCCCTGATATTATACAAAATCTTTTAAATGAAAATTTGCTGGATTACATAGCTATGGACATTAAAGCTCCACTTGAAAAATATAATGCTGTTTCGAATTCTACAATTTCAACTAATAAAATTATAACAAGTATTGATTTAATAATGAATAGCGACATTGATTATGAATTTAGAACCACTGTTGTAAAATCACAATTAGGATTTGAGGATTTTGAAAAAATTGCTAACTTAATACAAGGAGCAAAAAAATATTATCTTCAAAAATTTATCCCTTCCAAAACACTTGATTCTAGATTTATGAATAAAGAAACGTACGATGATGAAGATTTTAAAAGAATAATTGATATATTGGCTTGCAAAATTTCTTTAGTAGAAGTAAGATAGTTAGGTAAAGTTTTCTTAAAAACATGATTTAAAGTGTATTATTTAATAGTTTATCGGAGTAAAATAGTCGTATGACAGCAGTAAAAGAACAATTATATTCAGACATTCCACCAACAAAATTACGTGGCAAAGACGAAAAATTCAAACCAGCTAAAACTAATAGATTTTGGCTAACAGTTGCAAGTTTGTTCTTTTTTAATATGTTACAAAACAGATTTTATGCATTCAGATACACAAATGCCGAAAACTATTTTGACCGCGACGAAAAATATCCGACAATTATGTATGCACCTCATTGCAACTGGTGGGATGGTATTGTTTTATACAACATTACGCACAGAATCTGCCATAAAGAAATCCGTTTAATGGTCGAAGAATTGAATAGATTCCCATTATTAAGACATGGTGGAGCATATTCTGTTTGTAAAAAATCTCCACAATCTGCAATGCAAGCTTTGAAATATTCCGTAGATTTATTGAGTGATTTAAGAAATATTTTATGTATTTTCCCTCAAGGAATTATTCGTCCGCCACATTATAGACCTGTAGTATTTCAAACAGGATTAGCATATATTGCTCAAAATGCTGTTAAAAAATACGGGAAAGTCAATTTAATACCTATTTCTGTAGATTATTGCTTCTTAAGAGATAACAGACCTGAAGTATTGGTTAAATTTGGTGAAAGAATTGAATTAACAGATGGTAGTGCTGATAGAAAAGAATTAACTCATCAACTTGAACAATCAATGGTAAAAGTTTGTGATGAACATCACGATGAAATCTCTCACGGTAGATTTGATGACTATAAGATCCTGTTTAAACAACATCTAAAATGGTACAGAAGAATTGAACAAAGATTAAAAAGTATTGATTTACCTGACGTTTCAAAAATGTAATAATATCAAAAAAGACCTCTTAGAGAGGTCTTTTTTTTTATGCGTCATATCGTTTAAACGATTTTTCTATGTTCTTAGATAACAATGATTTAACCGTATCATATTCAGTTGTTAAGGATGAAATTTCTGTATCTAAGTTTTTCATCTTCATATCAATAACTTCTTCTTTAGAATTGATTTTTTGTTTTTCTGCATTATACTTCGCTTCAGCTCTTGCAATAGCTTCTTCATCAACTATTTCTTTGATGAAAGTATTAGTTGAATAGTTACCTTGATAATAATGGCCATCTTCGCTACAAGTTGCAATAAATAACATACCGTTTTGCAACATTTCTTGTAAGTAGTTTTTATCATCAACGTTAGCATTTTCAACCCAACCATTTTGACAGATTTGGTTAAACATTGCATCATAGAAACCTGATTGTAAAGCTTGGTCGGTGTTGATACCAGATTCGACTTCAACATCAAAGTAGAAATTCTCGTCGTTAATATCTATAATATTCGAACTTGAAACATTTCTACCAGCTTCATCAATATTATAATCACTAAGTCTTTCGCCACCTTGCATATATTGAGCAAAATATGTTAAGTAAGCATCAGCAAAATTAGATAAGTCAATAGCTGCATAATCTACTGGCTTCCAGTTCCATAAATTACCTCTACGATCTAATGCATATGGACCAAACCAATCACTAGTTGAAACCGAACCATCTTGTTTTGCACCGAAGAATTCAACAAAACCTTCTGCATAGCCTCTTTGCGCTGTGCTATTGGCAAGCATTACTTGATCACCTTCATCTGTTGCTGCTTCCAGAGATTTGATATTATTAAAAGATTGCGTCCACAATTCTCTTGTCATAGATTCTGCATATTGAATAGCACCAGCAATTTCTTGATTACCTGAAACGCTCAACATTTTTGCTAATTCTTCATATATCCATTCGTAAATACTTAAGTTTTGAAATTTACCAGCGACCGCACCAGATGTCCCACCTTCACACCCAGTAACTAAAACTATATCACCACTGATAAGATCTTTTATTGATAGACTACCGTCGTAAGCAGCCTGAGAAGATTTACTTACCGTTGTGTCGTAAATATGCACGGCACCCCAATCATAGCTTCCCATTTCAGCTAAAACAGAATCATGTGTTAATGTGGTAAGTGTAGCATTACCACTAGCTATATATTCATCTAACATATCCGCCAAAGTCATTTTTTCAGTCACAGTAGTAACCAAATCAGTTGTACCTACACCCATTTCTTGAGCATAAGGAATTCCTTGGAATGTAAGAGCTGTTTCAGGCGTAATTAGACCTGCATCAGCCATACTTTGAATGAATTTGTTACGGATTGTTGTTGAAGGTAAACATCCCAAACCTTCTTGAGGGATACCAGCTGCTCTTGCTGCTGCTGCGTATTGAGTATTCAATACTGTTTTACCTGAACCATCCGTTGTTAATATAGGCATATGACCATTTAATTCACTTGGTGTCATCATCAATCCGTATGTTAAAGGATTTGATGCATCACCAGTTCCATAATAATCATAAATCAACTTAGTTTGTTCTAAAGCATTTTGATATTCATTGGAAATATCATTCATATTACGAGATAACGCTATCTTTTGGTGCGAATAGCGCATTGATTGAAACTCACAATCTGCTTTACGAGATGTGATGGTTAATAATCTAGCTTGTGATGCTGCCAAACCCATTGTAGTCTCAATTTCCTTTCGTAACTTAGTAACATTTCCTGTTCTTTCATGTTGTATTACGACATTTTGCCCTTTAAACTTTAAAAAATGAAGTGATTTTTGTTACAAATGTTAACATGATTTCTATAGACTTTATGCAAATATCCATTAAATGATTGATGTGCAGTATGGGATAATATTCTATTGTATTTATGGGGCAGAGGGATAATTATGAGTACTCAGACTTTAAATTCAATAGATTCTAAAGAATTATACAGCCAATACAGCTGGTATAAAAACACTTTTGCGCCTGTCGTACAAAAGGCTTGCGACGAATTTTTCTTGCCTGGATTTCAATTTGAAATGATAGGCATAAGCAAAAATATTACCCCATTATCAGATAAAGACGCTTATTTTGTAACTAAAATCAAAATTGACAAACAATATGATATGTTCTTTAGAAGTTCTGAAGGCGCAATTGCTTTAATTTTAGAAAAAATACTTGGCAAAGCAAACCGAACATTTAATCTTAATAAAATGTCCGATTTGGAGGCCAAAATTATTACTACGTTTAATGATTATATGTTCAATATGGTTGCCGAATTTTTATCTCCAGCCCCAACAGGAGAATTAAGACGATCAAATTTTGACGTAATCCATTTAACATTTATCATAAAAGACTCTGAAAACAACAAATTTGGTAAATTTCTGGTTTCGCTGCCTGAAGCACTTTTAAAACCAGAAAGCATTGTTTGCGAAAACGATAAATTTGAAAATACAACTTTCAGCTCAAGCACATTAGACGTAAAAATTAAAATTGGTTCTACACGATTTTCAATGCACGATTTAAAAAATCTTGACATAGAAGACATGGTAATTTTTGACAATAGCAACATAAAACAGTTAAAACTTGTTATTGGAGATTATGAAAAAGAAATCAAATTAAATCCTAACTTAGGATTAATAACACCAATAGAAGATAATGACGGAGGAGATAATATGGGAGCTAACAATTTATGGGACAGCATTGAAGTCGAAATGCATGCGGACTTTGATGCGGTAAAAATAACTCTCGGAGAACTTAAAAAAATTGAAGATGGAATGGTAGTTGATTTAACTTCAATTTATAACAATAAAGTTACACTTCGTGTTGAAGATAAAGCTATCGCTCGTGGTGAACTTGTTATAGTTAATGACAGATATGGCGTAAAAATTGATGAAGTAATCGCACAAAAACCAACAACGGAATCTCAAGCAGCACCAAATAGCGACTTTGCTGGAGATGATTTCGGAACTCCAATGAGTAACGATTTCGCACCGGAAGGTGCAGCGCCTGCTAATTCAGGGGCAGAAGACGAATTCGATTACAGTGACTTCGAATTAGATGACGAAGATATTTAATAAATAAAAAGGAACAGACTATGGGTGGATATATAGCAAATTTTGCAGTTTATACGATGGCAATGGTAGGCCTGATTTTCTTTGCCTTATTAACATATAAAAAATTCTTTTGTGAAAATGGCTTTAGAAAAAAATCTGAATTTTTAGGTGTTGAAGAATGTATTAGTCTTGCACCTCGTAAAAATTTATACGTAGTTAGAGCTGGTAACGAAAGATTTTTAGTTGCATCAGATAGCGATAGAACAAACCTTATTTCAAAACTTGACGATTCAAATAAGCAAAAACGTTCTGATGTAAACTATGAAGAATTACCCGTGATTGTTGATTTCCCTAAACGTAACAGCGATCAACCAATCATCAAAGAAATGCTAAAAAAAATAAATGAAATATAAGGAACATAAATGGAATCAGTTTTAAAAGATATAAATCCAGTTTTACAAATGCTAGTAGTTATGACGGTATTTTCATTATTGCCGTTTGCTTTTTGCTGTATGACAAGTTTTCTAAGATTTGTAGTCGTATTTTCTATGCTAAAAACAGCAATGGGTACTCAACAAGTTCCTCCGGCAATTGTAATTATTGGATTAGCAATGATTTTAACATTTTATACAATGGGTTCAACCTTTAGTAAAATGTATGAAATGGGATCTGTACCATATCAACAGAGCCAAAATATGATTGCTGCAATAAATGAAGGTTCAAAACCTCTAAAAGAATTTATGATGAAGCAAACTAGAGAATCCGACTTGGCTTTTTTTGTAGAACTTTCGCAAAAAACACCACCAAAATCACCTGAAGAAATAACATTATGGCAAGTTGCTCCAGCTTATATCATTAGTGAATTAAAAACCGCATTTGAAATTGGTTTTATCATATTTGTACCATTTATTGTATTGGACTTGGTCGTTGCAAATATACTTCTAGCACTTGGGATGTTTATGTTGTCACCAACAATCATTTCACTACCGTTTAAGTTGCTGATATTTATCGCAGTAGATGGATGGGCATTGATTGTCCAAGGACTTGTAACGAGTTACAATTAGAGGTAAATTATGGAGATATTAATAGAATACTTAGCAAGCGGATTTATGACTATGTTGGCAATATCAATGCCATGCGTACTTGTTGCTGCTGGTATAGGTTTGGTTGTCGGTATATTACAAGCGGTAACTCAAGTTCAAGAACAAACTATTGCAGCCGCACCAAAAATTCTTGGTGTATTTTTAGTAATCATAATCGGCGGAGTTGGTTTCATCAGACTTTTAACAAATTTATTTACAGACGGAATGGCATTAGCATTCAATGTTGTTCCAAGAAGTGCTGAATACGTTCTTTCTTCGGATTATCACAAATACACAACTCCATTTGAAGGTGAAATGAAAGACCGCTTTCACAATCAAGATGAAATTAACGATATTATGAAAAATCCTGGCAAGATTCCATTTATCGACAACCAACAGAAAATTAAATATATGCCAAGTCCTAGAACTCCAATGCCTAAACCTAATTTTGTAGAAACAAACCAAATTCTTGGAAGATAAAATGAAAAAAACTCTTTTAACAATTTTATTAGCAACAGCACCCGCATACGGATTTGAAGAATATATGATAATTTCAAATTCAGCGGTTAAATCTGTTGCGGTTCAAAACCAAGAAATTTTAGAAGCAAAACCTGTGTTTACCATTGATAACCAGAAAAAAATAATTTTAATTACTCCTTTAAAAGAAGGGAAAACAAAACTAAATATTAATCTAATTGATAATAAAAAAGAAACTTTAGATATAAAAATTGAAACTGAAAAAACAAATATAAAACAAAACAAAAATTTTAATTATTTTGCAATCGATATCCCCCCAGAAAATTTGTTAGTCCCTTTGCCACCAGCAAACGGTATTTTGCCAGACCCTCCTAAATATAAAGGGGGTAAATAATGGAGAATATTTTAGCAGAATTAATGAAAATGTTTCCTGCTCTAAACACAATGCTTGGGGCAGGTGTTATGGTTTTTGCCAGATTAATCGGATTTATGCGACTTGCACCTGTTTTTAACCGAAAAGAAATACCGAGCATGGTAAAACTATCCTTGTGCCTAATTATGACTATCGTTATAACACCTTTTGTAAAAACAGATTTGATGATTATGGATTCATTCTTTTTATCAATCCTGTTGAATATAGTTGTTGGAGCAATTATTGGTTATATGGCTCAATTGATATTGCTTGCTATTGATGCTGGTGCTGACATGATTAACATGCAAATGGGTTTATCTTCTGCAATGGTGTTGGATCCAACAACATCAAGCCAAGTTTCTATTTTGGGGAAAGCAATGTCATTACTTGGAATACTCATATTTATAAATTTAGGTGGTATATATTGGTTAATTCGAGCTTTAATGAGAAGCTTTGAGATATTTCCAATATACGCAACAAGTATTCCGTTAAGCGAAATAGTCAACATGCAGTACTTAATTAGCATGTCTTCGAATGTTTTATATATGGGGTTGCAAATCGCAGCACCAATCTTACTTGCGACGTTAGGTCAAGATATCATTTTGGGTGTAATTTCAAAAACTGCACCTCAAGTAAACGTATTCCAATTAAGCTTCTTATTCAAACCAGTATTGGGCGCAGCTATTATGGTTTGGATTTTGCCAATGCTATTTAATATTATTAGTGAATATTTCTTGAGCTATGCAAATATATTTTAAAAATTTATAGTAAAATTAACTTATGGCAACAAGTGTATACATACATATTCCTTTTTGCAAATCAAAATGCAAATACTGCTCGTTTGTTTCTTTTCCGACATTAGAAAAAAAACAAAAATATCTTGATGCTCTTAAAAAAGAAATACAATTTCATTATAAAGGTAAAGAGTTAAAGACTTTATATTTTGGCGGTGGCACTCCATCACTTTTAAACATTGACGAGTTCGAGTCCTTGCTTTCTTTGTTTAATACAACACCAAGCACTGAAATTACAGCCGAACTAAATCCTGAAACACTTAACCAAGAATATTTAAATGAATTAAAAAAAATCGGCATAAACAGAATTAGCCTCGGCTGTCAAACATTTGATGACAAGATTCTAAAATTAATTGGCAGACGACACACATCTCAACAAGTCAAAGACGCTGTCATTTTCGCACAAAAGGCTGGTTTTACAAACCTCAGCTTGGATTTTATTTATGGATTGCCAACACAAACCATTAAAGGTTTTACAAATGATTTAGTACAAGCCAAATCTTTAGGAATCCAACATATTTCATTATATGGATTAAAAATTGATGAAGGCTGTTATTTTTACAAAAATATGCCTGAAAACCTTCCTGATGATGATACCCAAGCAGAAATGTATTTTAAAGCCATAGAAACATTAAAAGATTTTCAACATTATGAAATAAGTAATTTTGGAACACCTTCCCAACACAATTTAAACTATTGGAATAATGAAAATTATTATGGGTTTGGTGTTGCAGCTCACGGCTATATAAATAATGTCCGTTACTCAAATACAGAAACGCTTGAAGATTACATTAAAAATCCAACAAAACACGCTACTGAAACTATTTTGACTATACAAGAACAATTAGAAGAAGAAATTTTCTTAGGGTTTAGAAAAATGGAAGGGATAAATACTAAATCAATTAACAAAAAATATTCAATTGATTTTGAAACCAAATACGATAACATTTTAAAAACATATAGCAAATATCTTACAAAAACTAAAAACGGATATTCTCTAAATAATGAAGGTATTTTGATTAGTAATAATATTTTGTCAGAATTTCTCGAATAATTTTTTACATCCATTGCCAAGATATAGAAAAAATGGTAGTATAAGTAAGTAAAGTGAGTTAGGTAAGTATAGTAAGTAAAGTACTTATCATTAATGCACATTACTAACTCCACTCACTTTACTAACAATACTCACGTAAAAAAGGAGAGAAAAAGTATGAAAAGACTTATTACACAAGGCTTTAAGCTATTAAGGGGGGGGGTAGAAACGCTCTCCTAGACTGCATTTCAGAGGTTATTAAACAAGCACGTCATTGCGAGGACGAACGTAGTGAGGACGTGGCAATCCAGAAAAAGATTGATGTAAAAGCTGGATTACTTCGTAAACAAGGTCTCTTGTTTACTCGTAATGACAAACTAGTTGCGTTTACCTTGGCTGAAGTTTTAATTACCCTAGGTATCATCGGTATAGTTGCTGCGATGACTATTCCAACATTAGTGGCTAATTACCAAGCTAAATCTTGGGGCACTGCTGCTACTGTTTTTGAAAGAAAATTAGAAGAAGCTTTAAAAACTATGAATACTCAACAATCTCTTGTAGGGTATACTACTACTGAAGAATTTGTTGCTGAATTATCTAAGCATTTTAAAATACTTAAGACTTGTGATAACACTAAATTAACTGATTGTTTCTCTGATACTGTTTATTGGGGTGGGGGAGATACTACTCCTGAGGCAGTTGATATGAGTACTATTAAAACCGCTAAACATTTCGGACAAAAGGATTGGGGTACTAATATTGTTGGTGTTCAATTTGCTAACGGTACTAATGCGCTAATTGCATATAACCCTATAACTCATAGTGATGATTCTACAGTTAAGGTTTGTAAGCAAGATCCTTATTCTAACCAAATTACTGGTGGAGATTGTTTAGCTATTCTGTATGATACTTCAGGTTACAAATCTCCTAATACATCTGGAAAAGATTTGAGAGCTAATGAACACGTTAAATCATTAGGTTCTGGTTGTGCATTTGAGATTGGTAGTACTTGTTATGCGACATTGGGATTTAAACCTGAACCACATGTATGGAAAGCATGTCAGAGTGATGGAACCTCAACAGATCCAGATGATATAGCGGTCATGCAAAAATACGGTATCCGATGTTTAGATCCAGCACTGGGAACAAACGACTATTGGGCAGGTGCTGTAGAATTATGTGGTGGAACAGATAAAATGGCAACAGGAGCAGATTTAGCAAAGATTGCTAATTATGTATACAATACAGATAGTGTGACTTCAACAGGGTCAACATCTAGTTTAACCTTCGATCCAACCAAAGCAGCTGAACTAGGTTTACCTTCTCCTGACTTCTACCTTTGGTCAGGAGAGGAGGGCTCCGCCTACTACGCGTCCAGCAGGAACTTCTACTCTACCAATACGCTCTGGAGCCGCTACGACCGCCACTATAGCGCTCTACTGGCGGTGTGTGTAGAGTAATTGATTATTTAATAGATTCGGTTATTTGGTATAAACAACAGGAGGGTGAATGCCCTCCTTGTTTTATGTTCTATATTCTTGCAATATACCAATTAGAAATTCCGTGATTATTTACAATAAAAAAGGCCCTTTCGGGCCTTTTATTTTTTCCTACACTTTACTACGCTTCAGCTGATTTTCTTGAAAAGAATTTAACCATTGGTTGCCAAGCTTTGTTATTTAACCATTCACCAGCTACTGCCAAGTGGTGGCCAACTTTTTGCATAAATTTTGCATCAGTCAAATCATCAAGTTTATTCAATTTACCAGTTTTAACACCTGCAATCAAAGCACCCGCTACTGCAACAGCAATGCCTAAACTGATTGCTAATTTTTTGAAGAATTTACCTTTTTTCTTAGGTTCTGCAGTTGGAGCAGTTGCATCAGGCATTGTAAATTTGCCTGGACGGCTGAACGGGTCTTGAGCAACTGGGGCTGCTACCGTTGAACTTCTGAAACTTACCGGTGATACTGAATGGATCATGAGAAAACCTCCTATATAAAACTTACACACATTTTACACTTTGGTACTTATATAAAACCCCTAACATCATGATTTTGTCTGATTTGTAGATTTTTTTCAATAATCTTTACAAAAGTTTACAGGGTAATTTGGAATATTTTTAAACTTGGTGTCATCTATATAAGTAAAGGGAGAAATATAAGCATGGAACAACTAATCTATATAGATCAAAATGACAAAAACGAAGCATCAAAACTTTCAAAAGGATTTACCGTTGAAGAAATTCGCTCTAGAGCATATGTGAATACACTAGGAGCAGGACTTGCAACAAAATACTTAGCTCAAGAGGATATTAACGTTAATAATATCAATAACATTCACAGCATTAACAAAATCCGTGAAGAGTTTGACATTGCAGATATTATGCTTCCTAACATTCACATAGACGTAAGAGTTATTTATGATGAAAATCTTATTTTTATCCCTAAAACTCATTTTGATTACAATATAACACCTGACATTTACTTAGTTTTCAAAATGTCAGAAGAAACTACCCACGTTTCATTTTTAGGTTTCTTTGAGCCAAAATTAATAAATACCAACAACCAGAACGATGGTTATTATTTTATTGAAAAAGAAAAACTATCAAATCCAATTGATTTAAAACAATATATCGAAAATTTCAATGGAAATACAACACAAACTTTAACAGAAGAAGAACACGAAAATGCCCAAAGATTAGCTTTAGCTTTGATTGATGATAACATATCTGAAGCCGATAAAAAAACTCTTTTATCTCTTTTAACTCAAAGCGCAACCTTAAGAGAAGAATTGGCAGAATTTGACAATTTTGAATGGATATCATATCACACAATAACAAGCGGGATTATGGAAGAAATCGATAATGTAGATGATTTCAAAACTCTTGAAAATAACGAAATTCAAACAATTACAGATGAATTTGATGTATTTGAAAATTCTGATGAGTTTGAAGATTTTGAAGAAGAAACAATTAACACTGAAACCTCAGATATTCTACAAAATCAAGATGAAGAAATTATTGACAATATTGAAGAATTACCTATGGAAGAACCAGAAGAATTGTCCTTTGATGAATCTTTCGACGAACCAGTATCAGAAGAACTTGATACTTTAAACGAGGACGTAAACGAACCTTTGGAAGAAATTGAAAATATAGAAACTTTTGAACCAGAACCTTTAACTACAGAAGCTATTGAAAATATCGACGATATTGAAGCTGTAGAGGAATTATCAATAGAATCTCCAACACTTGAAGACAATAGTTTTGATAACACTATTGAAGATTTCTCATCTGATTTGACTGAAAATCTTTCATTTGATGACGGCATTCAAACAGAAGAAGATCTTGGAATCTTCGATAATCTACTTCTTGATAATAATATTGCAGAAGAACCACTTGAAACTTTTGACAACCAAATTGAAACTGATGATTTACAACTTGAAAAAATTGAGGAAGAGCCTCTTACAGAAACAACTTCAATAGAGGATACTTCATCATTAGAAATAGAAAATGATGTTAAAGAATTTGAACAAGAAAAATCAAGTATTGACACAGAAACAGCTGATATTATCGACTCATTATTAAGCGATAATTTCTTAGAAAATATGCCAAACTTTGATAGTGATTCAGATGAAGAACTATTGGAAGATGAAGAACTATTGGAAGAAACGCCAGAAGAAACAACTTCATTTGACGGTTTAGGCTTACCAACACAAGAAACACAAAATACAGAAGATAATACTGCTGAAATCGATTCAAACAGCACAATAGAAACATTCGGTTTTGATAGCCTTGGAATTAACTCAGAAACTAATGAAATTAATTCTGAAAATGAAGAATCCTCATCAGAATCATCAAATTCTATGTCCTTCGAAGAACTAGGCAGTGGATATACATCGAATGATGAACCAGCCGAAATTTATGATGATTCTGAAACAATAGAAAGCTTGGAATCACTTGCAATAGATTCTGAACTTGAAGACGGTAGTGAAGAATATAATGAAGAAGCATTTTTAAATTCACTTGTTGAAGACACCGACGAAAATATAGAAAACGAAGATTCAGAACATCCAATAACAAATACCGTTTTTGAAAATTCTACAACAATTACTAACTCAAATATAATTCCAGGAGAAATCCCTATTGATATTAATCAATCACCTGAATATTCAGATGATGATGAAAAATTAGAAATGTTATATGACAACGAAAAATTCAATTTCGATACAAACAAACCTGAAAAAGGCAAAAAAGCAATTGTTGCAGCTAGTGTTATTGTTGCAACTATAGCAGCTTTACTTGTATTTGGGTCTTTGAATAAACCAAATAAAGAATTAGCTGAACAGCCAAATACATTCGAAAATAACGTACCAGAGGCATTGGAACAAAATATACCACAAGCACCTGAACAAACAATTCCAGAAAACCTTGAAAAAATTGTTCCTATAGTCGAAGACAATGCTAAAATCGAAAACGCAATTAAAGAAGCAAAAGCTGAACTTGCTAAACCTAAAACAGCTCCGATCATAACTCCTTATTTGGAAGTTCAAAAATTATCATGGTCTGTTCCAGATTACTTATCGTACAATGATACTTTTAAACAATATTTGCAGACTTCTGGCAAGAGTTTGAAATTATCTTTATCTAGCGATCTTCTTCTTGCAACAGAATACGCATATTCAAATCAAATTAGCGTAGACATTACATTAACAAAAGAAGGTACGATAAAAGATGCTCAAATAATAAAATCTAGTGGTTCAACTCAAATTGATACAATTGTGTTACGAACTGTTAAAGAAACCTTAAATGTCGTCAAAGCCCCTGCTGGAGTGATTATTGAGGATACTGTAAATTTAACACTTAAAATATCTCTGTAAATATGCTATAATATTTGACAGAGGAAATTTTACTGGTGGATTTAGCACAAGAAAAACTAGATTTAATAGCTAAAGTTATAAAAAACGATAAGAAATTTTCAAATAATGAAGATTTATATGAGGATTTTTTTAACGAAACATGCAGACGTTCGTTGGGTATAATCAACGTCATAAGTTCTGATGTTACATTAGAATCGTACTTGAAAAAAGTTGCGACAACTTCTATACTAAACGTTTTAAAAGATTCTGGCAGACTAAGACGTACAAAATCAAGTTTTCAATCCACCAATAACATACCTCTTGAAACTTCTAGTATTTCAAACAACTACTCTGAAATAAAAATATCGTATGAAAATTTCGCAGTTGAAGAATCGCCTGAAGAAATAATTGTAAGAAAAGAAACACTAAATCAGGTTGCTACTACGGTATTAACTATTGACAATGAAGAACCTGAAAAACAGTATTTACAAATTTATAAATTGCGTTATGATAAAGGAATGACACAGAAAGAAATTTCCGAAGAACTGGGCTTATCCCAGTCAGAAATTTCAAAACGATTATTTAAATTAATGACAAAAGTTAAACAATCGTTCAGGTAGAATTATGAAATGTCCAGTTTGTAAAAAAACCATTCCGGAAAACGCTTTAAAATGCCCATATTGCAAGACCAGAACAGGTTTGCTATGCAAAAGTTGCAATACGGTAAATACTGTTTTCGATTTAAAATGTAAAAAATGTGGAAAAGAAATTTTAAAAACATGTCCACATTGTAAAAGTGTCAACTTCCCAACAGCAAAAGCATGCCGAAAATGTGGTATGCCATTTATCAAAAACGAACCTACTGTTACGATAGATACATTAGAATACAGGCCTGAACTAATTTCTCAAAAAAATGCAATAACTGTTTTGACTCAAAGCCTTTTATCTGATAATAAAAAAATTCTATCACTCAGTGGTGAAAAAGGAATTGGCAAAAGTTTTGTACTCAAAGAATCAATACAAAAATTACAAGACCACAAATTTATTTGGCTATTCGGCAAATGCACTCCATTAACACAACTTACCCCTGGTGGATTAATCCAAGACATGATTTTAAATATGTTTAATCTACCTAATTTTTGTATAAACACCGCAGATTTCAAAAAAGATGCTGCTAAGTTTTTCCAAAACGAATTCCCAAGTATGACGGGATTTGAAGTTAATAATTTTATTAACTTCTTATATTCATTTCAAGATGGTAAATTTGAAGACCTATTGATAAATAAGAAAAAAACTTTCAATACTTTGTTCAAAGTTTTCGATAAAATTTCTCAAATGGGTAAATTTGTAATTATCGCAGATAATTTTGATTTTATTGATGGTTTTTCATATGAGTTTTTAAATAATCTCTTAAAGCGTGAAAATTTACTACCAAACCTTAAATTAATTTTGATGTACAGTGATCCAAAACCAGCAAAAGGCTACTTTTACATCGAGGACATTAATACTTACACGGACATTGCTATTGCCCCATTAAATGAAAAAGAAATGGATGAATTTTGCGCAAACTTAGAAGAAGCATTTTCTTACACAAACGAGTTTGAAAAACTTGAAATTATAAACAAAAGCAAAGGCCACCCAGCATTTTTAGAACAAGCTCTAAGCTTATGTTTTGATTGTCAAATAGGCGATAATTCGTTTAATTTGCCAAACACTTTTAAAGAAATAATTAATGAACGACTAAAAAAACTAAAATCTTTTAACCCTATTGCATACAAAACACTTGTTGGGGCTTCTATCATAGGCGACAAAATCAACTTGGCACTTGTTAAAGAAATTTTCAAATTTCAAGATAAAGATTTTTTAGAAATAATAGACTATTTAAGAGAAATGCACTTTATTACTCCGGTTAATGAAATCTATTATGAATTTAAAAATCTTTTACTTTGGGAAACTATTTTAACATCCGCAAAAAAAGATGAAGACTTTATTGAAATTAATACCAAAATTGCAAATACTTTAAACAGATTTATTATGAATTCAAATGCAATTTTGGGGATAATCGCACAAAATTTAAAACAACCACAACTTGCACTTGATATATGGACAAAAAATATCAAATTAGCTGCCTATATTGGAGATACAAATTTATACGTAATATCCCAAAAACAATGTATGGCACTCATAAATGAACTCGATGAAAGTGAAACTTTAAAGACTCGTTATAATATTTCAGAACGTTTAGGAAAACTTTTAACGGACTATAATCCAAAAGAAGCCCTTGAATTTTTACCTGATGCAATAGCGAATGCCAAAGCTATAGGTAACAGTCCAAAGGAAATTGAGCTTCTTGGCTATTTATCGTATTGTTGCCTAAGAACTGGAAATTATTATGGAAATGTTGAATGCGTTGATACAGTTCTTTCTAAGGTCGCTCCAGAACACAAACTCGAAATAGCTTTATTAAAAGCTTCTAAACTTGAAGCCCTTTTAAATATTGGTAATTGTGGAGAAGTAATCAACACTATTGATAACGACATAATGCCTGTACTGGATGACTTTTTGGCCAAACAGTATCGTGCCAAATTCTCTTATGAATTTGTGTACGAGACTTGGTTAAAAACATATTTAATCCTAGCAAACGCGTTAGTATTACAAGGTAATGATCGTTCTTTTGAAATTTTAACAATAATTTTTGATATTATTGACAGAAATAATATTAAAGAAAATCTTTTAATTTGCAAAGCCAAATTAACGCTTGCATTTGCTAATACAATGAAGGGCGATTTTACAACATCTGAAAATATCCTTGATGATGCATTGTCTTTATACAAAACCAACACAATGGATAATGAAACTATTTTACGTTGGAACTTAATAAAAATATTAAATAATTTCTTCCGACATAGATATGACGGCTTGCAAGAAGATTTATTCCAAGTTGTGACATTTGCCAATAATTCCGGTGACAACTTCACAAAAAATATTTTAAAAACACTATTAGGCAAAATATTTAAAGATAACGAACAAGCAAAACAAGCCTTGGATATATACAATGATCAAATAACATATTTTGCAAAAGAAAAAATGGCATTGGGAGCTTTATTGACATGGTATTTAATAGCAGAAGCTACACTTGATGTAGAAGGCCCTCACGCAGCTATCGAAATCGCAGAACAAGCCCTAGATGTTGCACAAAATCCCAAAATAAGTAGTTATCTGTTTGTCGTTTTATTAAAAATGATTATTGCTAAAGCTTGTATAGTAATATCTGATTATGAAACTGCAAAAATTCATATAGAAAATGCTATTATCCTTGCAAGCAAGTTTAATATGAAAGACATCCTTTCAAGATTGTATTTATTGTACGGAAAATATTTCCAAGAAATTGGCTTATTAAAAACAGATAAACAAGCTGATTATTTAAAAGGTGCAAGTAAAATGTATGAAAAAGCTACTGAATTAATTAAACAAACACGCAATAATTGTATCCACATAGAAACCGAAAAAGCAAAAAATGTTTTAAAATCATTTTGCCAATTAAATAATATTACAGTATAAAAAAAGACCCAATTGGGTCTTTTTTTATTATAAGGTTGCAAAGTTGCAAATTAATTATTAATTCATAGGAATTATTAATTCTTGTCCAATTTGTAATCTGTTTAAATTCTTAAGATTATTAGCCTGTTGAACTGCTTTTGCTTTCTCCGGACTAAATGAACCATAGAATCTAATCAAAATATTTTCTACAGTATCACCACTTTGAACAATATATGTTTCAGATTCTTTTGCAACAGTTTCACCAGCTGGCAAAAAGTTAACACTTTCTTTTTTTACTTTAGCATTAGCTGGAACATTACTATCTTTTACAGAAAAATTAATAACAGCTGTTAGCAATAACATTGATAAAGCACCTGCAACAAAACCAGTTGCTAAATAAACACTTGGTGATTTTTCTGATTTTTGGCTAATTTTAAAATTTTGCCATAACAAATCCAATTCTTTTTCTTTATTAGGACGAACATAAACACTTGGCGAATTGTCATACATAGACTCTTGCTTATATTTAGAAAGAGCTTCTAAAACCGCCATTTTTTCTTTTGAAAGGTTTGACCTTCTCAATGTTGAACTTTTCATATTTCGGACCTCACTATCCCTAATTTGTTCTGTAATCAAAATGCTAACACGATATTTTTTTAAATTCAAGTAATTGTAAATTTTTACTTTACGGTAATCAAATTTTAATGTATAATGACTGTATATGAAAAAATATTCAATCGGAATAGATTTAGGTGGAACAAAAATTCTTATTGCACTTGTAAACAAAGAAACAGGTGAAGTTGTTCATTCAGTAAAGAAAAAAACTAAAAAAGATAAAGGTCCAAAAAACATAATCCGTAAAATGATTGACGGTATTTCCGAATTATTGGACGAAAGCAAAGTTTCAATTAACGAATTGGAATCAATTGGTGTCGGAGCAGCAGGGCAAGTAGATAGAAAAAACGGGATTCTTATTGCTGCCGCGAATTTAGATTGTTATGACTTAAACATTAGAGAGAAAATTCAGGAGTATTATAATATACCTGTATATTTAGGTAATGATGTTGAAATTGCAGCTATCGGCGAATTAAAATTTGGAGCTGCAAAAGGGTATGACGATGTTGTTTGCGTTTTTGTAGGTACTGGTGTCGGTTCTTCTATTGTTAAAAATGGAGAAATTATACGTGGAGCAACAGGAACAGCAGGTGAAATCGGGCATATTATTGTTGATTTAAATGGCAGACCATGTGCTTGTGGTGCACACGGTTGCTTAGAAGCTTATGCTTCTCGTTCTGCAATTGAAAAACGAATCGAAGGCGCTTTAAAAAAAGGACGACATTCTGTGATTTTAGATTATATGGAATCAGGCAAATCAATAACTTCCAGCATGATTTATGAATCTATTGAACGAGGCGATGAGCTTGTAACACAATGTGTTGATGAAGCCGCAGAATACTTGTCAGGCGGGCTTGCAAGTATTATAAACTTCGTAAATCCTAAATTAATAATCCTTGGTGGTGGATTAATAGAGGCTGTTGATTATTTTTATCAAAAAGTAATAAAAAAAGCTAAAGCTAAATCATTACCAGTTCCAGCCACAAAAATAGAATTTAAAAAAGCTGCATTAGGCGATTTTTCTGGTGTTATCGGTGCAGCATTTTTAGAAAAATAATAAGAATAATAAATTATTGTTAACAAAGGGTTATCAAATTCGACTAATAGTGTATAATGTTATAGGACGCAATTCAAAGGTAATTTAATGGGCTTTTTAGATAAAATAAAAGAATATACTCAAGCTCTTGCACAAATAGAAAAAAGTATCTATGGTGAAAAGCAAGATTACCTTGAAATTTATGAACGCAACCAACAACTTGAAAAAGAAATTGAACTTCGAACCCGAGAATTGAATGATGCCAACAAGCGTATGCTTTCACTGCAACACATTTGGGACATGATGAATTCTTCAACACCTTTGGAGAATGTTTTAGAACACGTTGTAAAAAGCATACAAGGTGAACTTGGATATCTTCACTGTGCAATTATTCGAAAACTTGCAGATGAGAATGGCGAATATATGCAAATAGCCACTCAATCAAAAGATTCTGCTATTGCACGAGTGAATAAAATTATTGGTGTTCCAATCGAAGTAAGACGTTTAACATATGATCCTGATGGCATTTACGCTGACACAATTAAAAACAGAAAAATTGTACAAACTCACGATTTAAGTGGCACATTAAAATACATCATGCCTGATTTGTCAGATGATGTTATTAAAGCTGTAAATACAAACCAACCTTGTAGATCTTTAATTATAATTCCACTTTGCCCTTTGAATAAAGAATTTGGATGGTTCTGTGTATTCACATCTAGAGATGAATTAACTGAAACAGAAGCTGACTTTTTGTCGCTTTATGCTCAACAGATAGAAATGTCC
Organism: Candidatus Gastranaerophilaceae bacterium; assembly: GCA_045652525.1. Lineage (GTDB taxonomy): Bacteria > Cyanobacteriota > Vampirovibrionia > Gastranaerophilales > Gastranaerophilaceae > SIG32. The sequence goes on along the minus strand of JAZRUK010000001.1, from coordinate 17,355 downwards.
ATCACTATTACTGATTTATTTTTAGCAGTTAAAGAACAAGCTGTAACTGATCCATTAACAGGACTGTTTAATAGAAGACATTTTGAAGAAACTTTAAAGAAAGAAGTTACTCGTGCTCAACGCCAACATCAACCATTTTCAGTTATTGGGATTGACTTAGATCATTTAAAACAAATAAACGATCAATATGGTCACTCTTTTGGTGATTTAGCTATCAAGACAGTTGCCGAAGTATTAAAAGTTAACGCACGTTCTGTCGATTTACCAGCAAGAATGGGTGGTGAGGAATTTAATGTTCTTTTACCTGGTATTGATTCAAATGGCGCTATGATAGCTGCAGAAAGAATTCGCAAGGCAATTGAAGCAAAAGAACTTGATACAATCAATCACATTACTGCTAGTATTGGTGTAGCAACATTTTTTGAACATTCAGATAATGTGGAAGAATTACTTGAACTTACAGATCAAGCAATGTATATGTCAAAACGAAACGGTAGAAACCAAGTTACACTTGCAAAACCAATCTCTGAAACTTCTTGGCAAGAGATTGCAGTTAACACCTTCCTTGAAATTCTTTCAAAACGCAAAATTCCTATACCAAACGAAATTACAAATGATTTAAAAGAAAAACTTCAAGATACGGATCTCTCTAAAGACACTTTATATACAGTTGCAGATATTTTGACAACAACATACAATCCTATGCACAGTAAAGGAATAATGAAGTCAAAAGTTCTTTTAGCAACAAGTTTGGCAAAACGTTTTGATTTATCAAAAGAGGAAAGTGACAATTTACGTGTAGCAATTTTATTATACGATATTGGCAATTTATTGCTACCGCAAGAACTTCTTCTTAAAACAACACCTTTAACAGAAGAAGAAAGACAACATATTAAAGAGCATCCAATGATTGCAGCTCAAGAAATTTTAAAACCTATTTCTTATGTTCAAGACGTAATTCCTATTATCGAACACCACCACGAGAATTGGGATGGAACAGGTTACCCTAAAAAACTTTCACACGATGCAATTCCTTTGACTTCGCAAATTATTCTAATTATTGATGCATATTTTGCATTAATTGAACATCGTCCATATCGTGCGAAATTAACACCTCAAGAAGCTCTTGAAATTATTAAACAAGATGCTGGCAAAAAATGGAATGAAACTCTTGTTCAAGAATTTGTAACGCTTACGGAGCTTGATCACGTATAATGATAGAACAAGAATTTATTAATATAATAAGAAACACCCTTAAATCAGATTATATCGGTGATGATTGTGCTTATTTAAAAGATTTGGGAATAGTTATAACGCAAGACAATTTAGTAGAAGATATCCATTTTTCACTAAATTATACAAACGCATATAAACTTGGATACAAATCTGCAATGGTAAATATTTCAGACGTAGCCGCAAGTGGGGCTAAACCTAAATATTTAACTGTCGGATTATCACTTCCAAAAACAATTGACAACCAATTTATAGAAGATTTTTATCAAGGCATAAAAACTGCCTGTCAAGATATTGAGATTGTTGGCGGAGACATTACAGGTAGTGATAAAATAATGATTTCTATTACTGCCATTGGCACAACTAAAAACAGAAAAATATCCTCAAGAAGCAATGCACAAATTGGTTATAAAGTAGTTGTTTCAGGAGAACACGGCTCTAGTGGCGCAGGATTAAAACAATTACAAGAAGGAATTTTTGACGGTGAATTTGTAGAAACACATTTATTACCAAAAGCCCAAATAGAATTTTCAAAATATGTTGCAGAAAATATTGACTGCGATTATGCGATGATGGATACATCTGATGGATTAATGGACGCATTACTACAAATATCAAAATCCAGTAATGCTTTATTGTCTGTTGACTTTAACAAAATTCCGTATAATAAAAAACTTGAAGCTTTTGATAACTACAAAGATTTAATTTTCTACGGTGGAGAAGATTATCAGCTTGTTGCTTGTGTACCAATCGAATTTAATATTCCAAATTCATACACAATCGGGACTGTCAAAGAAGGTTTTGGAGTTGAAATCAATGGAATAAAAATTGACAATCCTGAAAATAAGTTGTTTAATCATTTTGAGGAACAAAAATGAAGACAGTTGCTATAATCACAGCCGGCGGAACATCATCAAGATACGGCTCAACAAATAAATTATTGGAAAAAATTGATAACAAAGAAATTATTCGCTATACGGTTGAAGCATTTGAAAAAAGTAACATCAATGAAATTGTTATCTGCGCCAACAAATCAATTATTAAAGATTTAGAAAAAATGTTTCCACACAAGATTATTGAAGGTGGTGCAACTCGTCAGGAATCAGTATTCAATGGACTAAAATCAATTAATTGCGATTATGTATTAATTCATGATGGCGCAAGACCAATGATAACACCTGAAATTATTAATAAAACCATAGATATGGCAAAAGAAAAAAATGCGGTTTCAGTAATGACAAAAACAATCGATACAATTAAAGAAGTTGAAAATGGGAAAATAATTAGAACAATAGATCGTTCAAAATTATACAATACACAAACACCTCAGGCTTTTGAATATAATCTTATAAAATCTGCACACGAAAAATTGATAGGTCAAAATTTTACAGATGACGCAGGAATGATTGAACAATTGGGACACGACGTTTACATCATTGAAGGAGACTATACTAACATTAAAATTACAACTCCAAATGATCTTGAACTTGCAAAAATTTACTTAAAATAAAAAGGGCCCTTATCAGGACCCATTAATAATTACACCTACGTACATAACCTTTTACCTATATGAGGAATCTAAAATAAACTTTTTATGCAGCTTGTTTTTCTTTTTGAGCTTTGATTAACATTAATTGTACCATTGCTGCGTGAGCTTTGTTGAATGCAGTTGAAGCTTTATCTTCATCGCAATACCAAGCATTACATTCTGCCATTGCAATTGATAATTGAGTTTTTGCAATACCGTATTGTTCTTTATTAACATCTTTTAATTCTGCTAACTTGCTTTGCATTGCTTTAATAATTGGTTTTACATGGTCCTTACCACCCCAAGCATATTCATCAAATATAGTTTCTGTGAAACCTAATGAATCAGATTCAGCATATCCTTCAGCATAGTGTTTGTTCCAGTGAAGAACTACTTCAACAACATTATCTTTATCAATATTTTCTTTAATGAAAGATTCAACATTGCCGCTACCAACACCGTCAACTTTTGCATAAATTTCATCTGTAATTGTGCTAATAGCATCATTATCAATATTTGCAGCATACATATCAGTATTGAATGATGTTGACTCAACTAAGCTCCAACCAGGAATAACTTCATCAGATTCTTCTTCGCCAGCGCCTTCTCCTTCAGCTGCGCCTGCTCCTTCAGCTGCGCCTTCTTCTTCAGCTGCTGCCGCTGCTGCTGCCGCTGCTTCTGCTTCAGCTGCTGCCGCTGCTGCTTCAGCCTCTAATTCAGCTCTAATGCTATCTGCTGCTGCTGCAATTTCATCTCTTAAAACTCTATATTGAGTTTTGATTTGAGAAAGAGCTACTTTGATTTGCTCTTGTGTAGCACCACTTTGTTGCAATACAGCAACATCATTTAATCTATCTCTAAGAGCTTCAACTTTACGTTTCAATGCTCTTAATTGATTTTTATGTTCTGCTGTCAAGTTTTCAGAAGTTAATGCTCCGTCTAATTGTTGAATTAAACCAGAAACATCACTTGTTGTCATTTGAAAATCAATTTTATTTAAAGATGTTAATGCTGCTTGATGACCAGCTTGAGCACCTGCTTGAATATATGTAGCTGTTGCTGCATCTGGAGTACTAGCAGAAGCTAAGTTTTGTTGTAAACCTGCTAAGTGGAAAAATGGATTAAATGCATTTCTGATAGCAAATGCTTCAGATGGAGTATAAGCAGTTGTATCCATTACATTAAGCTGAACACGTCCACCGAAATTTGTTGCATAGTTATATGGATATAACATACTCCAAGTGTATAAATTTGGTACATTTCCGCACATAATTCGTATCCCCTTAATTTGTTCCCCGTACTTATATAAACAATTTTTACTTTGGAAAATTGCATGAGGGGCATGCGTTTCGGACATATCAACATGCCTGAAATGCACGTTACACAAGCATTTTCACAAATTAAAATTTGTTTTAACATTTCTTAATAAATCTGAAATTGCGAGTAAATACAAGCTTTTTGGGCAATTAAACAAGGGCAAATGGTGCGGTTGCTGATTTTTGGAGTCTAATTTTTTGCATTCTATCTTTTACAAAGCTAGCTTGAGAAGAGTCTGGGCGATTCAATAAAAACTTTCTATAGTATCTTTGCGCATCCATTTTTTTACCAAGCTTATCGAAACAAACGCCAATACCAAAGAATGCATTGTCATATGTTGAATCAATTTTCATAATTTGATTTAGAACCAATGATGCTTCTTTGTATCTATCCATTTTCATCAATAAAGATGATTTATGATCATATGCTTTAATATATTCAGGAGTGGTTTCGATTAATTTTTGGTAAATCATCAAAGCCATGTCATATTCTTCACACAACTCATGGGAAATACCAAGTTGTAAGATTGCATCTGGATTTTTAGGATCAATTTGAACAGCTTTCACGAAATTTTTAATCGCACCACAAGGAATACCTTTTAACAAGTGGCAAACACCAAGTTCATAAAATGTATCGTAGTCATTTGAATTAATCTCAGCTGATTTTTCGAGATATTGTATCGCTTTTGAATAATTTTCAAGATGCTTATAACAAACTCCAAGACCAAAATAGGACTTTGAATTATCACGCTTTAACATTATAGAATTTAAATAGCTTGATATAGCTTCTCTATATGAACTTTTTTCTCTTAATTTATCCGCTTTTTCACACAAATCAATGGGTGCTTCCAGCGTCATGTATTGCGATTTTTTGGTCATGTCTCCCCTCGTTATGTATTAATTTTAGAATTTTTTCTAGTATTGGGACACCTCCAAAAGATGTAAAATTAATCAATCCTTGGATTTATAATTTTCTTATGCTATAACATTATTATGAAGAGGGTTTTAGTATCTTTAATATTATTGTGTTCGGGAGTTTCTGTTTTAGCTGAAGAAATCAAGCTGGACAAGGTTGAAGCGCAAAAAATAGAAATCCCCAAAACAGATGTAAAAATGAAAGATTCCATTGTTATCAATGATAAAGCTGTAATGGAAGAAATCATAAAACTACAAAAAGAAAAAGATCTTGAAGATATTGAGAATCTTTGGAAAGGCACTGTCGAAAACAATCAAGTTATAGGATTTGCACTAAAAAAACTTTCTACACCAGAAAGCCAAAGAAGAATTCATTCTTCTTTAATGGCAAAAACATTATCGGCAGTTGTGGCAGGGTCTTCATTTTTACCTTATATGGCTGGAGCAGATTATGCTGTAGCAAGTGGTGCATTTGCAGCCGGCAGACTTGCGCAGAATCTTATCAACAAAAAAAATATGCCACAAGAAATCCCTTTAACCGATACTGAATTAATTGAACTTGCAGGCTTGGTTGAAAACCTTCAAGATAAAATTATAAGCGCTTATTATAATTACAAAAACACATTAATCCAACTAAAAGAAGTTCGCTCAAGACAACTTTTGTATAACAAAAACTATGCAAAAGCTATGGATGAGGAAGATTTTTTAGAAATAGCGATTTCATCATCTCTATATGACAATGTAGTTATTGAAGAACATTACTACATACAACAAGCAAAAAAATATCACCTTGAACTGCAGAGGCTTGCAGGGAAAAAAGTTGTAGATAAATTAAACTTATATCAATACAATTATAATGCAACACTTGTTGGTGAAAGGGAGGCTAAATAATGAAAAAACTTTTGGCAACCTTGATAATTTTATCTATAACTACACCCGCATTTGCATTACAGTATGAAGATATGCTTACACCAAAACAACATGCATACCGTTTAGGGATTTCTGAAACCCCTGAAAAAATGTATATTGAAGCTGAGGTTCAACCGGTAAAACAAGAATATGTTGAAAAAGACACTTCTCTACAACATTCTCCAGACGAACTTACTTTTGCGGACTTAAGTCTAAAAAGAATGTCAAGTGAAATCGGAACAGAACTTGCAATGGACGAAAAATCTATGATGTCTGATCTTTCTTTATTGTGGAAAGGTGCAGCAACTCAAAGTGATACAATCAATTTCGCGTTATATAAACTTGCAAATCCTGACGCAGACAAACCTGATGAAAAATCCGTAAAAAAAGTTTTATCAACAATTGCAAGTATGTCAACACTTGTAGGTGCTGGTATGGGCAATCCTATTCTTGCAACTGGATCTTTGATTGGTGGCAATGTTTTGGGCATTATGTCACAAGATACAAAAGCCTTAAACTACAAATACACCAAAGTAAACGACGCTGATATGATTATTTTAGTGCGCAAAATTGAAGATTTGCAACAACGCGCAGTTGATTTATATTATGACTATATGACAAGCAGAGCACAACTTGAAATGTATGACAAACTTGTTAAACAACGTAAGAAAAATTATGAATTAGCTCAAAAATCGACACGTGAAATTATTTTAATAACTGATGCTTATTACAGATCAGCACTTGATTCTTATGCAAAAACAAAATCTGATTTTCTGGCAAAACGTGCCGCACTGGAACAATTTGTAGGGAATGAAGTTTTCATTCAGTTTGAAAAAGAGCTTAACGATAGGGAAAAATAAACATGAAATTTATTCCATTTGAAACAAAAACTGGCGCAGAAAATATGCAAATTGATTCTGATTTGTTGGATAATGCAATAAAAGAACAAACACAAGAGCCTATTTTCAGACTTTATGCTTGGGAACCTGCTTGCATATCTTTAGGTCGAAACCAAAAAGATGATTTTTTGAATTATGAATTTTTAAAATCAAAAAATATTGATGTTGTTAAGCGTCTAACAGGTGGAAGAGCACTTTTGCACGACAATGAAATAACATATAGTTATATTTGTCCTGTTTCTGCATTAAAAAACGGTGGTAACGTAACAGAATCATACAAAGAAATTTGCCAATATTTAATTGACGGGTTTAAGAAATTAGGAATTGAATTAACCCTTGGCGGTGAAAAAGGTGTACATACAAAATTTGATTATTGTATGTTAATTTCAACAGGTGCAGATCTATGTTATAACGGCAAAAAATTCATCGGATCTGCTCAATGTCGAAAAGAAGGGTATATTCTTCAACATGGTTCCATTTTATATGACTATAACAGAGAACTTTTAGAAGAAATTTTTAACGAAAAAGTTGAAACAGATTCAATAATTTCAGTAAAAGAAATCAACCCTGATATAACAAAACAAGATATACTAAACGTTTTTAGTAACAATATTGCCTAGACTTAGAAAAAATGTATAATAAAATGGTACACATATTAAATAGGAGATGTATATGATTAAGAATCCACAACGATTTGCGCCTATGAGGGGTGGTAGAAACACTCTCCTAGTCTACATTTTAGGCAATATGATAAATTTGAATAAATATTTTTAAAAAGCAAGTTTCAGTTTTTGAAGCTTGCTTTTTGACGTAAAAAGTAAGGAATGAATAAAAAAAGAAAGGATATAAGTATGACAAAAAAAGAAAAAATCTTAGTGCATCAGTGCCTTAGTAACTTAGTGCCTTTGAAAAGTGGTTTTACTCTCGCTGAGGTTTTAATTACTTTAGCAATTATTGGCGTTGTTGCAGCATTAACAATACCTAATCTTATTCAAAATTATCAAAATAAAGTATTAGTAACACAATTACAAACAACAATATCAATATTAGACAATGGTTTTCGTTTAATGATGGCAAACGAAGGTGTTGATTATATCGACCATACAAGATTGTATAGTATTGAAGATAATAGTGCTCAATTAACAACTCGCCCAACATTTGCAAAATATTTTAAATCTGAATACATTGCAGATGAGAACTTTACAGCAGATTACTCTCTCATAACTAAAGAACAATTTGGTAATGGAAGTAATTGCATAAAATTTGACAACGGTGGGTGTGAAGAATATGAACAAATTTCATTGGGATTTGCAACAGTAAATAATTCAGAAATGCCAAGTGGAAACCCAGGACGATTAGCCAATGGTGTTTTTATTTGGACAACTGATATAAGTCCAAGCAGTTCAGATATACTTACATCTCTATTATATGTAGATGTAAATGGGAAAAAGGGCCCTAATAGAAAGGGATATGATATACATAAATTAGGTGTTAAAAAGGATGGTCATGTAGTACCAATGAATCTTCCAGGTTATAATCCTAGTAATGGGGAATATGGTCTTGGTACTGATGAATATAGTCTCGAAAGTGGTACAATTGGTGCTAAACGAATAAAAGATGATGGTTGGAAGATAACTTACTAACTAAAAGGGTGGAGTTCAAAACTCCACCCTTTTAATATCTTACACCTGTTTATTGTTCTTCTATTAAAACTCTATCTAAGCAAATTTTTGGCGAATATTGCCATTCTCTGTATGTTATACGTTTAACCTTAAATCCGCAACGCTCAAGGATTGCTTGTTTTTTCATATTAGAAGTTGTAGCTTTTGCATTATCTTCCAAACCATCAATTTCTACAATGAACTTTCTATCGATAAGTAAATCCGCATTCAAACCTGCAATACTTACACCAGCTTCTACTGTATGTCCAAGCTCTCTTATTTGACTTGCAATTTCTCGCTCTAATGAGTTTTTATATTCGTTTTCATCTATTTGTAAGTTTTCAAGAGCTTCTTGTTTATTTTGGTATTCTCTAATATATGAAATATAACTTCTGAAATGTCCGTCAGGAAGATTGTTCACATCACGAGAAACAAAGTTGATAACCTTGTGTCTTGCACGGGTAATTGCTACGTTGAACAAGTTTGGCTTTTGCAAGAATGTTACACTTTGCGGGTGGCTATTATCAGCAAACGCCCAAGACATCAAAATAATATCACGCTCATCACCTTGGAATGTGTGCGCTGTACCAATTTCAATTTGGTGTTTTCTAATCATATGGTCAGACAAAACTCTTGAAACAGATGTTTTCAACTGTTCAACTTGTGCTCTGAACGGCGAAATAATACCGATAGAAACAGGATTGTCAGGGTTTTTGCGTTCATCTTCTATAACAATTTCGTGTAATTTTTTGATAACGGCTTCAACTTCTGGCAAATTACGTGTCGCATCAAAATCAACTTTGCCTTCAGGAACCTGAACAAGTTCAAGAACTTTTTGGCCGCCAAAATCTTTTTTCATAACACGGATTCTGTTGCCATAGAACTCTTGATTTGAAAAATCAATAATCGGTGGCAAACTTCTAAAATGTTCGTCAAGCATTACAGAATTCATTGAATAATAATCAGCCAAATCAAACATTGAATTTGTTCTGAAACGCCACATTAATTGATACTTATCTGGAATACCGTATTGACTCAAGAATGATTGTTCTTTTGCTTTTTCAAGGAACGACAAATGTGGAAGCTGTTTATCATCACCAACAATTACAGCACGTTTCGCTCTGAATAAAATCGGGAAGCAACTTGCAATATCACATTGTGAAGCCTCATCAATAATTGCGACGTCAAACATGCCAGGCTTCATTGGCAATGACCCTGAAACCGCATAAGTCGTTACACACCAACAAGGGAACGCTTCCAATAATGGTTTGAAATCTTCTTCTTCCAAAATTCTGTTTTGAAGATTTTTCTTACGTTCAACAAGTGATTTCGAGTGAACAATAAGTCTTTGTCGTTTAATTTGATCACGTAAAAGCCCTTTTAAAGATTCTCTACGACGATTTTTAAGTATATTTATTGCCAAATTCTTTTGCTTACGTTTCATTTGACGAATTTGTTCCATAAGAACGTGAAGATTACCAATTTTTTGGATTTCAGCTTCTGTTTTTCTCAATTTCCAATTCATTGTTGCAACTTCAAGTTCCGCCTGTAATCTTGCAAGATTTTCATAAGTTACATCAAAATCTTTACGTTTCAAGATTTTTTTCAACTGTCTTTTGCTTGTAAAGTTAGCAATATTTGCCCAGAAGCCTGCCTTTTCTATATTTTTTTCAAGAACTTTGATAATTGTTGAAACCATATCGATTTCACCTTTTTTCAAAGTTGTTGTAATAAATTGCATTTCACCTAAAGCTTTTTCATGTTCAACTGCTTCTAGTGACAAATCGTGCCATTCACGCTCAAGTTTTATAATTTGTTCGCATTTTTTCTCTGCTTCATGCAAAGCATTCAAGTGATCTTTCATATCTTTAACGTCAACAAGCAAGCTATCTTCAAAATCACTATCAATATCAACTTTGCCGGATAATAAATCTTGCAATTCGTAACTCAATTGTCTTTGATAATTCAAACGACCTGCACGAAGTGCCAAATATGGTGCGCCAAGTTCGTTTAATCTTTCTGCAACAACGTCAACAGCCTTGTCCATACGTGATGCAACAAGGACAGTTTTCCCATTTGCAATCAAGTGAGCCACAAGGTTTACGATTGTCTGAGATTTTCCTGTTCCAGGAGGACCCTGAACTGCCACGAATTTATTATTATCTATGTTTTTAATTACTTTTTCTTGAGAATCACTTAATGAAAGTGGGGTTACAGGATAAAAATCAGTAACATCTTTCATATCTTTGATTATTACAGATTTTTCTTTTGATTGAATATACTCATCATTAACTATACTCAAGGCTGTTTCTCTATAAACTCCGCTTGGTTTTTCTGCTATTTGAGTAAGTTCATGCAAAACACCCGCTGTAACTGACGGCCTTTTTGTCAAAATAATTGCACTTTGATAAGTTACTACAACTTTTTCCAATTTTATTGAAGATTTTTGTGCCGTTGCACGTTCTTCTTCCTCAATTATTTCGTCAACATTTTCACTATCAATTTTTTCTTTATAAAAATCTTTTGGATCTTCTTTAGAAATATTATCTTCAGTTTCGTTGTCAATATTGTTTTTACTAATTTCGATTTCAGGCACAAGTGATTGTAATGTGGTCAAGAAAATATCTAATTTTTCCTGAGTAATCGGCAAATCTGGCACTACATCCAAAATACCTTCCAACAACAAATCCACTTCATCTTCATCGTCGCTTTTTTTCATTAAAGCAGCAAGCGCACCTGTATTCAATGACAACATTTCATCTTGTGGAATACAGTTGATATTTACGCCATTTCTTTCTAATTTACAAGGCAAATACAAAAGCGGAGTTAAAAATTCATTGTGTTTACGACTTTTATTGCTTTTGCCAACTAAAAACATATAACCATAAATTAAGTATTTGTCTTTTGTACTTAATTCACTTTGAATCATAAGTTCGGTAAGTTTACTATCTGAACCATCCAAACGCAAAAATTCTTCACCGTTTGTCAAAAGTTCTTCTTCACCTTGCAGAAAAATCCACTTGTTATCTTTGTCAGCTTTTAGGTTTCTAAAAGTCGAACTCTTAACTTCCTCACGCACACAATCGTGAAGATATTGGCTTAGTTTTTTGATAAAACTGTTATTAAATGCCGAATTAATGGCTTTGGTCGCTTCTTGTAACATACCTCTCCTTTACACTTTTAACTATTATAACATTTTATGCTAAAATCTACAATATGGACATCATCAAAATATATGATAATTCAGATAAATTGTACTATATCGGAGGCGTCGTACGTGATAAATTGCTCGGCGTCAAGAGTTTTGATGTGGACATAACTTTTGAAGGCAACGCAATTGAGCATTGTAGCCAATTTGGCAATGTGATTCAAGAAAATCCTGATTTTGGAACTGTTAGAGTTTTGGTTAATAACAAAGAAGTTGATTTTGCATCAACTCGTTCTGAAATTTACCCACAAAAAGGACATCTTCCTGTTGTTTCAAAAATCGGTTGTTCATTAAAAGAAGATGTTATGCGTCGTGATTTTACTGTAAATGCTCTTGCAATGAGAGTTTCTGACGGCGAAATTATAGATTATGTGAACGGGCAAGAGGATTTGAAAAACAAACTTCTTCGTGTTTTACACGATGAAAGTTTTATTGATGATCCAACAAGAATTATTAGAGGATTAAAATTCAGAGTTCGCTTCGATTTTAACCTAGAAGAAAAAACGCGAACACTTCAAGAAGAATACTTAAAAAATATCAACTATGATATGTCCTTCAAACGTGTCAAAAAAGAATTAATCGAAACATTCAACCTAAATTCACAACGTGCCTTTGAATTGTTTGTAAATGAAAGTATTTACAAGCTTGTTTCGCCTGCGGATTTTGAATTGCCGAATGTGAATATAGAAGAACTTATTAAAAACTATCCTGTTGATAATATTTGGCTTGTGTATGTGGGATTGTTACCTGATTTGTCAAATATTGAATTGACAAAAACAGAAAGAAAAATTATTGATGAAGCAAGACAAATTGGTGAATTAAAATCAGACTTTGAAATCTACAAAGCCTTTGACGGCTTAGCGCTTGAAAGCGTTTTATTATATGGAATTACGCATAATTTGGACACTGCAAAAAGATACTTGGACAATTTACGCCATATAAAAATTTCAATTACAGGCGATGATTTGTTAACTTTGGGAATTCAACCATCACCAAAATATCAAGAAATCTTTGACGAAATTCTAAAAGTAAAACTTCAAAATCCAAATATGACTAAAGATGATGAATGGAATTTAGTTAAGAAATTTCTTTTTTAATTCAATAATTTTTTCAAAGGACTTGTTGATATTTTCGGCAAGTTCTTTGTCGTTTTCAGCATGTGTGGCAACAGTTTCTATCATCTCGATAGTTTCAGCATCAGAATTTCTATATATAAACATATTCAATCCTGCGCGAATACCCATTTCAACCGCTTCAACTGCACCAAATTTAGCAACACCTTTCATTATCATATCATCAGAAATTGTTACGCCATCAAACCCTAGTTTATTTCTCAAATAATCAATCGCATTTTTACTCAAACTTGTCGGAATAACCTCTTTTTCAAAACAAGTACAATGCAAATGCGCAACCATAACCATTTCAATTTCTTTGGCACAACTTGCAAACGGCTTGATATGAGTTTTTTCCATTTCTTCCAATGATAAATTTATCTCAGGCAAGGTCAAATGACTATCTGCATTAGCATCACCATGGCCAGGGTAATGCTTCACGCAAGGGATAATTCCGTTTTGTCTATACGTTGATGAAACAATTTTTTCAGCCTCAATAACATCCTCAACTTTATTCGAAAATGCTCTTTCGCCAATTATCGGATTACTCGGATTTGTGTTCACATCGATACAAGGTGCAAAATTCAAATTTATACCATACGAACACAACTCATCTGCAATATTTTTTGTCTGTTTTTGCAAAAATTCCAAACCTTTTTCATAAGCATATTTTGCTGATAAATATTTTTTGCCATTGTGGATATTTTCGGTGCGTTCAACCCTGCCACCCTCTTGATCAATAGACAAAAACGGCGGAATAATTGCCAAATCTTTGCACTTTTGAGTTAAATTTTTAAATTGCTCCACTGATTGAACATCAGGAGTAAAAAATATTATACCGCCAAGCCCATCTTGCAAAGCTTTTTCATATCCTTCACCAGAAGTGCCCAAAATAAACATTTGGTATAATTTTTGTTTTAAATTCATAAAATTGTTCCGTACAATTCAAATAATTCTACTAAATTCCCACTTTTAACAACCTCTTGAATTTTAGAATTAACTAGTTCCATATCATCAGGAGTCTTTAAACTTGCTGGGAATTTAATATCATCAGTATTTTTTGTATTAACGAAAGATTCATTTAATGTTAAAAATTCTCTATAAACTTCAAGAACTTTTAAATATCTTGGATCTGCATTATAATCAAGACCCAAATAATATTTTGCATCTTTTTTTAATTGATCAAAAAACTGTATTGAATAATCAAGTTCTTCAACCGCTTCCGCTTCATTATATACTTCACCTAAACATGGGTTATTCAAAATATTTTTACTACCCAAACTTTTAATGTATTTTGCCCAAAGCATACAGCCCAAACAGAAACTAACATTATTTTCTATAAGTTTAAGTATTTTTGAATAATACATTTTAAATTGTATTTTGCGCTGTCCAAGATTTTTAAACCTTGAAATTGATGCATAAATATAATCAACACCTACAGATAAAATTCCTGTATGTTGCGCATAACCTGGATCAAATAAAACACTCATAATTTCCTCCTCTTTTGCAATCTATTGTAACATATACCACAATTTTAGGCAAAAAATATTTTTACAAGGTTTAAATAACTAGGAATATTCTATGATTAATAAAATTAATTTTACATTACCTCAATACAAGTATAATTGGCATACGAAAGATAGTTCACAACAAAACACTTTCCAAAACAACACCTCTCTTTCAAATGTCTACTATACTCCTATAAATTTTCAAGGTACTGGACGTCCATCTCTAAGAGTTAAATTGCGTTTTACTGAACCACTTCATTGTCCAACTTGCGGCGTGGAAATGATGTCGGAAGAAAAATTAGAAGAAATCAAGCAAACAAAATGTGATACTGCGCAAGATTTAGCAAATCTTATCGCAAAAAATAAACAATATGTACCAAAAAACATGCAGAGCGTTGTCGAAAAAATAAACGATTTTACAGTAAAAAGACCTGAAATGCCTGCAAATATTACTTTAGGTTTGATACATAAGAATTTGAATTTTTTAGAGCAACAGGAAATAACTAAGCTAAAAATTTCCGTTAAAAAATTCACTTACGACAACAATTTTAGTTCTGAAGATAAAGAGAAAGCAAAAGAAATAACTAAAAATTTAAATGCACATTTGAACAACGAAATAAACTATAACGAAACTAAAGAAAACATAGGTAAAATTATATTATCTTTGGAAACTCCCGCAAAAAATGAACTATACCATTTGATTAATGAATCTCTTAAAAAAATGATGCTTGACCGATTCTGTTTTTCAGCTAAAGGTGTACAAAACCTAACTCCAGAAGAACGTATAGAAATCTTTTTAAATAAATTATTCTTAAACTCTGTTAAAGATTTTAAGATGTTAAAATCAGATAATGCACGATATAATGAAGAACCTGTCGCTACCTGCAAAGGTTGCACACAATCAAAATCCACAATTGTTGACTGGACTTTACCTCCAGAAAAATCTGCAGAAAACTTGGCTAGATATTTTGAAGATCTGTATAATTCTACATATTTCGATTCTCAACTAAAAGACCACGTAATTAAAGTAAAATATGCTGCAGAAGCTATTACTAAAAATAATGTAAACTTCTCTAAAATTACATCACCCGAATTCGAAAAAATTAAAAATGATATCTTTAATTCAGAAGCTATATACGCAAAATTCGATTTGGCCAATGAAGAAGGAATCCCTTGTGCAGGATGCAGTACAATAACAATTCCTTATGAACAAAAAGAAAATATCCGAGAAGAAATTGCTAATGCAAAAGATATTCACGAATTACAAAATATTATTCACAAATATCCTCAACATATCAAAGATTTATTTAAACCCGTATATGAATGTTTTGATATAATTTTAGAACATTTTCCTAATATTTCAGAAGATTTGATGTATACATCATTAGTGGATATTTATAATAGAAAATTGACAAATGCATTTAAAGAAATTGAAAATTTTGCAAAAACAAAAATAGAAGATCCAAAAACCTCTTTGTATGATCAATGCATATATAAAGAATACTTAGCAAGCGTTGGTGATAAATATTCAAATATTGAAAAAGTTATCACTGTAGATGAATATTTTGATATTTATAACCCAACACTAGCAACAATTAACAATTCCAAAGATAGATCAAAACTGTTAGACATTAAAGAAACAATTTGGACAAATTCAATGCTACAATCGCTTTTGAACCCTCCAGCTGAATATGCAAGAGATACAGAGTCCAGATTGCGTGACGTAATCAATTATACATTTGCAAGAGCATCAGCCTCCGTTGATCATATGGTGGCAAGAAGTAAAGGTGGTCCAGATTCTCCAGAAAATTTAATGATTTTGTGTAATGACTGCAACAAACACAAAAAAGATAAAGCTTTTATCTTTTGGGTTAATAAAGAGAATAATGCGCTTCAAAATTTACAAAATTACGTTAATAAAATCAATGAAATTATCAGGGAAAGAAAATTAGAAAAATACTATTCTTATCCTCAAAGCTTTGTAACACACGTAAGAGAACTAACCAAAGGTAAAATTAGCTTAAATACACCAACTATAGATGAATAACAAAATTATATTGCAAATACCTCAAAAAAATGTTATACTTTAAACGTAATTTACATAAGGAGAGAAAAAGATGAAAAACATTGT
The DNA here is from genome assembly GCA_045652525.1 of Candidatus Gastranaerophilaceae bacterium. Lineage (GTDB taxonomy): Bacteria > Cyanobacteriota > Vampirovibrionia > Gastranaerophilales > Gastranaerophilaceae > SIG32. Next base: position 935 of record JAZRUK010000001.1, on the reverse strand, counting down.
TACACAAGGCTTTAAGCCATTAGGGGGGGGGGTAGAAACGCTCTCCTAGCAAGACTTTCGGCGTTTACTTTAGCTGAGGTCTTAATCACACTCGGTATCATTGGTGTAGTAGCTGCTATGACTATTCCAACTCTTGTTGCGGATTATCAAGAAAGAAGTTTTAATACTGCAGCTACTACTTTTGAAAGAAAGCTTGGTGAAGCTCTTAAAGTTATGAATAGTCAGATGACTTTAGCAGGACATTCTTCTACTGAAAGTTTTGTTGATGAACTAAAGAAACATATTAAGATTACTAAGACTTGTGCTAACGATAAACTTATGGATTGTTTTGAAAATGAAGTTTTCTGGGGTGATAATGCTGAAGCTGTTGATATGACTACAGTTACTAAAGCTAAAAACTTTGGTCAAAAAGATTGGCAAGAATCTAATGTAATTGGTGTTCAATTTGCTAATGGTGTTTCTGCGTTAATTGCATATAACAAAGATGCTAAGCAAGATCCTTATTCTAATCAGATTGTTAATATCTCAGGTGGGTCTGATGGTAAAAAAGGTTCTGTTTCTTTAGGTACTACTGCTCTTGCTATTCTTTATGATACTAATGGGTTTAAATCGCCTAATAAATCAGCTAAAGATTTGAGAAGTATAAATGTTACTAAATTAGGTAGTGGGTGTTTTGCAGAGGTTAATGGCGTTTGTTTAGCTATGGCACCACAGAAACCTACGCCACACACTTGGAATGCTTGCCAAAGTGATGGAACTTCTACTGACCCAGAAGATCAAAAATTTATGTCTGATTATGGAATAAAATGTATGAACCCTAACTACGGTACTAACGACTATTGGGCAGGTGCTGTAGAATTATGTGGTGGAACAGATAAAATGGCAAGTATGGCACAATTAGCAGAGATAGCTAACTATGTATATAATACAAGCGG